>CAYFVL010000006.1:0-43191 GCA_964346405.1 uncultured Fibrobacterota bacterium
CTCGCACAACATCTTACGCATAATGCTCGCTCTCGACTGCGAAACTTGGGCTAAATCCGGCAGGTAAGGTATCTCGCCTCCGGATCGTACGCTCCAGTGTACCATCCGGCAATTATCAACGCGCTCTTCCCCGCGCAAGAAGGGCGCGCCGAAAGTATGGAGGTATTCGACTTTCTCCATTTTTCGACACGCCCCTGATTCACTACGAACAACTCCGGTTGCTATTTAGTGCCTGTCCGAAAACCCCATTCAGCGCCTCGACCGGCTGCGATTGCGCCTGGCTTCGTTGTCCCAAATCGCCGTATCTCCGTGGATACGCCTCTTTGTGACGCCTCGCCAGTCACATTCTCGCTTGGCCCAGGCACTAAAGCGGGTTTCCGGACAGGCACTATTTACTCTGCAGCGGTTGCCATCCCATCGAGTAATCATAGAGATCGCGGGCAACCATCATATAGACAACCAGTCTTTTGCCGTCCATATCCTTGCTTCGAGCACGCATCATCTTCTTGCGTACCAACGGGCCGCCTCCCCAACTGGTAATAATATCGACGGGCAGATCGGTTTTGGCGGCGATATGAGAGCCAACTCCCGCACCTTTAGGGTCAATGCTTTCAAACACCCCGGTAAAACTGTCGCCGATTAGCATAATCTGGCCGGCCTTGCTGCCGGAGTTCAACTCACCGTCGGGAGTTTTTACCTGTTGCGCCTTGAGCATAGCCGCCGGGTATTTTGTCTGCGCATCCTGGGGCAACTTATCGACGATGTCCCCCAGTTTTGAGAACGTGGTGTCGGAAATCGCGAATTCCACTTTCCCGACACTCAATGCATCATCATACCAGGAATACTGTTTTACTCTCTCGGCGATCTTTTTGGCCGCAATCTGAAGACCTCGATTTGTCCAGTGTGTATCCTGCTTCTGATACACCGGCTCATCGTGCTCACCATCTTCGGCTTTTGCCGCCAGGAATGCGGGCAGAAGATCGATCACCTCGATTCCGGCGTTCTGAATATCGGCAAGAATTTTCCGACTGTACGGATTGACAATCGTTGTCTTGTCCGAAGGGGCGCCTTCCACCGGTAGATTTTCATAATACACCTCGGATTTTACCGGGACCACCACGAACAGCATATTCACGTCTTTAGAATCCAGGTACGACTTCAGATCTTTCAGGTGCGGGATAGCATTCTTGTCATCCGCCTGCTCGCCCAAGTCGCCCCCGGTGCTGTACTCGAGTGATTTTCGGAAAAAGACAAAACCGTCCTTACCCTCGAATCCCATCTGTTCTTCCGGAAGACCGGCGAGATACTCTTTCTGAGCATCGAGAAAGGCCGACTGTTTTGCAGCCCATTTTTCGAATCCGCCATGTTTTTCGGCTTCGCCCGCAAACCGTTCATCGTTTTTCTTGAAGTTTTCGGAGACGGTGGTGTCCATCTGCTTATTCTCTATGCTTAGGACACCGTCTTTTTCCTTCTTCTTTGCCTCCAGGCCTTCAACAACATAAACGTTATAGACCGGTTCGTTTATGTCTCCGGTCGGTCTGCCGCGCACGACAGCAATCGGATCCTCGACAGTTACCCCGTTCATGGTCTTGACGACTTTCTTTTCGGTCTGATCGTCCGGCCAGGTGCCTTCATTCTCAAGAATGTCGGTGTTTTTTGTCGGATACCAATACGAGGCGAGCGCGGTTATCCAGTCGATAACTCCCTGACGATTCAATCGCCTGCTCTGATACTCGGAGCGTATCCATTCAAACGCCTTCCGTTGTGCCTCCTCGGGAATGTGGCTCAGGTCGATCTTCGCATACAGCTCCCGATACCCGTCTTTGTTTTCATCGGTGACAGCACGTCGTACATTTTTGGCCCAGGGGCTGAATTCAATACGTCCCCATAGTTCCGTATCCTCTCCCTCGCCGTGCAGATACACGGCGGCCAAGCGCTGGTACGGCTGATAGGTACGTACATCACCCCATTTGTACCCATTGATTTTACCGGCCAGAGTCTGAAAGCCCTGATCCTTCACGACGTCCCAGAGCGCGCGATACAGCGGTTCCCAGGCCATTGGGTTTTCCTGCTCCTCTTTTGTCAAAGGAGTTTCCGCGATATCGTTTACCGGGCCGGAAATCACTCCATTAAACGTGATCTGCTCCAGTTTGCGCGCCTTTTCATTCGGCTTGGGGCGCACCTTCTGTTGATCATACCAGACCGGATTGGCATTGTATGCCGCATAGTCGAGATTCGCCCGGGTCGGTACGGGGACTTTGCGAACCATGGCATCAGACTCTCGCCTATCAAAGTCGGGGACGAGATCCTCATATGGTTTTGCAAACGAACCGATTGTAAATACGGTCGAGATGAGGACCGAAACCGCTATTCTATTCATGGACATCCGACTCCTTGATATTTGAATTCACCAATAAATCTTCTTCTCGGTTCCGGATGCGAGATTCGGCTCACCGGTAAACGACCGACTCCATAAACATCTGCTTCTCCGGACCCAACCACTGTGACCGATACCGCTACAGATCGATCTGCTTCCATCCCTCGGCACCGAACCGGAAATCACGTTCGATAAATTCCCATACCACCAGTTTTTTCCCATCGAGCAGTGTCGGCCTTCCCTTCCGCTCGGCTTCCTCAATTTTCCGATCCAGCGTTTCGCGAACCAGCGTCGAGGCCCCGCCGTCGTTCACGATAGTCGAAAGCGGCTGTTTCAGATGAAACGCCAAATGACTTATCCAGCCCGCATTTCTAGGTTCATCGGTCTGGTAAATACGTGAAAAGCTGTCTCCAAGCAGCATGATTTTCGTATTGCTCGAATAGTCGTCTTTGTATGGACGTTCGTATTTAACGTTACCATCCTGATCACGAACCACCTCGTGCACCTGAAAACACGGCGTTTCCTCAAGCGGAAACTTCATCCCCAAGTCTCGTACGACAAAATCCGGAAGCTGACTCATGGTTCCCACATCGCCGTCACGCATGACCTTCAATTCCTTGATTTTGTACTCCGTATCTCCATCCTGATACCAAGGATACCGACGAATACGCTTTGCTACTTCTTCGGCCGCCAGTTTCAGACCCCGCGCTTTCCAATGAGTGTCGGTGGCCAGATATAGTTTGTCACCGGCCTCTTCATCCTTTTTCCGGGCTTCCGCAAACGGTCCGAACAGATCCACCACATCAAGACCGGCGTCTCGCATACGGCCGATGAGTTCAACCGAGTGTGAAAGCTTACACGCATCCTCGACCCCATAAGACGGTGAAATGTAGTCCGGATACACCGCCGGTTTTCCCGGTATCACAACCATAAGGAGATCGATTCCGCGTTCCTTGAACTGGTCACGCATATTGACCATTGTCGAGATCGGGTCTTCTTTGAACGCGGTGTTCGTGCCGTCATTCGCATCGACTACACCGGAGCGCTTATCATAAATAGAGGGACGTACCAGGTAATCGAATCCCGGCTTGAAGAATAACCATCCGTCTTTTCCCGCGAGTGCTTCGGGTCCGGTATCTTCCATGATCATGTACTGGAAAAACTGCATCCATGGGCGGACCGTGTTGGCAAAAATCGAGACGTCTTCCATTTCCGATTCATACTCTCGAATGTAATGTTCGGAGAAGAATGTCGAAGTTACGAACGCCTCACCAGCAAGACCGATTGCCTGCCAGGCCGTGTAGGTCGGATACGCCTGCGTGAGGGAATCGACCGTAACGGCAATCGACGAGAGTTCGTTGTCTACCGATTCGATCGATGCCCCTGCGATAACACTGTCCCCCAAGGCCTCGAGGCGATATTCGACCTTTTGGAAAACCTTGTGCTTCGGTTTTTTCACATCAGCCGTAATATGCCGGTTGATCTTGAGTTTTCTATTCAGCACGTCCTTTGCGGCAAACCGGGCTTCAGATATTTTACTCTCAGCCTCGGTTTCCCACCAGATGTCCTCCAAATCAACCGAGTCGGCTTCTTCCTCCTCTAGCGCACTCGCCGATGCCGATGCTTCTTCGGCAAGTCTGGACGCTTTCTCGACCTCCGAGCGGGCCGCCGATACACGTGCCGCAAGGGTATCGAGGTTTTCGGCCAGTTCATTCGCCCGTCGATATGGGGTTATAAAAGAATCCTCGAAAAAATCGAACGGCTGAAGTCGCTGCAGCTTTTCGATCAAAGTCGGTGCCGGAGCGCCTTCTTCCGGTTTTTCTCCGGAGAATTCGACAACGGCCTGAACCGCCGGAACGATATAGATCACGAAAAGGAAAAATATGACAAAGATCAGTTTCGCTTTGTCGGACATCGTAGTGCTCCACTGCTAAAATTGAAAGTACAAGAACGGGCTGAATGCCGTCGTGAACATCGTAACGATAGACAGCAACAGCAGAAATCCCAGGATCACAAATTTGGGACCGGTCAGTGTTTTTACCCATTCATGGGCCTGAATCGGTTGCCAAACGAAAAACGCGCACACCAGCATCTCAAACAGGTGTTTGGGACTGAACAGTTCGGCGGCGAGCAAACCGGCCGAAGCCGCGGGTTTTACCGCACCTACCATGGAACCCCAATACAGAACCGCCTGATCGAGCGAAGGCGCCCGGAAAAGTACCCAACCAAAGAGCACGATGGCGTTAGTTATAGCAAGGCGCGCAGGCCATGGGAGATTTCTGTACAACGGCTGACGCCCCATTGTTCTCTCCCAGATCAGAAATGCCCCATGGAATACTCCCCACAGAACAAAAGTCATCTTGGCTCCGTGCCATAAACCACAGAGAAACATGGCCGTAACCAGATTGTAGTACGTCCGGGCAGCACCTTTTCTATTTCCTCCAAGGGCTATATACAGATAATCCCGAATCCAGGTGGACAGCGAAATATGCCACCGGTTCCAGAAATCCGAAATGCTGTCGGAGCGATATGGGGCATTGAAATTCTTGATGAACTCAAATCCCATCATTCGCCCCAGCCCTACCGCCATATCGGAATAACCGCAGAAATCGAAGTAGATCTGGAAACTGTACGCCAGAATTCCCCACCAGGAGACAATAACACCCGGTGAATCCGCACCGAACGCCGCGTCGGCAACCTGCCCGGCCGCATCGGCCAACAGAAGCTTTTTGCCGAGCCCGGTGATGAAAATGGCTGCGCCCGAAGCAAACGTGCTGAGGTCATGCTTTCGGAACGAAAGCTGTTCGGCAACCGTGTTATATCGTATAATCGGACCGGCGATCAACTGCGGGAACAAGGCAACAAAACACGAGAATGTCCGCATATCTTTCACCGCGGGTGCATCCCCCCGCCACACGTCTATCGTATAACTCATCGTCTGAAATGTGTAGAACGATATGCCGGCAGGCAGGAATACATTCAGTACCGGCAGCATTTCCGGCCCAAAGCCGAATACCTCCATGAGTTTATTCACTCCTATGGTGAAAAAACCCGCGTACTTAAAATATCCCAGCAAGCCGAGATTGACGGCCATCGATGTTCCGAGTGCAAAATTTCTGATGAACCTGGTGCGACGCTCCTCGGAATCCACAAATTGATTGTAGATCGCCATTATACCGATAAAAAACGGGTAGAAAACGTTTATCGATTTCAGTTCATCAATTAAGTCACTCCCCTTGAAATCTCTGAGTTTTGTTAGCTTGTCGGGTTGTGAAATTGCCCTCCCGCAAGCATAGTCAACAATCGTCGATATCCACATAAGAGTCACGAACCACGGATGAAGCCATCCGTAGAATACGTAACTCATAATCGTGACAAACAAGTTTATCCAACTCAACGATACGCCGGCAAAGACCATCAAGTAATAGAAAAACAAGACGGCCGGCAGAAAGTAGAAAAGGAATATATGGGAAGAGAAAATCATGGAAAAGCGTTCCTTTCAAAACCTTGACTACTTCTTCACCGTTTTGGTTTCAAGAGCATAGTATTTGTCCACATCCTGATCGAAATATTCATCCTCCACCGCCTCATTCCAGACTGTTTCGATTGGAGTGATCAACACAAGTCTGTGCTTGGCGCCTTCTTCAAATTTTTCGATATCCCCTTCGACATACTCATCCATTTTGTCGTTGATCTGCTTGCGCGGAATGAGCGGGTTGTAGTGACCAACAAGGATTTCCTTGTCGCCGTATTCACCCTCTTCCACCTCCAGCACCCGGTATTTCATGACATACACATAGTTGTACAAATCGTTGGGCGGAAATGTTCCAGGAATCTCGACCAGGCGAGCCGTAACCACCAATGTATCCGTTTCCTGTGCAAAACCCATGGTTGTGGTTGTCAGAACAACGCCAAGAGCCGCCAGTAAAGTAGTAATGCGTCTCATATAGCCTCCCTATGGTTGAAGGAAAGAACAAAACCTAAAAATATAAAAATCCAATTTCTGAACAAAGAGCCAACCCTACCGTTTCCTAACGGCGTATAATATACCGTTTTCAGTTTGCCAACAGCCTGTGTTTTAACCCGAGTTTCACTTCCGACTCACGGCTTTCGGTATCTTGGCTTCCGTGGGAAACACCGCACCAACTCCTCTCCCACCTTTGCGGGATGATATCCGATATCCCGTGTTGCCGCCGTCGGATCCAGGTCGGCATCCTGAGTAACCCCCGCAATAACCGGCCAACGAAGGGGCGGAAGCCGCATTGTTCTTTCCATTACCGACGCGGTCACCCGACAGATCCATACCGGTACGTGAACGATGGGCTTTTGCGGTATGCCCATCAGCCGAAGACATAACCGAGTGAAAGCGATCATCGTAATCCGCTCTCCTCCGCTGAAATTGTATGTCTTACCACGGGCTCTACGTTTGTCGGCCAACGCCACCAGGCCTGCTATTATGTCCCCCACAAACACCGGTCGTTTTATCGCGGACCCGCGTCCTATAAACGGCACGACCGGGAACTTCTTCAGGTAGTCGAGAAACAGATCGAACTCCTGCCCCCCCCGTTCTCTGTCGTACACCAGTGTAGGGCGTACGATCGTGTAGTTTAAACCAGACTCGCGAACGATCTCTTCGGCCATTCGTTTTGAATGGGAGTACGGCGTAGGCCTGGGATACACGACCGAAGCCGACGAAACGTGTATGAAATGCCTGACTCCGGCTTTTTCAGCCTCATTGACAAGGTTTTTTGTACCACCCACATTAACTTTTTCATAGAGCGCCTCATCCGAGGTAATGATTATCGCCGCCAGATGGTATACCGTCTTGACCCCGTCACAGATCCCGGCAACCAATTCGGGATCAGCGATATCCCCGTACCGTACATCGTCAATGAGATCCTCGATTTCCTTTACTCCGGGATCGCCGGGAAGCGTGAAGATACGAATCTTCTTTCCTTTTTCCCGAAGCTTTCGGACTAACGCCCGACCCATTACCCCGGCGCCACCGGTAATCAGAACCATGATCGGCTCCTTTCAGGGGTTCGATACTCGTTTATCTTCCGCTCAAAGATTCGGGACTCGAGAACCGTCCCGGCGCTTTGCGCAAGGACTGAGTATGAGTACGTATTTCCGGATTTCATCATACGTGGCTTCGTTTGAGGAAATATCATACTTATCATTTCGCCCTCCTGAGTTTCCGATAGTGTCCAGTCAGATATTTCACCATCACTCCCAGGACTCGAAATCCGTAACCAATCGGGTTCAGGTTCGATTCTTCATCCGCATATCGAGTCGGTATCGCGGCCTCGCCGATTTTCAGACCAAACGCTCGAGCCGAGGCAATGATTTCCAGATCGATATCAAAGCTGCAACTGAGTCGCTCGACGGGGACGATATTCAGTGTTTTGCGACTGTAGAACATGAACCCGCTGTGATAGTCGGTCATGTGCAAACCGAAAACAAGATTTTCAAAGAACGTCAGGGCCTTACCGGCCACAAATTTATAAAAGGGCATTCCTCCCGCCAGAGCGGCGCCCCCCGCATGGCGGGATCCTTGCAGTATGTCGAATCCCGCGCTATCAATCATTTTCAGAAACTCCGGAATCGACTCGGGTGGATATTGTCCGTCGGCGTGAAGACACACACCAACGTCCACGTTATCCTTTCGACACAAACCGAATCCGTGTTTCACTACCGCGCCGTAACCGCGATTTTGTTTGAACTGTATGGGACGAATTTTCTTGAACCGTTCCGAAAGTTTTTCGATTTCAGTTCCGGTGGTATCCCTTGACCCGTCGTTTATAACCCAACAGTTCCGTATTCTACTCCACATCTCACTCGGTATTCGTTCAATAACCGACTCGATGTGTGCCGCAACATTGTAGGCGGGAACAAACAGGGAACATTGTGAGTCATCGCTCATTCCGTCTCCGCCTCAACAACCGTAAAAAGCCTAAACCCCGCCCGTGTCGGAGGCGGAGCGTTCGGATACACCGTCGATGAGAGAAGCGTAGTGTTCGATATAATACGCAATAGTCGTTTTCAAGGCGTCGCGTAAAGGGGTTTTCGGTTTCCATTTGAGTAACCGGTGGGCTTTTGTGATATCGGGAACACGGCGATCGGAGTCGTCGTAGCCCTCTCCGTAGAATTCCCGTCCCGATACTGAAACTGTATGAAGCTCCCATCCCCGGGATTCGGGCCGGAGTTCGCGATAGAGATCAATCATCATATCGGCGAGTTCGGCCACACTTACCTCATTGCGGGGATCACCGATATTGAATGCCTGCCCCCGCGCCTCGGCCGGGTTGTTCAACACTCCCATGACCGCATCGACCGCATCTTCGACAAAGGTAAAGGTCCTGCGATTAGTACCGCCGTCGACGAGTCTGAGCGGTTTATTCTCGAGGAGCGCCTCCATGAAACAGGCAAGCACCCGTGGAGTCCCGGTTCCGTCAACCCCCGGAATGAAATCCATACGGGGCCCGATGAAGTTGAACGGGCGGATCACGGTGTAGGCCAGGTCCTGTTCGAATCCGTAGGCGTAGATGAGGCGTTCCAGAAGCTGTTTCGCCGAAGCATAGCTCCATCGCTGAGCCGTGATTGGTCCGAGAATAAGCGGACTTTCGTCTTCTTTGAGCACATACCGCTCGGGATCGTCATACACACCACCGGCGACCCCGGCAACGGTTTTCCCGTAAATCTCACTCGTGGAAAAATGAATGAGCCACTTTTTCATTTCCGCGCACATCCCAACCAGTTCCATCGGCCGGGTAAAATTGATGTCGATAACGCTGAGGGGGATAGTGTTATAAAGTGCCGGATTACACAATGCAACCAAAGAGATCACCACATCGGACTTCCCGACGTGCATTCGCACCGCATTGGTGTCGTGCACGTCGAGTTGTTCGAATGTAAAGCGCGGGTGAGCCAGGAACTCTTCAATTTTCGAAGCGTTCACATCGATCCCGATCACCCGGTGTTGAGTTTCATTCAGCAGCCGCGGAAGGATATGCGATCCAATAAACCCTCCGCAGCCGAGAATGAGAATTGTGGTGTTCTGGTTTTGCATAAACAGAAGTTCTTTCCTAAACTAATTGAGAATCGTGAACTTCTTGTCGGTAAAAGCCGTAAACAAAGATTGCTGACTGTAATCCGACATGATCAGCAGAGCGGTATTGGAAGCCTCATACCCAACGTCCCCGGCCTCTTCCCCGATCACCCAGGTATAGGACCCGCATCGATACCGACCATCCCCCTCCGGCAAGGGGATCTGTTTACCGGTGTTTATTCCAGTTACCTCAATGCCGTTGTCAAGGGATATTTTCATCAGAATTCCATTGATATATTCCTTATCAACTCTATATTTAACCTCAATCGTATCACCCACTGAAAATGTGTCCGAGGATTCAATATTCACCAGCTCGAAATAATCATCGCTTTCGATGGTACAAACTTGCATGGAATCCTGGGTTGTATCCTTGCCATTCCCAGTAGGATTTGTCCCGGAATCTCCGTTCTCAGAACATTGCATAAGAACAAATGCCAAAATAGCAGAAACAGCCGTCAAAAAGACCTTTTTTTTCGTATTCATCATTATTCCTTTCCGTACTTGTTTTAGAACAGCGTCGCTTTGAAACCTAGTGCGAAGGTCCATTGCTGCCCGAAGTCACTCCAATCGGGCGCATTCCATTTTCTGAATGGTTCAAGGTTGTAAATACCTTCGGATTGATTTTCCCACTTTTTTTCTCCGCCATATTCATCTACTTCTGGAGCTTTGGCATGTATCGGTAGAGATACAGCCATGAAAATAGGCAATTTGTTTCGATGAATTTCCATCCCATAGGCGAACGCCCCACTCCATGCCTGGTGATCAGGGTCGGGACGAGGGTCATACACATTCGGGTTTGGTCCATTTACAAAAGCAACGCCCAAAGGTGCTGAAAACGTAACTCCCCAAGAATGGGTATACCCGGCAATACCACGGTATGCATAATAAACTCCACTGGACAGGCTTGGCGGTGTAAATGCACCAAGATCGCTCTCGCCGTAAGGTTTAAATCGGTAGTAGAAGCGTTCATTTTTGGAATTACCCGGCCTATTCTCCTGCATTTCCTGCGGGAAGTACTCTTCCATCATTTCATTTTGACCGGAGAGAAGCTTCATATTGAACGGATAGCTGAACGAAATTAAATCGAACATCCACATACCATCTTCAACATCCTTTGTTGTGCTTAGGCCCAGAGTTGCGCTGTAAATACCGCCTCCTTTTTGAAGGCTCGAAGGCAGGAATTCTTCGCCATTGTCCGGCCCACGCTTTATGTCATACTGTCCTGTCGGGACTGTAAGCGCCAGAGAAAGTGAATGCTGTCCACTCATCCCAAAACTCCTAGCTATATCAACTGAAAGGTCACCGAGCCCCCCAGTTGTTCGGTCACTTGGCTCGACTGCTGTTGTAAACTGAGACTCTCCGGTCTTTGAAACCACGGGGACGGATATGCCGACGATAGTGGTCCAAGTCGGTTTAAAACTAAAACGGGGTGCAATCGTGAAATTTTGAAAATTCTGTCCGAAATTAAATTTCGGTAACACCTCGATGTCAATCAAACCTCCGCTGACGCCGGACCCTATCCATTTTATTCCATCACCAGAACCGCCACCAGAACCGCCGCCTCCACATCCGCCCACATTCCCCCAAGGAGTCAGAGCCTCGGGTCCAATTGTCACTTTAGATTTCGGGACACCGAAAAGGGCCAAGGAAGCCGCAACGCCAAAACAAAAAGCAGTTGCCAAGATTCCGATGTCCGCCTTCTTCTGGTGAAGCCTTATCTTCTGCATCTTTCTCATTTTCAAAGTCTCCATATGTTTAAATCAGTATTTGCGTTGAGTATTTCGTTAACGTAACGCGGCCATAAAGGTGTATTGGTATCCTGTTGCCAAGTAGCGTCCATCAGGCGACAATCCGCCTTTGAAGGGAAGCTTGATTAGCAATATGGGATTCCCTTCAATGCTGAACCCGGCATGACTGGGGAGGTCGCTGACGGCTGCCTTGACCTTAACTTTGTAAGTTCTGCCGAGGGTTCCACCTGCTTCCAATTCATAGGTATACCTATCTGTAGTCATCAGATAGGGACCGTTTATGGTAGAGTATATTACATAAAGTTCATTGAATTCGGGATGCATCCACCAGTGTGGTGCGACTCCGTTTTCCGAGATGAGTATTGGTGTGGACAGCGTATCTAGTCGCTGTGCGTACGCCGAATAGACTCTCCCGTTAATTTTCTGAGCGCAATTGTAGACCACCCAGTGACCATTAGGTGATATCAAGGGACTCTCAAACACCCAATTCTCTTTGCCTTCCGGTTTACGTAGAGTTCCTGATTTTGGCGTACCTTTCGTATAGTCCACGAAGTTGATCGCCGAGTGATTGTCCGAATAGACGATCTGAACCTGATCGGTACCAAAAAATGAGGCAATGGAAGCCGAATCGGCAAATCCCTCTATTTCATCCGAGTAGGATACCGTTCCGGCGGCGCCAGATGTAGGTCCGCGTTCTACCCAAAAATGTGGTGTCGCAACGTCACTGATTGGTTTATTACAGAGCTGCATAACCGCACGCGATTTCACATTGACTGCAAAGGCACGATAATCATTAGCGAGAATTCCCACGCCCACGTCACCAAGACAGGCAATGTAATCGGAATGGGTCGACCATTCTGGATCCTGAATGTGCTCGGTAGCCGGAATGCCCATTTCCGTATTCTTCATGTACCACACCACGGTGTTGTTGGTGTCAGTAATAGTAATTCGATCGTGCTGAGGGACTCCTTCAGTGGTATACCCTTGTATATGGTCTGCTACGTTTACATTGAGCTGACCATCGAAATTTAGCCACAACATACAACCCTTGTACTCGGTTGTATCCTGCGAAATTGAGGGATTGCACGTTTGGACGTTTGAGTTAATATTAAACAATTCATATGGACTAAATACCCCAACAACCAGGTTTTCAGCTTCGGGTTGTACGTGAAAATCCGGCTGATAAGGCCAATTGTTACTACACCCCCCGACAACCACTGCCACGGCAACCGGTGCCAGTGTTAAAAGAATTCTTTTAAGATCCATACGTACGCTACTCCTTTGCTCTACTTACTTATGAAGTAGTGACACAATAGACGTTATAAACTCGCGCATTTTTTATTCTGATCTACTTAAGCAGTTAAACCCCATTATAATCCACGCACATGGGCTCCTGAAAGAAATGTCAAGGTGTCCACCGGCTAACCGGGGTATTCCGTGCGGCCTGCAAAGACCTAGAATATACACATTTTCTTTCCGCCGGGCAAAGATTTTGCTAACTTCCCACCCGCGCCCCCGCGATTTCTACCCCCTCATACCAAACCGCTCATCGCCAATGCCGAATTCCATACCCCAAATATAGAGTGCGCAGGACCCAAACGCGTTGATTTTATTCCTTCTGCCGAAGGGAAACTGCTTAGTGAAAGTAAGCGAGAAACTTGATATTACCACATTACCCTGTATAACGTCCGGGGGTGGAATTCAAGCACATTCTTTCCTGAAGCTGTTCGAATACCAGCCCGGAAAAAAGCGGTTGGGAAAGAGGATGAACGCAAGATTTTTCGTTCTGAACCCGAATGAGAGCGTCTTAACCCAAGTTTCGCAGCCGGCTCACGGCATTATGCCCGACCTCTTGTGAAAACTGGTCGAGTCCCGTTTCCCGGCTTTCACTATCTGCTTAGCGGACTTCGGGATACCCCAGCGCCGCCTGGCATCTTATGTCTGTAGCAGAAACAAAGACCGATATGTCGCCCCGAACGGGGCTTTGAGGAGGTCTTGCTGGATCTTTTCTATAAAACATGCCGGCCCTACCGGCCTGAAAAACAACGAATTCCGGTTCCGTTTCGACCTTGCATGAATTCAACCACCTCAACAATCAAGTACGTGTCAGGCCGGAAAGTGGACTGTTTGATGGACAAACTACCATTACAGGTTCAGCATATTCTCCAACAAAGCGTCTTCGGTGTCGTACAGGTACATTACATTATCCGCCGCGAGATACCCGAGAAGCTCCTGAACGTATTCGTTGGCGCCGAATGCGCCTACCCGCATGCCCTGATCACGGCATTTCCGTGCCAGATCCATGAGCGTCTGCCCGCCATAAGTATCGACCAGGTCAACACCGGAAAGATCGAGAACACACGTGTGTACCCCATCGCCGGGCACAAACTCGTTGAGCCTGGACAGATCATGCAGGGCATTCATGTGTCCGATCATGCGAATCTTACACACACCTTCGTGGGCCAGTCGACCAAAGGAGAAACTGACGGAGTCTTCGGCCATTTTCTCCTTCCATACATCTTCCTCGGAAATCTCGAACTCTACATCGGTAGAATACATTGGAAGGATCTTGTCAAGGTGCATGGAGCAGAGCATATCACGGATTTTTCGGTCCACATTGACCAGACACAAGGTTCCGCCCCCGCCCGCAACGGTGGTTCGCACCCGAACCAGCATGCCGATCCCCGAGCTGTAGACATGTGAAGTATCCGCGAGGTCGAGTACCACACGATCTTCGTTACCGGATACTTTCGTCATAATGTAGTCTTCGATGGTGCGATAATTATCAATGGTAATGTCTCTGGGAAGACGAAACCAGATAAATCCACCATTCCATCTGGATGTGATTGAATCCGACTCTTGCATATCAAACCCCTGTCTCCACCACCTCGCCGGTTGCCAACTGCAGCCGAAAAACTTTGTTTGTCAATGGATCAACAATCCTCATTTTGCCAATATCGTATAGATCAAGCTCCACCCCTGGAAACGTTTTACCCGGTACACGCACATACCCGGTCAGACAGGTGGGATTCTGAATTTCCGCCTCGATTTCCATGGTTTTCCGCTCTATATAGCGCAATTTCATATTGAGATTGTTGTATGATTCAAGAACTTTCCGCAATTCGTCTTTGTGTCTCGATGTCACGTTTTCCTTGGCTTTACGGATAATGCTCGACTTGCCTTTCAGCTCATGACGAACCGGTTCAATCGCCTTTTCCACTTTTTCGCGCAAGCCGGCAAGCTCCTTTAACTTTTCATTCGCTATCATACGGTGCTTACTGACTATCGAAACCTGTGTAGCCACATTCTTATCGTTTCCGAGCGTCTGTATCTCCACATATTCGAAAGCGACTAGTTTCCCGCCGACAAAGGCGGTATTTCGGTCTGTCGATTTCAGATACCCACATTGGCAGGAACAGTGCAAACAGTATTTATCTATTGTAAGCCATCCGTCGGTTTGGACAGTCGCCTCCTGGGCAAATCCGACATGAACCCCTTCCTTACCGTATATGAATGTCTCCCCTTTCCCAATTATACCGTGATTCACCGTGACGATACCATTGCGGGAGACAATCTTCGCGGCCTCAACCTCGCCTCCGATAGCAATATTCCCCTCAGTCTCAACTACGAACCCGGGCCTGACATTTCCGGCGATCACTACGTCGCCGGTATATTTTATGTTTCCGGTGCTGTAGTCAACATCACCCGATACGTGCAGCAATTCCTCCACGCAAACCAGATTGCCTTCAAGAAACGCCACCCCTGATATGTCGGCGACAAGACGTTCTCCATCATCCGTTATTCGGGTATTTTTTCCACACGGCAGGTCCACGTCGGAACCTTCGGGGGCGGGAAGTTCCTGTCCGGTAATTGTTATTCCCGCAATTCCCGGCTCTGGTGGAGTGCGAACTGCGATAACCTGGTCTTTTGCAACCGAGGCAAAGGTCTGGATGTTGCGGTAATCGACTTTGCCCTGCATGCCGGCTTTTGGAGAAGAATCCGGTTTCACATCGACTTCGAACCTAAGCTCACCGTTTTTTCCTTCTTTCGGCTTTTTCCCCACGGCAACAACCACATTGGCGTCGTAAACCGGATTTTTCACCAGGTCTTCGACAACGGATTCTCTGATGCCGAACTTCACCCCCGCACGTGCCAGACGATGGGTGATAACGGGCACCGTGGGGCGGATCTGTTTTTCCGTCATCTCCGAACTCAATTGTATGCTCGCGCCCATCGGCGACATCGCCACGTTGATAAGGCGATCCATAACTTCACCGTAGTACTCAAACGGTGGACCGATCAGCTCGTAAGCCCCCCGAGCCCGGTAAACCACATGCTGGATTTTCTCAGCGTTGTAATTCACGATCCGGGCGGCATCCAGACTGGCCGTCAATTGAGGCATCTGGACTGATGCTGCCGCATCTCGCGTCACTTTGAAATAGACGCCGTCTACCCGTTCTTCGACTTCACCGAACTGTTTCAACGGATTATCCACACGCCACCCTCTATGCCGTCCCGTCCCGCGTTGCGGGACGACGGAAAATCAAAACCAGAATTCATATTGCTAAACAGGTCGGTTTTGACACAGTCTTCGTAACAAAAGCCTCAGATAAGCAATTCCCACTTGTTCTCAGGATGATCCGACACCCTAACCCACCGCTAAGCGCAGCGCGTACTCAGTCCCCCGAGGCAAGGGCGGTGCTCGTAATCGGATTCAATGCTGCATCAGCCTTTTCGATTACGACTACGAGCACGAGCACAAGGTCTGAGTTTGGTTGCGGCTAAACCGCGCCGGACACTCAATGAGTATATCAATTCCATTCTCGGAGTTCAACCGTTTAAGATCGGTCGTCCAATATACCGTGGATTACGGGAGGATTCGCGTAAAAGCGTTATGTACCCCAACGGCTGGTTTTCTGCTCCAGGAAGGCACGAATTGCCCCGGCGGGACCAAGCGCGCCGGTTTGATCCGGAGGCGGTGTGCGGCGGCGTGAACGACATCCGATCTCCCGAAGTGCGGTTTTCCATTCGATCGCGCGAAATTGTTCGTATTCCACACGATAGGCGAGCTTCTTTTCTACCAAAGCAGCCTCAAGAATGGGATGTTCCGCAAAATCTTTTCGTGGGACGTACAGCAGAGGGACTTCATTGAGTACGCATTCAGTATAAACCCCGTAGCCGATTTTCCCGCAGACGGCATCGACCGACGCCGACAAATCGGCGTATCGAAAATCCGTCTTTGATATTCGGTGGTAATTGGGCGGATGTACCGGCAAGGGATATACTCCAAGAAATTCCCAATCGTTCATCTCGCTCAACCTGTCCCATTGAGCCGATTCCAACCCGAAACCCCCGACATACACAAGGGCGAGTTTCTTTTCGGGTTTGATGTCGAAATGCTTCACGATTTCCCCTCGCCGATTTCGTCCGACTCTACCCGCCATACCGATGCTGATCCTCTTTCGAAACGTTGCGAGTGCATTCGAGGGCTCGAGCGCAAGCACGGCGTCGGCAAGCATGTACTGACGATCAATATCAGCCAGGTACGGTGCGAAATCGGGAAACTGTCCGACATAGGGTTGATAAATGTCGTACCAGGAGAAGTTGGTGACCGCGGCACAGGGTACTCCCAATCGAGCGGCCGTATCGAAAGCGAACGGAGTTGCATCGCTGAGGACAGCCGTTATTCCTCTATTCCGGAGTTCTGTAGTGAATTCCTCCAGGTATGCGGCGTTTCGACGGGCAATGCGCATGTACGCTTCCAGCGTTGCCCGGATATCCACGTGCACACAATCACGCTGAATGCATCCGCAATCCAGCTCGCAATAATGGTAGTGGAAAGGACGTATCATTTCCTGATCAAAGAAGGCCCTGGGCAATGAGGTGAAGAATGTCACCTCGATATCGGGCGGGAAATGGTTCGCTATGGTGGTGGTCCTCACACCGTGACCGTAGCCGTGACCGGTTACAAAATATCCAATATGCATAGGGTTACCTCGTTGATTGCGTCTCAAAGATCGGGCGACGGGAGCCGGTTGGGGCAATTCCCGTGAAATCGCTGAGTTATAGTGTATAGTTTAGCCCAAGTTTCGCAACCAGGAACCGCCGTGCCGAGCGGAGTCGAGGTAGAACAGTATGCATAAGATGTTGTGCGAGACAGCCTTACGAAAAGCGCAGGGGTATCCGCTGAGATACCTTGAGTCTCCCGCGGTGCGGGACGGGATAAGGTAAGATCGTGCAACGGCTTACGCAGAATGCCGTGAGTTGATTGCGAAACCCGGGTTAAATATGAGTTTTTGGTTGCGGCGAAACAATTGTGAAAACTTAACTTGATCTGGAAGGATGCATTACATATTTTTGGCTGCTTCAGTTCAATTTTATCAAAACAGGTCTTTGTTAAATTAAAGCATTTCCTTCTACGCGGCAAACAAGGTTCGAGACAATTTCGTTTCAGGTCGCCCGGATTCGGGTCGTACCAATTAACAATCTGAACGACAAGGGGTATGCAGTACCATGTCGGGTATGTTCAAGGTAGATTCTTTACGTAACATCGGTATCAGTGCGCATATCGACTCAGGTAAGACGACTCTGACTGAGCGCATTCTTTTCTATGCGAACAAAATCCATGCGATTCATGAAGTTCGCGGTAAAGACGGAGTCGGGGCAACCATGGATTCCATGGAATTGGAGCGCGAACGCGGTATCACCATTGCCAGCGCGGCCACCAATGTCGAATGGAAGGGCCACCAGGTAAACATCATCGACACTCCCGGGCACGTAGACTTCACAGTCGAAGTGGAACGTGCTCTTCGGGTACTCGACGGTGCGGTTCTGGTACTCTGTTCGGTTGGCGGTGTGCAGTCGCAGTCTATCACGGTAGACAGACAGCTCAAGCGATACAATGTACCACGCATTGCGTTCATCAATAAATGTGATCGCGTGGGCGCCAATCCCAAACGAGTTACCCAGCAGCTTCGGGACATGCTCGGACTCAATGCCGTACCGCTTCAACTGCCGATCGGTCTCGAGGATCGACTCGAGGGTGTCGTCGATTTAGTCACGATGAAAGCCGTGTATTTCGAGGGCGAAGCCGGTGAAGTTATGCGCGAGGCGGATATACCCGGAGAACTTGCCGATGAAGCGGCCGAAGCACGCGAGTATCTTCTGGATGCTCTCTCGCTGCATTCCGACGAGCTTGCGGAGGCCATTCTCGAAGAAAAAGGCATTGATGTCGATATGCTGAACGAAACAATTCGGGCCGCGACGCTGAGTCGCGAATTCGTCCCGGTTCTCGTAGGATCGGCATACAAGAACAAGGGTATTCAGCCCCTTATGAACGCGGTGAACTGTTATCTGCCGAGTCCTGCCCAGATACCATATAAGGCACTCGACCAAAGCAAAGGTGAAGAAGAAGTACCTCTTTGCCCCGAAGCCGACAAGCCGGCCGTTGCACTGGCATTCAAACTGGAAGATGGTCGTTACGGTCAGTTGACATATATTCGGATTTATCAGGGAACGGTAGCCAAGGGTGCGGAGTTGGTGAATTCGAGAACACAGAAAAAGTTCCGGGTCGGCCGACTCATTCGAATGCACGCCAGCGATATGGAGGAAATCATCGAAGCGGGGCCGGGCGATATAGTGGCTCTTTTCGGAATCGATTGTGCTTCCGGTGACACATTCTGCGGCGATGGTAAACCATATACCATGACCAGCATGCACGTTCCGGAGCCGGTGATCTCAATCGCCATTACCCCGAAGGACAACAAATCGGCGGATGGCATGTCAAAGGCCTTGAACCGGTTCTCGAAGGAGGACCCGACCTTTCAGACTTATATCGACGCCGAATCGAATCAAACCGTGATCAAGGGTATGGGTGAGCTGCACCTTGATGTTTATATTGAGCGAATGCGGCGGGAGTACAAAGTTGAGGTTGATACCGGTGCTCCACAGGTTGCCTACAGGGAAACGATCACCGAGCCGGTAAATTTCGATTACACCCATAAAAAACAGACCGGTGGCGCCGGTCAGTATGGACGAATTGTCGGAATTCTGGAGCCAAACAGTGAATCCGACTATGAGTTTGTAAATGAGGTGAAAGGCGGGGTTATTCCCAGCGAGTATATTCCTTCCTGTGATAAAGGTTTCCGTGAATGCCTGCATAAAGGGTCACTGATCGGCTTTCCAATTGTTGGAGTGAAAGCAACGGTGAATGACGGTAACTACCACCCGGTCGACTCTTCGGATCAGGCATTCCAGTCCGCGGCGATTGGGGCATTCAGAGACTCGTATAATCGTGCAAAACCACGAATTCTCGAGCCGGTTATGCGGGTTTCAGTTGAGGGACCGACTGAGTTTCAGGGAAACATAATCGGCCTGCTCAACCAGCGCCGCGGGATTATTGCAAGCACCCTGGAAGACAGCCTTTTCGTCCGAGTCGATGCGTCGGTACCGCTCAGTGAGATGTTTGGATTCTCGACCGTATTGCGATCGCTCACACAGGGCAAGGCGGAATATACTATGGAATTTGAGAAATACGAACCGGTACCAGTCAGTGTAGCCGAAAAGCTCAAAGAAGAATTCCAGGCCAAGAAGAAAGGATAGAGCAGCGAAATGGTACGAGAAGAAATCATAAAACGCAGCCCTATACGGGTACTGGAAAAGCTGACCCACGGCGGTGCGGGCAAAGGAAACATTGGAGTCTTCGCATCGCGACCGGGTGTTGGGAAAACGGCTTGCCTGGTGCATCTAGGTAGCGATAAGCTGCTTCAGGGCAAACACGTAATTCATGCTTCATTTGCCGACGATACGCGGCATATTTCGGCATGGTACGAAGATATTTTTCGTGAAATCACTCGGCGAAACAATCTTGATTCGGCCGAGACAATTCATAATGAAGCGGTCAGGAATCGCGTTATCATGAATTTCACTCAGGACGGCGTTCATATCACCGAGATAGAGAAAAGTTTCAAAGCTCTGATTGAGCAGGGGAATTTTCAAGCAGATGCGGTTCTGATCGACGGGTATGATTTTGGCCGAAGCTCAACTGAAGAATTGCAGGAATTCCGTGAATTTGCTCGCTCACACGGACTCGAGGTCTGGTTTACGGCTTCGGTCGGTGATGTCGGGGACGGAACGGAAATACCGCCGGAGCTTATGCATGTGGCCGATGAGATTTCGGTCGCGATTTCTCTGCGCCCCGACTCCGACTACGTACACCTCACTCTTGTTAAGGATCACGGCAGTCCCCCTACCAATGATCCGGATATGCACCTGAAGCTGGATGCGAAACTCTTGCTAATCGCCGAAGAATAGAGTACACTGTTTCTGAGGGGATATTCGGAATATCTGGAGTACCGGCGGTACTACGCGCACATGCGACGTACCGCCGTGTCCATCGATTCTCACGCGGCCCTGAAGTTCAGGAGCCGTCACGAAATAACCTCTCCATTTTCGCTTGATCTCAGGCCGGCTTATTTCATTGCTTGTTTGGGCCATAGTCCCTGAGCCGCTTATAACGGAAGAAGAGTATCCTTTGTATTGCGGCATAAAAGACTGTACGCAGGTCAAATCCACTAAAGAACGTGGATTTGTCAGTTGCAGTATCTAATATGCCCCTGCACACTCGCCTGGAAAGCCGACCTGATATCTTCGTGATTTCTGGAGACTTTATTCCATGACGACTCCTGAGCGATTAAACTTTGCGTATATTTGGTCTGTGTTTGTGTATGTTTGTCGTCCAAAGTCGGCGAAGGAACGGTGAGCTCAACGAATGGCTTTTCTCAGCCGCGGTCTTTTTTTCTTTGTACTTCTTGTGGGTATCGTCGGTTCTCTCAATGCAGAGGAATTGGGCGAGCGCTCTCCTTATGATATTCCCCTGATACGATTGAAAATCGGTGACGACGAAAACGGTGGCGACAGATTTCGGGAAGTCAAAATCACCCTGAAAGAGGGAAAAGAGTACGCAACCATTACCCGCCACAGTGACATTCATATAAAAGTTGTGCGCAACGGCCGTGAGAAAGCCGTCCATTCCGAACCACCCGACCTTGCATTCATGCTTTCGGATTTTGAGGCCGAATGTCTGGATCGCACAACTCAATCGCTCATCAAGACACTCGAAGAACTCGAGCGTGACCTTAAGAGAGGTCGCTGGGACCGCTGCCTGTATCTTGACTCGTTTCTCCCCCGTTTCCTCAGGGCATATTACTTCCTGGTCTGCGCCGCCCGAAATTCAGCCCATGCGTTGCCCGAGGTTGCTCGCATTCCAGAGCGTGCTTTCGATGTTTCTCTCAGCTCACCTAAGTCGGACAAAAGAATCAATGCGTGGCGAAAATCACCCAGCAACGTTATCAAACTGCGTATCATAACCAAAGAACTCATCCACCAGCTCAAAGAGTGGCAAAAGAAAGAACTGAACAATTCACGGCGCAACCCGGAAATCTCGTACAGTTCAAAGGTCGAGGAAGCTTACGGGCTTTTTATCAAGATCTACTTCAATCACTCGTTCAAGTAGCAACCCTGCCTGATGTAGCTTTGTCTTGCCGCATTGCGGCACAACTTTTGCGCTTTTCAGAGCATACACCAAGGAACGGGAGGCTTTATGCTTACATGGGCAATCATATTCTTAGTGGTCGCGGCAATTGCGGCTTTGTTCGGATTCGGCGGAATCGCCACCGCCTCGGCTGGTATTGCCAAAATTCTGTTCTTCATTTTCATCGTAGTCTTTGCCGTGATGCTGATTGGTAGTCTGTTGTGACCGGAACACTTACCCAAGTTTCGCAATCAACTCACGGCATTCTGCGTAAGCCGGGCTAATGTCGAATCCGCCCTCAAAGTACCCGAACAGAAGGTGGGGATATCATGATTACCTGGGCAATAGTTGTTCTGCTTGCCGCGGCGCTTGCGGCGATTTTCGGGCTTGGACGACGCTCCACCACCGTATCAGGCATTTCACGCGTCCTTTTTTTTGTTTTCGTCGTGCTTTTCGCAATTCTGCTGATTGGGGCATTGATTTAGTGTATCGTCCGACAATTAGTAGCGTATGGATAGCGATACCAGCGCCCGATGATAGGTCGAATTATCGTGAACGGATTTTCTCCATTCGTCATTGTGGGAAAAGAAAGACCGCTGAATGCGACCGTATCCCGCCTCAAGAATGGCTTTATCCTTAATCATTACCCCAAGCCCACCGGTGATTCCCCGCACATAACCGTCGGCCTCGAAATAGCTAAGTGCTCTGGGTTCTATATCTCCTTCCCATTCTATCTGGTAGGGTGTGGGGTCCAACTGCGCGAGTGAATACCCTCCTCGCACCAACAATGGTGTAAATGGTATCGGAACCTCAACACCAACGCTTCCTCGACCTCTCCATCGGGACAGCAAACTTCTCTCGTCGGCGAGAGGAAATGGTGAGCCCACCGAAGCGTCGCCGGAAACGGTGATAAAAGGAAGCCTTACCGCAAGTCCCCCGCCCACATACCATCGAGTGACCATTTTGGCATTATCCTCGAATGGCCACTTTTCTCTTATTGATTCGTCGATATAAACGTATTGTTGATCCAGCGCAATCAGTTGAGGCAGCTCAATTCTGAGTCCTGCCCGCAGGCGTTCCTCATGGACGTAGAGGAGGCCACACCGGGCGGTTATGCCACGAAAACTTCTGGAAATCTTTTCGGTGCTGTTCTGAAAAAACATGCCTTCATCAAAGCGACTTCGAATCCGAATAAGTTGTTCATCATGCCCCACAATCGGAGACACGGTTGCCCCAAATGCGAATGAAGGAGCTATCTGCCATCCGACGCTCAACGGAAGGTGATACAGATTGCCGAAAGTACGAAAAAGTGACTGTTCATAGTGAAGGGTATCACCGGTGTATAAAACGTCCAAAAGTGTATCCCCGGGAGAAACTATTTCATAGTAGAACCCCTCCAGAGAGTCCCCGATAAATGTGTCCGTTCCCTTGAAAGAATAGGTGAAATCGAGGTCGGTCGGTGCGATTATCCCCACCGCAAAAGCAACTCCACCCTGACTGGTAGGAATGGCGCGCACCAGGCCCGCATGGTCGAAACGGAGTCGTGAGGTTTCGGTCGAAATCTCGTTCCCGCTAAAGCTTGTTTTGTTCAGCCCCTGCAGGCCCCCTCCCCCAAACTGCACCTGTCGTATGGGGAGGAAACCAAGCCCCGCCGGATTCCAGTAAACCGCGGAGAAATCATCGGCCAGAGCGATAAAACTGTTGGACATCGAAAAAGCCCGTGCACCTACCACTGTTTCATTGAATACCGGTTGATCGGCATGCAAAGCCATAACCGAAGCCAACAAAACCGGTATCATCAGAAGCTTGCCTGTCTTCATTACCTGGTCCTCCCGAAACGACGGCTCGGCTGACGGGCCGGTTTCTTATCGTCTGTATCATCGACGGGAGGGGGAGGGGTCTCCTCTTTCTTTTCCACCGATTTTTTCGGCAAATTGGTCGAAGAGGAACTTTGTGCAGGTGAAGACGGTTGAGGCCCAACTATAATTCTTTCGCCCTCGGTGGACCGCTGTCCGCCGCGAGAGGTATTTCCAGAACCAACGGAAGCTCCTTTCGATCCTCGAATAGGTCCCGCTCCTCCGCTCGGGGCACTCGGGACATATGTATCGTCGTCTCGACAGGAATGGCAGTACCTGTCGCAGGATTCCCAGCAATATGAGCAGTTGGAGTGATAGTACCGATGGTACGGGCAATGACAGCCGTATCCGTGATCCAGATGGGAAACCCCGTATCCATCATACCACCACGGATAATTATAGTAATGATACCAGTCGGAATCGTAGTATGTTCGATAACAGCGAAGTTCGGGCCTTCCCCAGAGATCGCGGTGCCAACGACAGACTTCCCGTTCCCGTACGGTCTCAACGCGAACGGTAGAATCAATCTGTGAACTTTCGGTTCGGGGAGGGGGACTGCGGTCCAGAGTGGCGAACTGGGTATAGCAACCGCCGGCGAATGTCACAATTATCGCAAAAATAGAAAAAAGAATCGAATTCTTCATGCCTGCACCTCGTGGAGTTAGTCGACTTACTCTGTTCCCTGCAATCAAAATACGAAATGCGGATGTGAACACAATTCACCTTTATATACACTAATGCGTTTCGAAGACTATTTTTATTATCAATTGGCCGTCGACCGCGCAGAATAGCGTTTGTTCGGCAGCGAAGGGTCGACCCTCTTACATTTATTCGGAGGTACTATATGAGTATACCCAAACACCAAGCGTTGGCGTGTGTTTTTTTCTGTCTTCTTATCGGCACGACGACCCACGCGGGGATGTTCGGGGTGAAATTCGGACCGGTGTGGCCCCGAGAGGTCGTTTTAGCCCCTGAAGGAACTAACACGGCCCTGGATGCCGGGATTGAGTGGGGCAAGTTCGTGGCCGATATGATTGGTATCGGCGGAGCAGTTGATTTTCAGTGGAATCGCAACGTGGAGACCTACGATACCATCAAAACTGAAGATGGGACTGAATACACTCAATCCACTGTCAGAAAAGAGCTTAAGCGGTACATGATTCCGCTAACCGCCTGGCTGGCCATAGATCCCATGGCCGAAAAAACAGTGCATCCGGTTCTGAAGGGACATTTCGGAGTGGCAATGATGCCCCTAATAAACAAAAACTACGATGATGAAAAGCAGATGCCTGATCATCCGGGCGTTTACTGGGGATTCTACGGCCGAATTGCCGGAGACGCCCACGTTAATCTTGGCACCGATCTTGCCTCGATCTTTATCGGCGCCGATTACCAGTGGGCAAATATGCGCAAACGCGACTGGGACAACAAGGCCGGAAAAAGTTACTTCCACCAGGACATGAGTGGATTCGGCATCCACATCGGTCTGCGCCTGAGAACCTGAACGGATTCCCATGAGAATTGTACTTCAAAGAGTGAAACATGCGTCGGTTACGGTTGACGGTGAGACCGTAGGTTCAATACAAAAAGGCATATTGTGTCTCCTCGGGGTCCACAAAGACGACGATACCGAACAGGCCGACTTCCTGGCTCGCAAATGCGCTGATCTGCGAGTTTTTTCCGATTCGGAAGGCAAAATGAACCTGTCGTTGACCGACGTTTCGGGTGAGGCACTGGTCGTATCTCAGTTCACCCTGTACGCGGACTGCCGAAAAGGACGTCGTCCCGCCTGCACGGATGCGGCGGAACCGAAGAAAGGAAACGATTTGTACGAATACTTTGTAACGAAACTTCGAGAACTCGTGCCGGTGGTGCAAACCGGAAGGTTTGGCGCCATGATGGACGTGGAGCTGGTAAATGACGGCCCCGTAACTATCATTCTGGAGAAATGAAGGTAAACGAAGTACTCTGTCGCGGAAAAAACCTGGAATTTGGAAACCTGATGACAAAACAGAAGAATAAAAACACGAGCAAAAAGCCATTACCCGAACGCGATATTCTTTCCGCTCCTCCCCGCTCGACCCACGAGCTGTCAAAGGGACATACCAAATCCGACGGCAGGCTCAAGAAAAGCTTTTACAACCAGGAACTTGTGAAACTTCAGGTTGAACTCGTCAAGTTACAAGAGTGGATTCGCCATAAGGGGATTAAGGTGGTAGTGGTGTTCGAAGGGCGGGATGCGGCCGGTAAGGGCGGGGTTATAAAAAGAATCACCGCCAAGTTGAATCCCCGGATCTGCCGTGTAGTAGCCCTTGGCACTCCAACCGAACGAGAGAAAACGCAGTGGTATTTTCAACGCTATGTGGCAAATCTTCCCGCGGGTGGAGAAATGGTTCTTTTTGACCGAAGCTGGTACAACCGGGCGGGAGTGGAGCGAGTGATGAACTTTTGTACCGAAGAGGAATACCGCGAATTCCTCAGATCCTGTCCGGAGTTTGAGCGCATGCTGGTACGCGAGGGAACGATCCTGATCAAGTACTGGTTTTCCGTTTCGGATGAAGAACAGGAACGTCGTTTTCAGGCCCGTATCGACGATCCCACCAAACGATGGAAGCTCAGTCCCATGGATGTGGAATCACGTGCCAAGTGGGTCGAGTACTCACGGGCAAAAGACGAAATGTTCAAGTACACCGATATCAAGCAGGCCCCGTGGTATGTGGTGGAAGCAGACGACAAAAAGCGTGCACGACTCAACAGTATCCACCATTTGCTTTCAATAATCCCGTACGAAGACCTTACCCCTCCCCCAATATCGCTGCCAACCCGACAGGAGGACATCGGGTATGTGCGCCCTCCCATCTCGGATCAAACCTTCGTTCCAGAAGTGTACTAGCCCAAGTTTCGCAACCAACTCACGGCAAAGCGAAACGCTGATCCCGCCTGGTCTGAATGGAGTATTGAGGTGAACCTGTGGTTTCGCCGCGGAAGCGGGCACTTCGTCCTCCTCCCGCTAGGCGGGACGAGACGGGACCAGTGTCCGTTTATTGGATTCCCGGACAGCCAATACTGAGGCGCAGACTGGGACTATTCACCGAATGAGCAGAACAGCCGCTTCATGGTTTCTCCCGGGTTTGCTCCTTCATGTCGCTGCCGTGCCGAACGATCTCACCTCTGGTAAGATAGATAACGTCTTCACTGATATTGGTCGCGTGATCGGCTATTCGTTCGAGTCGACGAGAAATGGACAAAATGTGCATGAGTGCATCGATTTCCTCGGGACGTTCACGCATGCTCGCTTTGATTTTCTGAAAGTTATCTCGATGCATATCATCGACGGCATCGTCGCTTTCGCGGACTTCTTCCGCGAGTTCCGCATTGACATCGACCAGAGCATCGAGCGACCGCTTGAGCATGGATCTCACCTTATCGGCCATGCGGGACAAATCAAATTTTGTAACGGGATACGGCAAAGAAGTCAGGGCGAGGGCGTATTCCGAAATATTCACCGCCAGGTCGCCGACTCGCTCCAGGTCATTGTTTATCTTGGAAACCGCTATAATATATCGCAGGTCCGCGGCAACGGGCTGATGAAGGGCCAATATTTTAAGGCATTCTTCTTCCACCTCTATCTCCATGCCATCGATCTTCCTGTCACCTTCGATTACCCGTCTTGCCCGGTCGGCATCCCGGTCGACAACAGCCTTGACGGATTGATTGACACTCTCCTCGACAATCGCCGACAGAGACAATATAGTTTTTCGCAATCTGTCCAATTCTTTCAGCATCAGTATCGACATCTCTCTCCCTCCGTATCGCTTTCCGACCGTACGGTTCCAGCTTATCCGAATCGCCCGGTGATATAATCTTCAGTTTGTTTTTCGTCGGGGTGAGTGAAAATTGTTTCCGTTGTGTTGAACTCGATTAGATTACCTTCGAAAAAGAATCCCGTATAGTCGGATACACGTGAAGCCTGTTGCATATTGTGCGTAACGATCAGGATGGTATAACTTCCCCGCAATTCTCGAATCAGGTCTTCGACTCGGGCGGTGGATCGAGGGTCGAGTGCGGATGCCGGTTCATCCATGAGCAGAATTTCGGGGTCTACCGCCAATGCACGGGCAATGCAAAGACGCTGTTGTTGTCCCCCGGACAAGCCCATGGCGCTCTCATTCAGCCGGTCCTTGACTTCATCCCACAAAGCAGCCTTCTTCAGGCTTTTCTCCACTATTTCTTCGATTTTCGATCTGTTCCTTACCCCATGGATTCTTGGTCCGAATGCAACATTCTCGAAACTCGACTTGGGAAACGGTGTGGAACGCTGGAATACCATTCCGACACGCTTTCTGAGAAGGACCACATCGGTATTGGGTGCGTAGACATCCTGACCGTCAATCGCCACCAATCCTTCAACCCGCGTCCCGTCAATAGTATCATTCATTCGATTCAAGGACCGAAGATAGGTGGTTTTCCCGCAGCCCGAAGGACCGATCAGAGCCGTCACCTCTCCGGCGGGAACATCCATGGAAATGCCGAATAACGCCTGTGATTTGCCGTAGAAAAAATTGAGGTTATCGGTTTTAATTTTGACCTTCTGCTCGGTATTGACCATGCTCTCTCCTTCTTCATCGTGAAACGGGTATATGAAGCGTAAAGGTCGTGCCTCTTCCTACCCGGCTCTCGACTGAAGCGTTCCCATTATGAACATTCATGATATGCTTAACTATAGCAAGACCCAGACCGGTTCCACCCATTTTTCGACTTCGAGCCTTGTCCACTCTGTAAAATCGCTCGAAAATCCGTGGAAGGTGCTCGGATTCGATACCGGGTCCCTCATCGGTTACCGCAATGCGAACTTCATTTTCGTCCTTCACACAATTGACCCGCACCAGCGAATCTCGGCCGCTGTATTTGATGGCGTTATCAACCAGGTTTATGACAGCCTGTTCCAGCAATGACGGGTTCACCTCGACTATTGTCTCGTGATTACAGGTAAAATCTACGGAAATTCCTTTTTCCAGCGCCTTTCCAGAGCATACTTCCACGGCTTCTTTTACAATACCGGCCAGAGAAGTCCGCTCGAGGTCGACAGCTTCGTTTTCTTCCTTCTCGAGTCGAGATATTGTGAGAAGGTCTTCTATTATGGAATTCAAGCGGTTGACATGATTCGCAATGATGTCGAGAAAGCGTACGCGTTCCTCTTTCTCCTCAATTGCCCCGTCGAGCAAAGTCTCGACAAATCCCTTAATCGATGTCAAGGGAGTACGAAGTTCATGTGAGACGTTCGCGACAAAATCCCGTCGGATTCGTTCCAACTGCTTGAGATCGGTAACATCGTGCATTACTGCCAGGGCGCCCTTTACGCTCCCCTTTGAACCGGTAAGGACATTGCCCTGAATCTCAAGCGTATGCTCTCCTCCGTTTGAAGCAACAAAGCGGATTTCACGATTCATGGCTTCCCGCCTGTTCAAAAGGTCTCGAAGGAATACCTGCAATTCGGCATTTCGCACCGCTTCCTGAATCAATTTACCTCGAATGGCGGCATAACTGCCGTCGAGCATTTTTGCGGCGGCTGCATTTACCATTAGAATGCGCTCTTCTGTGTCGACGGCGATCACCCCTTCAACCATTCCGGTCAGTATGGCGTTCTGCTCGTTCCTTTGACGGGTCACCGTGCGGATACGTTCATCCAACTGATGCGCCATTCCGTTCATGGCGTCCGCAAGTTCCGCGGCCTCCAGTGCATCCGGTATCGGCATCGGCGTAGACAAATCTCCTCGGGCGAACCGATCGGCCCCGTGGCGTAGCTGCTCAAATGGCCGACTCAGGCGTCGTGAAAGAGCCATACTGAAAACCACTGCAATACCGACAACCGCGAATCCCGCCAGAGCAAGCCGACGAAAAATCGGACCGAGGGCGTCTGAAATGGTAACCATCGGAACCGATGTCCTGAGCACTGCCTCAATACCCGAGCCATCACCCGATTCATCGCGTACAGGAACGGCTACATATGTCAAATCCCGGTCCAGGGTTTCGCTGTACCGCGTCGCCACCCCGGTATCCCCATCGAGTGCTTCGATAATCTCCGGCCGGTCGCGGTGATTGTCCATGGTTCCGGGCCATTCGTCGGAGTCCCCGACTACTATGCCGTTGGGTAAAATCAGGGTAACGCGTGTGTTTGCTCGAGTTCCAAGCCATTTGCACAGCGAGTCAATCGCCGAAGTATCTACACCGCCAGTTGAGTCTTCCCTCAGGTGGTAAGAAAACTGACTCTGTAGTACCACCGCGCGCCGTTTGAGAGCCGACACGGTTTGATCGTGGTAGAACGTGCGAAATGCGGCTGTCGCGTAAATAATGATAACCCCGCATGCGGCGGCCACTATGACCAACAGAGAGGGGAATATGTGCCAGGAAAAGGGGCGACGTTTCATAATTCTTCCTTAAACCTATATCCGATTCCACGAACCGTTTGTATGTGTTTGCCGCTCGGACCAAGCTTGCGACGCAATCCGACAATGAGCACGTCGACGCTTCTATCGGTTACCGGATAGTTCACCCCATGCACCGCTTCAACAATCTGAAACCGGGTAAAGACCCATCCGGGTCTGCAGGCCAGGTAATAGAGTGCCTTGAATTCCGAAGAGGTAAGCTCTATACGTTTATTGTCGATAGCGACCTCGTGGCGCCCGGGATGTATCTCCATACCATGTATCTGGAGAGGTTTCTGCTCCAATGCACTCTCCTGCTGCTTCCTCCGGAGAACGGCCCTGAGGCGCGCGACAAGTACGCGAGGGCTGAACGGTTTGACAATATAGTCGTCGGCCCCGACCTCCAATCCGGTTACTACGTCGAGTTCTTCGCCTTTCGCGGTGAGCATAATGATAGGAAGCTGTGATATTTCGGGCGATTTCCTGACATTCCTGCAAACTTCCAGCCCGTCCATCCCCGGCAACATGAGATCCAGGACTATGCAATCCACCTTGCGAGTGCGGAGATGTGTCAGGGCGTCTTCGCCGGACGGAACACCTTTGACCTGGTATCCTTCCTTCGCCAGGTTATATGCAATCAACTCCAGGATATCTTCTTCATCTTCGATTACGAGAACAAATTCCTTGGGCATAACGGCTTCCCCCCGTTGCGGCGATCAGAATTCCACTCTCCAACGGCGAGCAATCAGTTTTGAAACAAGATTCATCACGAGGACAAACGATATCAGCACGAACGACGCCCCCCACGCCAGCGAATGCCAATCCTCGTACGGACTGATTGCATAGTTGAATATAACCAGTGGAAGTGAATTTACCGGTTTCATTATATTGTAATTCATGAACGGATTACCGAATGCCGTAAACAGCAGAGGTGCGGTTTCTCCCGCAATTCGTGCGATACTGATGAGTACACCGGTAACGATTCCACTGAGCCCGGCGGGGAGTATCACTTTCAGAACCGTCAGATAATAAGGGGCCCCCAGCGCAAGAGACGCTTCTTTCAAAGTCTTGGGTATCAGCCGCAAGGTCTCTTCGGTTGTTCGAACCACTACCGGAAGCATCATTATCGCCAAGGCTATCGATCCCGAAAAAGCCGAAAACCCACCCAGAGGACGAACCACCCAAATGTAGGCGACAATTCCGATTACAATCGATGGCACTCCCTGAAGGACTTCCATGCAGATACGTACCGCACCGGCCATTTTGCCTTTGCCGGTTTCCGCCAGAAAGATCCCTACCGCAACGCCGGGAGGGAGACTGAACAGACAGGCAAGTCCCACCAGGATCAAGGTGCCAACTATGGCGTTGGCTATCCCACCACCCGGCTCTCCTACCGGTCGAGGTAGATTGGTGAAAAAGCTTGGCTTTATCGCCGAGATCCCTTCCCGGGCGATATGTACAAAGATCAATAGTAAGGGAATCACTGAAATCACACAAAGCGTGACAACAAGCCCAAGAAAAAACCGATCCCAGAGTTTCCGCCTTCCCAGTAAACCACTTCCCATCGGTACGTGCCTTTCGTATCGTTCCAGGGTCCCAACGCCCTATCTATATCTCGTGTTTAGAAAACTTGTTGATGATAAGCTTACCCACAATACTGATAAATGTGGAAATGATAAAAAGCAACAGCCCGATCTCCATGAGCGCGGAGAGATACGACGCCTCAGTCGCTTCGGTGAACTCATTCGCAATTATGCTGGCCATGGTGTTGGCCGGGCTGAAAATCCCAGTGGGAAGTGAATTCCTGTTTCCGATAACCATCGTTACGGCCATAGTCTCCCCGAGTGCCCTTCCCAGCGAAAGAAGTATTCCGGCAACAATTCCTGAACGCGCGTACGGGAATACCACACCTCTTATGACCTCAAAACGGGTAGATCCAAGCGAATATGCCGCTTCTTTCAGAGGAGTGGGTACCATCGTGATCACTTCTCGGGATACGGATGCGGCGTAAGGAATGACCATTATTGCCAGGATAATCGAGGCTGTGAGTATTCCAACTCCGTATGGTGGTACATCGATCGCCATCTCCACTTCCCGAATGATCGGCACCAGAAAATAGAGCCCCCAGAAACCATAAATCACCGACGGTATACCAGCCATCAGCTCGATCATGGAGCGCAGCATCGAAGATACTCTCCCCCGTCGGAAGTACTCCCCAAGAAACAGGGCTATTGATAGTGCGAACGGGATACATATCGCAAGGGCCAGAAACGAAGTAACCAGGGTACCAACCACGAACGGCAACGCGCCGAATTCTCCCGTAACCGGGTTCCATTCCGTTCCGACCAAAAATTTGAGTCCAAACTCCCTGATCGCCAGACTCGATGCAACCAGCAGGGTAATGAAGATTCCTACAAGAAGGGTAATCATCGCCCAGGCGGAACCTGCCAGGCCTCCCTTGAACAGGGATTCACCCAGCGCAAACCGCCCGATTGTTTTTTTACTCATGCGCTACGTTCCTCAAGGCCTTTGCTATATGAACTCGGAACCGGGATTACGGCTCCGATACCGAATGAGTCGAAAGGGGATCCGATTTGGCGAATGGTAAATATCTGATTAGATTGTTAGCGTTATATTAGCCAAGGGTTAGTGTTGGGTTAAGATCCCAACAATCTCACTTTTTCCGCTCTTTTCCTGTCCACAGGTCGGTTTTCATGACCTATACTCCCTTTCGCCGAAGCCTGAGTATTAGCCCAGGTTTCGCAATCAACTCACGGCATTCTGCGTAAGCCGTTGCACGATCTCGACTGCGAAACCTGGGTTATGTGCTGTAGCGAAAGATTGACCCAAGTTCGACAGCCGACTCCGCGCCATACTGCTCACTCTCGGCTGTCGAACCTGGGTTGAAAAACTAAAACTTGGCTGTCGTCCGAAGGATCACTCCAATATCCGAGGTCTTCCGCGATTCGAGGCCAAGCGGATCGTTGCCGATATTCAGGGCGAACTCCAGTCCGTCCAGGACCTTCTTCGTCAGAATGACCATCCAGGCAAAATCGGCGTTCTCCCCACGAATCCGCGCCGGATGATACTCAGCTTCCACACGGCACATATCCAGTATTCCGGCTGTCGGTATATCGATTCCGCCCAGGAACCAGGAATTCCCCTCGAAGTTATTGAAATCCACATTGGCGTACTCGGCAAACAAAGACAATCCCTCGGCAATGTCAAGTTGAAATGCCGCCATAAGGCGATGCTCGGGGTTGTCCTCATCGGCCAATGCCTTGTAGTTGATTCCTGCCTGAAGTTTTAACATTTCAACCGGAATGGTTTCGAGTCTAAACATTGTATATGCGTTATCTACGTTGCCGTCTTCCACCAGTTCCGCCAGATAAAAATCAGTTTTGACAGCCTCGACCGGCACATGGATACGAAGCCCATCGACGACTGAATAGTTCGTTTTCATGTCCCCGGTTCCGATTGGCTTTTTCAATCCAAGAAGAAACCGACCAAAGTACGCTCCGTGGCTGTATTTCTCATACCATCGCCCAGCCCGAACGGACGAAATCGCAATCGGTGCATCAAACCAAGCCTGTCTGAGATAAAATTTGAACGTGCCGTCTGCATGAATCAGGTCTTTACCTAAGCCCCATTCCTGCTGCGCACGAATGTGGAATAGCCCTTCAAGACCCTTTTCCGTCGTTCCTCCGGCTTTCAGTTCCGATCGAACGAAAGAATCATCAAGAATTCCTTTTTCCTGATGCACGGTTTTGGTTACCTGCACCGCGGCCGAACCGGAAACTGATGTTTCCGCAACTACCGATGATCCAATAACGGCTGCGGTTGCGGCGATTTTCATTAAAAATCCCGTACTCATCTCTCTTCTCTCCCCTTCAGGTATATGTATGGGGCACATTAGCCCAAGTTTCGCAATCAACTCACGGCATTCTGCGTAAGCTGTTATTCGCGAATCGATTTGCCGTCGTAAGTAATTGAGTTGATCAATTCTTCTGCTCGCTTTTGGGCGGCCTCTGGAAGAGGTGCGTAATCAAGGGGCTCCGCATGCTTCTGACCATCGTGAGACATCCACCACAAAAGCCTCACCAATTCTTCGGCTTTTTCTTTCGAACGGTTTCTGTAGTTCTGTTCTTTGTACAGGATTATCCAGGTGAAACTCGAAAGGGGATATCCGTTTTCCGCACCGGTATTGGTCAGGGAAACCCGTGTGTGCGCGGGAATTTCGACATCGGCGGCCTGGCTGATTGATGCTATCTCGGGCTTGATGAAGTTCCCGCTCTTATTCTGGATTCGTGCCTGGGGCATATTGTTATGGAGGGCGTAGGCCAGCTCACAATACCCGATTCCACCCTTCATCTGTTTCACCAGCCCCGAAACCCCTTCGTTACCTTTTGCTCCCAGGCCGACAGGCCATTTCACCGATTTTCCGGTCCCGACTTCTTTTTTCCACTCGGGGCTTACTTTGGAGAGATAGTCGGTGAAAATGAAACTCGTCCCGCTGCCGTCGGATCTGTGAACGACCGTTATTTTGTTCTTCGGAAGCTTGATTCCCTCATTCAGGGCGGCAATTCGCTGATCATTCCAATTCTTTATCCGTCCCAGATAGATATCCGTCAACACTGCCGCATCGAGGTTCAGATCCGGGGCACCGGGCAGATTATAGGTAACCACCACCGCACCAAGACATATTGGAATATGAACGATTTCCTCTTCAATCCTTGAAAGCTTGTCTTCGCTCATGAACGCATCGGTTGCACCGAAATCGATGGTCTTGCTTTCGAGCTGACGAATTCCTCCTCCTGAACCGATGGACTGGTAATTTATTCTAACCTTGTACTGCTTGTTGTACACATCGAACATTTTCGAATAGAGTGGGTAAGGGAAAGTCGCCCCTGCGCCGAGCAATTCAGTACCAGCCGCACCGAATGCCCCCGCCGCAATGAAAGCCACCGCGATTGTCGCTTTGGCGATATGTTTTCTCATATTCCCCATTAGAACCTCCTCTGAAGTGACCGAACAGCACAGCTTGAGCAGATGCAGCAAACCAACCGTCGGGACATATTGTTAGCAGTGGGTTAAGAAAATGTTGTTAAAATGTTAGATGGAAATATGATTTATGTTAGATTTGTGTTAGGAAACTATTGGTATAAGAGCGGATCGATATGGATACGCTACGCATCCATAACAATACTTTGGGAGATAACACATTGCAATTTAAGTACTTAGGAGGTATCGCCCGTGCCATATGCTGGGGGCGACCGTGTGAACTCAGCTAACCCGATTGCGAAACCTGGGTTAATACAGGCGAACTCATACAGGTCGGAATAGAGCTGGAGTTCGCAGGTATTCAGGCCCGGTAGGGCCGGCACGTTGGTAGAAAAAAAGCGACAAGACACCCCAATGCCCCATTCGGGGCGACATATCGGTCTTAACCCGACTTCAACAATCGATTCACGGCATCACCACGAACGGATTCTAAACGCTCGCAGCTCAACGCAAACGGATTATCATCGCCCCCAATTGGCCGCTACAGGAGGCGCGACTTGCAAAGAGGCTGGGATTCGGTCCGGTTACAGCTCCTCCGGTTTGCAGAGATTCCCTTTTTTCCCGGCTGCTCGACCGCATTTCATGCATACGTAGCCGGGAGATCGCACGATTTCTTTCAATTCTTTGGCATCATTCTCGATATCCGACTTTTTCCATTTACATAATTTCTTCTTTGATACGTTCTTTCCCATAGTTCCCCCGCAAGGTAAGTAGTGCTTGTCCGAAAACACTTTCGTTCGCTCAGAATCACTCAATTCAGGTCCGATTCGACGAGTGATCGCAGAATCGCCGCGGGCAGCAGCCACTCCAAAGTCCCGCCCGTGGGAACGATATGTTCTTTTTCAAAGGCGATCTTTGCCGCTCCGGCTTTTTTGAATCGAAAATTCACCAGGCGATCCTTTGACAACGCCGCCGCCGCCAAATCGGCGATATCCGGCATATGTCCCACGACCATTACAGATTTCATTCCTGTCTTATTCAAAGCCTCAAACACTTTCATCGGTTCACCCGCCCCCGGGTTCAGAAGCGATTGAGAGCGAACACCATGAGGTGGTGCTAATACCTTCTCCAGTATTCGGGCGGTCTGCATAGCTCGGGGGTACTCCCCGGACATGATCACCTGCGGCTTACACGACAAAGCTCGCAATCCAAGCGCCGCACGTCTGGTTTTTTTATCCCCTTCGGATGTTAGCATTCGTTCCCGATCATTAGGGGCATCGTCACGTGCGACTGCGATTCCGTGGCGAACTATATAAAGGTTCAAAGCCATATACCAATTCTTTTTGGCCAAAACGTTGTACAGACAGTATCCTTATTTTGCATGTAAATATGCAAGAACTACGCCCAAAGGGGAGGATGCCCCTTCGATCAAAAATAACTGTTTTCGGCTCCCGAACAGAACACTTGTGTCTTGAATCGGTGATTGAACCGCTCCCTGTGAGTGCCGCCAAGAGCTAATTTAATTAATAAACGTACATCGCCGTCTGAGCGGAATCGAAACAGGCCGGGGAGACAATTATCATGGAATTCAATATCGTGGGAGCATACACAGCGTATGCGGACCAAAAAACCGACAACGAAGCCGTCGATCTCTACAGGTTTTACAGCTCCGTTTTCTCGCGCTTCTCGGAAATTGGCCATATAGGGTACCCCGCGCGACATATCGGCTACGAATGTCGCATCGATGAAAACAAAGTTTTGGTTCTTCCTGGTTTCGAAGTTACCGAGCCATATAGCATTCCGAAGGGTTTCAGCCGTCTGGCGATCGACAAGGAAAACATTCACCTGACGAAATGTGAAGACTCGGGCGTTTTGCTCGAACAAGACCGTCCGGGTGGCTGGATTTGGGCGGATACCGTTACTATCCACGGCCGAGAATGGATTCTCGGAGATTTTTCGGTTGATCTTTCGCTGTTCTGGGATCTGGGGTTCACCGGTATCCGCGAATTCTGGATGAATTTCAACATCTTTGGGAATGAAGAAATTGAGAACGGAGACCGAATTGCACTGGTCGAATACCGAGGCACCTGGCCCGACGAATTCCGTGTTTTCAAAGAATGGATGCTAACCCATTTCCCTCAGGATTTATTCGGAAGGATAGAGCACATAGGAAGTACAGCAATTCCTGGGATGCCGGCCAAGCCGGTTGTCGATCTGCTGGTCGAAATCCCTTCATTCGGCGAAGCACGTAAGAGAGTACTCCCTCTGCTGAGTGATGAGTCATGGGAGTACTGCTGGTACAACGGACATATGGTTCTCATCAAAAGAGACAAGTACAGAGGCGTGCGCACGCATCATCTCCATCTGGTTCCAAAGGGTCATGAGCAATGGAGATGTATGGCATTCAGAGACTATCTGAGGACTGACAACAATCGGGCGGCGGAATACATAGCTTTGAAGCGAAAGCTTTCGGTAGCATTTCCCGACGACCGGGAGGGGTATACGCGGGCCAAGTCGGAATTTGTGAGAGCGGTCACCGAGGAGGCGTTGAGGGAAGGATATTGATACGGGGTTTTCGCAATTTTATTTTGCACCTTACTTTCGAAGCCGTTTTCTTCCTATGCCGGGCAACAGTTGTGCGACACCGACGCATGTACTAGATTATTAGTACTGTTATGCCACCCGTGGTGGCAAATGGATGTTTTATAATAGGTCTCAGGTGAAAGCCTGAAGGAAGAGCCGGCGCAATGTCGGCTTTTTCTGTTTTGCCCGCGGTCTCTCCTTCATGCTCGGGTACACTTTCGATATCATCCGCAACTAATTGCGGCAAGCTGGGATAGCATAGATTTCAAATGGGCACGGCCGAAGCGTCGTGCTCATTTCATTTCCCCACCGGAGCAATGTAGATGGTGAATTCTTCCTCTCCATCCACTCCCAACAACCGATCACAAGCGACCTGATCGTACGCCGCAACGGCGCAGGTTCCGGCTCCTATGCTTTCGCATGTCAGGTAAAGGTTCTGACATACGTGGCCCGCATCGAGCGCCAAAACCTTATGCGCGGCCAGATCGTATCGCCATTCGCATCGAGCCGGAATAACCGTCCAGAAGAAGGTCACCGCAGCCTCCGCGATAAACCGCTGCCCAAGGGCCGACACCGCGGCTTTCTGTCCAATTCGCTCGTCTTCGTACAATCGCACTATCATGCCGTCGAAAGGCAGATACCGATACAAACCGGCGGGTGTATTCTCCACATTGGCGACCGTCAGGTATGTTTCGAATGCGTGACGGGCACCGGCCGAAGGGACCGTCCGAAGAGCACTGCCTGGTCCGAGAATTCTCCGAACTCCCTGGGTTGCCCAAAGTAGCGCGGAAAGCTCCTCAAGTGAAAGTTGAGTACCATCGAAATCACGTCGACTCTCCCGCTTCACAATCGCCTCGGCAATCGGCATGGCGCCAAGCCGGGCCAATGCATCTGCCCCATCGGGAAGTTCGATACGCGGAAGATTGTCCGGGCAGGGCTTCTGCAATGCTGGAGCGGGCACCTGTTGGCTCTGTGCGGTATCGGAAAAATCCACTTCCTGCCGGATTAGATCTTTGAGAAAATATCTGTTGGCCTCGAATCGTTTTTGTCCCAACTTCTGCCCCCCATGCTGTTTCTCAATAATATGAAAAAACTGAAACCTGTCCTAACAGCGATTGTTATGCCGCTAATACAAAATATTATATCTGCGTTAACTATTTTTTCTCAGCAAATCCGTCCAAGGTGCTGCATGGATCAGTCGAATACCCAGCGATCGACAAGAAGGAGAGATTCGCGGGGAATCCGGACTCACTCTGGTTACATCTCTCGGGAAAAAACCATTCGCAGGTATTATAATTAGGGATGTTGAACGTTATTCCAGACTACCGTTTTCTCGACACACATTTCCCACTCCGCTCCCCCGGGCGCGATTAGCAGCCTCCTGAAAAACGGAAGCGTATTCGGGTAACACTTTCCGCTCGATCGGGTGTTTCAATTACAGAAAGCACGATTATGGCTATTGATACTGAAAAACTGTATAGGACATACGGTCCCATGGTTCTTCGGCGGTGCAGGCAACTGCTGCGCTCCGAAGACCGGGCACTCGATGCTATGCAGGAGGTTTTTGTGAAACTCATTCGCAATAAGGACCGAATAACCGATCAATACCCATCGAGCCTGCTGTACCGCATGGCAACCAATACCTCTCTGAACATAATCCGGGACGAAAAACGTCGCGGTGAACCGTTGGACGGCGACGGGATTCTCGAACGGGTTGCGGTGGCCGACGAACAAATGGAACGACTCGAGTGGCGCTCGGTACTGAATCGCATTCTTAGGTCCGAACCGGTATCAACCAGGTACATGGCCGTGCTTCATTATGTAGATGGCCTGACACTCGAAGAAACGGCAAAGGAGGTCTCGATGTCGGTCTCCGGGGTCCGAAAGCGTCTTCGAGTGCTCAGATCACAGGTGAAGGAATTACCCGAGATCGCTAACTGCCTGGATTAGACCGGAGTTTTCCGGAGGAGGTCACAATGAGGAGTCTTATGAAACTGCTTTGGGCAGCGGTTATTGCCCTGCCGGCTATTGTGGGGTGTGGGCCGGCCATTCACGCTTGATGTTTCCATCAACGGATCGGGTAATGTTCACTATTATGGTTCACCTTCGATACGTAGAGCAATTTCGGGATCAGGATCCGTCACACGACGGTAACTGCGTCATTCGGGACAGAAACAAGGATTGTTCGTTTATGAAAAAGAAACAATACTCCCAAATAACTTTGGAACGATATGTCCTCGGCGAGCTTCCCGCCTCCGAACGCGAAGAGGTTGATGAATCGATCGTCAATGATTCGGCGATCCAGGAGCGGCTCGAGCGCATCCGGAAGTCGAATGAGGAAATACTGACCGAGTACCCCGCGGAGCGTACGGCACGAGAAATCGAGCTTCGGATACATTCGGAAAACACCCGTGAAACCTATGACGAAAAAAACTCCGGACGAAAAAGGACACTGTTCACCGTCATTATCTCCGCGGTCGGCAATAGCCTTTCAGCAGTCCCCGCACCGATTGCGATAGTCACCGTGCTCGCGCTGGTACTGGTGCCGACGTTCTACTTCTATTCGGACTCCGAATCGGGCACGGAACGAATCAAGGGTTTGGATTCAAAGCTTACTATTTACCGCAATACCCCCGAAGGCGCCGTTGCCCTGGCTCCACGGGACTCGGTTTCAGTTGGCGACGTGCTTCAATTAGGCTATATTGCCGCGGGGCAACGCTACGGAGTCATATTCTCTATCGACGGACGCGGGAATCATACGCTACACTTTCCAGCAAGCGTCGATGAGAGTACCGCACTTGAGCAGGACGGAGAACAATTGCTGGATTTTGCATACGAACTCGACGACGCGCCGCGGTTCGAACATTTCTTTCTGGTGGTATCACAGAGTCGGATAAATGTGACCACGATCCTGGAAAGTGTGCATTCCCACCTTTCTCAGTATGGTACGACAGTAGAGCCCGACACCCTGCCTGTGCCCGAGGGCTGCAAGGTGACATCGATAGTGTTAAGGAAGTGAATAATGGTAGCTTTTCAGAGGAAATGTCGTTTTATCGCGTGCCTGGCGGGAGCAATTGTTTCCCTGACTACAGCTTCGCCCGTGTCAATGAACCGTTTTGGTCTGATCGTGGGCTCGAACATGCCGGGCGGAGGACGAGGCGCGCTGAAATACGCCGTACGTGACGCCGAAGGATTCGCCTCGGTTCTTCAGGAACTTGGCGGTGTGGAATCGTCCCATCTGGTAATAGTGAGCGATCCGCGCAAGAAGACACTCATTGAAGCTTTTTCGAAACTCGATCGCATGGTAAAAAAGAAAAGCGCCGACAACGCACGAGAAGAGGTCGTGTTTTACTACTCGGGCCACGCCGACGCAACGGGGCTGCTTCTTGGAAACGAGGTTTTCGAATATGCGGCGCTGCGTAAGGCACTGAATGATATATCCGCGGACGTACACGTAGCAGTGATGGACGCATGCGCCTCGGGGGCAATGACAAGGACCAAAGGTGGAATCCGGCGTCCGGCATTTCTGTTTGACGCCTCCTCCGCGATGGAAGGACACGCATACCTGACTTCGAGTTCTCACGACGAGGTTGCCCAGGAGTCGGATCAGATAAGAGGATCCTTTTTCACCCATTACCTGGTGTCCGGTCTCCGGGGTGGCGCCGACTTCGACCTTGACGGTCGCGTTACCCTGAACGAGGCGTATACGTTTGCATTCGACGAGACTCTCAAACGAACCGAACGTACCTATGCCGGCCCACAGCATCCTTCGTATGATATCAGGCTGAAAGGTTCCGGCGATCTCGTCATGACCGATTTACGGGCCGGATCGGCCGGGCTTCGGTTGAGTGAACAGATGTTCGGGAATCTCTTTGTTCGAGATCCTGACGGCAACCTGCTTGTTGAAATACGGAAGCGTCCGGGCAAGCCCATGGAGTTGGGATTACGTCCCGGTACTTATAAAATCACCCTCGAACGTCCGGCGACGCGCCTGGCGACCACGGTTTCCCTTTCCTCGGGAGAATTTACCGATGTCGGAGATTCTCAGATGCAACTTGTAGCTATGGAAACGACCGTCACACGCGGCGGGACGGTGATCAACGTAGACTCTCTCGATGAGAAAGAGCGTATCGAAGCCGAACGCCGGGCCTACACACTGCAGCTCGCCATGAACGACAGCATCGACAGAGACGAGGCCGCAACCACCAGTGCCGCCTCTCAGAATGGTGAACGCAGGTTTGCCGAGCTCGATACGGTTCCATTTACCTTCGAGATCATGCCGTCTTCTCTTTCGACGGGTCGAAAAGAGGTGCGGGAGTTTTCGATTAACCTTCTCTGGGGTCGCTATTATGAACTCCACGGGGTTGGTTTCGGTCTGATCGGTCAATTGGCTGAACACCGTGTTACGGGCGTTCAGGCCGGCATAATAGGGACGTGGAGCGGAGGTGAGCTTCTCGGGTTGCAGGCTTCGGTTGTCGGCAATGCCGCACTGGGAAGTGCTCGCGCCATACAGGTGGCTAACTTGATCAACTACGCCGGAAATGATTTCACCGGGGGACAACTCTCTCATGTCGGGAACTATGCGCAGGCACTTGAAGGTCTTCAGGCAACAAACGTTGCCAACGTGTGCTCACGGAACCTTATCGGGGGACAGATATCAAACGTGGCAAATATCGCCGGCGGCGTAACCGGGGCGCAACTGACCAATTTCGCGAACGTGAACTATGGACACCTTGCGGGACTGCAGGTTTCCAACGTTGTAAACTATTCCAAAGGCGTATACGGGGCACAGATCACCAATGTAGCGAATATCTCGACCGGCGACGTAAAAGGCGCACAAATATCAAGCGTGTCAAATATCGCTCGTGATGTAAACGGTGCCCAGCTTGGACTGATATCGAACGCCGCTAGGGACCTGTCGGGCGTTCAGCTATCACTTCTGGCGAATAGCGCTCGAAATGTGACCGGGGGCGCTCAGATCAGTCTTCTGGTCAATACGGCTCGACATTCGGACGGGTTCCTTCTCGGCGCGCTGAACCTCATCCGGGACGGAGAACTTCACCCCGGTGTATACTTCGACGAAGCAGGGCTGGTGAATTTCACGTTCAGAAGTGGTAACAAGCACTGGTATGGTCTGATCTGCGCGGCGCTCGAAGCGCAACCGGATACCGATTCATCCCGAATAGTGACTACCGGACTCGGGTGGGGAGGCAGCCTGCCGGTGGGCCGATTCATGATAAACCTGGATCTTTCGAGCCATGTTGTGGGTCGGGCGGAAAAACTGTTCACGCAACCTCCCAACCATTTGAACCGAGTCCGGCTGAGTATGGGATTTAAAGTGTTTGAACATCTCATACCATTCGTGGGCCTGTCTCTCAATGCGCTGCATCACTACAGAGACAGACGAGTGGTAGTCTACAAAAACCAAACTCATTCCGTCCCTGAATATGTGAAAGCCGAGTGGTGGCCCGGTTTTTTCGCGGGTGCTGAATTCTGAATCGGGAGTGAAGTTGGTTGCGAAACCTGGGCTAACCCAAGTTTCGCAGTCGAGAGCGAGCATTA
>CAYFVL010000007.1:0-42559 GCA_964346405.1 uncultured Fibrobacterota bacterium
GTGGTCGCAGCTACCGCCTTCCCAGTGGAGCTGACCTATTATCTCGTGACCTGGGGGGGGGGGGTTGGGGATTTGAGCGTGGGTCTGTGCACAAGTTGATAAGGAGAAAACAGTGGTAGACTCAAAGCCCAACATGGCAAAAACAGCCGTTGCTTTGTCGGTATGGATATTGTTCGCAACCTGTGATGAGACCCCACTGGATTGCTCGTACCATATAGTCGATCCCAAAACCCCTCATTCGGAGGGCCCGCCCGCCGGGAACCCCGGCGGAAATGCAGTCGTACCTCCCGAAGCAGCTCTCGAAGACGTATCAATACCCGATCAAGTTGTCGGTTCCGGTGCACCGGAGAGTTGCACCCCAGAAGCCTTCATCGAGGCGGTCGAGAAAGGCGGAACCATCTGCTTTGACTGCGGTCCCGATACCGTTGTAATCACGCTTGATCTTCCGGCGAAAATACGAAATGATGCCACACCCGCCGATATAATCATTGACGGCGGCGGTAAGGTGGTACTCAGCGGAGGCGGCGCCACACGGATTCTCTACATGAACACATGTGACAAGAACCAAAAATGGACCACCAGTCACTGTCAGAACCAGGATCACCCACGATTAACCGTTCAGAACCTTACCTTCATAGACGGTAATTCAGGATTTGAACCAAAGCCACACGGCGGCGGCGCGATTTTCGTTCGGGGTGGAAGATTCAAAGCGGTGAATTGTCGTTTCTTTCATAACGTATGTGAGAGCGAGGGTCCCGATCTCGGCGGTGGGGCAATTCGGGTGCTAAGTCAGTACCAGGATCTACCGGTTTACATCGTGAACTGCACGTTCGGCGGCGGAAAAGAGTTCGGCAACATTGGCTCCAACGGAGGGGCGCTCAGTAGTATCGGCGTTTCCTGGACAATCATTAACTGTTTGTTTACTCACAATCGAGCGGTCGGAAATGGTGGAAACCCGGCAAAGGAAGGGACTCCCGGCGGCGGGAGCGGCGGGGCGATCTACAATGATGGAAACAAAATGACACTCTCAATCAGTGGATCGAAGTTCGAGTACAACGAGATCAACGCCTACGGTGCCGCGATTTTCTTTGTCACAAACAATCGCACCGGCAACATTCGCCTCGAAAACACAATTATCCGCAACAACATCGATCACGAGGGTCACGGGTGGCACACGCTACCGGGGATTGCGATGCATGCGGATACGCAATGCGATACGGTGAATTGTGTTTTGGAGTAGTCATTTGTGAACTCATCGGATTCTCCTTCGTTTATATTTTGTGATTTGCCCGTGTCCTTGGATGCGCCTGGTGGGAAGATTGCGTCCTCGAGACCCTCCGGGACGCCATCAGAGCGCTATTTCGACGGCTGCGGTAGGGATCGGCTACATATGTTGGCGTTTAAGCCGGATCACGTAATAGATGTTCTCTGCTCGAGCCCCAAAAATCCTCATAGCATCACCGACTCGCATTTCACTAATGTCTAAATCTTGAGACAGCTTTTGAGGGAGTTTACAAGGGATATGGCCGCCTTTATTGAGTACTTTGAAACCAATACCACGTGAACTGTCTCCACAGCCACTGTACGTTGAGGCCTGTTTCCAAGTTAATTTGCTAGCCTTCTTCAGCAGATTGAATAGTCTTTTCATATCAGGGCCCTTCCATTTTGAAGGGCATTCCACGTTTGAGTTGAAGTGCTCAAATGAAAAAAGCACCTTGTCATGCAAGGTGCTTCTATGTGGCGCTTCAGAGACTTTTACTCGGTTTCCCTGTTTGGGCTTTGCTGCAGATTTTTGAATACGATTTTTCTTAGCCATCACTCACTGTCAGCTAATGCTCTGTAGTATTCTCTCATTGTTTCTTCACTTATTACGGAATTGCATCTATCACCAGGCGAACAATCTCCCCGTGCTTCCTTCCAAGGATCTTCGTTGTGAGTGAGTTCTCTCAATCTTGATGCGCTGAATTGCCCGTACACTTCTAGCACTTCTTCCAAGATTTCCAGGGATTCGCCCGTTATCCTTTTTTGACCCAAGCGCGCCAACGCATCTTGAGGGATTGCATCATGACCGTATTCTTTGCACTTCCTGTAGAGTTCCGGGCAAACAGGCCCGTGTGCCCAAGCTTCAAATCGACCGCTGAAAAGTTTCTTGCCACACAAGGCGAGGTGCCAAGCTTGAGCGTAATAAACCAATTTCTGCAGTTTCAGGTTCGTAATTGCATCACCATCATCATAATCCGCATTCTGCAGAAAGTAATTGGCAACATCAAAAACAGTTTTTGTTTTAGCCATCTCGCCCCCCTAGTTGCTATGTTGTGTGTTCTCAAAAATTATACCAATAAACAATACACCTTTTAAAGAAGAATTCGTAACACGATGTTAGAAAATTATTGCGTATTGATTTATTCCACTTAAAACGATTACGCACATAAGATAAATAAAACCGAAAATGTAATACAATTTTTTCGAAAAAAAACCCAAAAAAAAGCCCCCGAAAAAAACTGCCAACAAATTCGGCTCAAAATTCCTCCCCCGGGGTTCACGGAAAACGCTCGTTGGTAAAAAAATTTCCGAGGGAGGAAGGCGCCACAGGTGTGTCACCGGTGCCACAAAAACGGGTATATATCGGTATAAATCGGGATACCCGACCATCTGCTGGTTCGGCTTTGCAGGAGGCTTAAATCGTTGAAAATCAATCAATTAGGAAGGCGAATCATGGAGCCGGGAATCAGACTCGAACTGACGACCTACGGTTTACGAAGGAAATGAACTCTTATATATATCAAACACTTACAAGGCTATCGTCACCACCATCATCACCAACCATTCGTACTTTACTGTACGTTTTCGTGCGATTACGGTTTCGACTGCCTCCCTTCGTAATGATCGGTTTCTTTGGCTTATTATTCTATTTAAATGGCTCAGAAATTATCTGAGCACTCTTGTAATCTATCGTTATACGGGCATTCCTGAACAAATCAAGACCGATCAAGGCATGAATACCCCATGATTTTTCAAACCTTGATACTATAAATTCAGTATTCTTGAACCTATGCCCACAAATACTCACTGATGGCAAAATTATCTTCTGGTACTTCTTCGTCTGGTGACCATCAGGCAGCTTTATTTCGGCATTATTTTCGATTTCAAGTATTCCAAGGTGGCTCAAATAGCTATCTGCGAATTCCGTTCTTGGAGCACCTGTATCTAAAATGCCTCTGCCTTTTCTGATTATACCTTTACTATCCAGTAACTCAAACTCGACATAAATATGGTGCCTGCTACTGTCAAACGGGATCAGCAATTTCGGCATGCGACCTCAATCCCGAGAATGTAGATTCACCTGTATAAAACATTGCCGTTGGCTTATCAGGCAAAGGTTCCTTATAAATTTCATCCTCGTCATTGGAATGACGCAAAACCACACCAGCTTCTGTATTCCCATACTGATCCTGTTCCAAATCAGTAATGAGCAGCCACTCATCAGGATACTGCTGTTTCATTTCTTTCCACGTTTGTTTCTGCATAATCTTCTCTCCTTGTTCTGCAAGGATGAAAAAAGCCACCGAAAGGACTCGAACCTTCGACAGCGCCATTACCAATGGCGGGCTCTGCCAACTGAGCCTGGTGGAGTTTTCCAATAAAATACGTTTTACCTTCAGCGGCTTTGGATTTTCGAGCTTCTCGGAGGGAAGAATCATGGAGCCGGGAATCAGACTCGAACTGACGACCTACGGTTTACGAAACCGTTGCTCTACCGACTGAGCTATCCCGGCCCACAAGTACAAGAAAATACAACGCTCGCATCGGAGAAACAAGAGTAGCGAGTCTTGGAGGTTTGGCCGTTTTCCTGAATCCACAAACGGTCCGCCGGTCTGTTGGCCGAAGCACATTACCGCGCCTTGCGCTGCATTGCTTTCACCTCCTCGAACATTTCTTCAAGCCGTTTCTTTTCCACATCGGGCAGTTTCAGCCTGAGCAACCGGTCACAGGCGGTTCTGCATTTCTGCTTCTCTCCCGTGGCCAGATGAAATCTCGCCTGCTGGAACAAGAGCAATGACTGATTCATCTCGGTTTCGAACTGCGCGGCGGCAATGCTCTGGGACATTGTGCCCAGAAGCTGCGAAAGCTGTTCGTACCTCCCGAGTCCGAAAAGCGCATCGGCTTTAAGACGAGAGACTCCCAGATTGCCCGGGAATTTCTCCAGCAATCGATCGGCTGTGGCCAGGGCCTCCTTGTGTTTTTTCTCATTATTCAGCACTGCTATGAGTTCCGCGACCGCGGGATAGCGAACGTACACACCGAATTTGGCTACAACTTTCAAGTCGGCAACGGCCGCAACCCGTTTGTCTTCCACCCCGGGCATCCACCAGAGTTTCTGTGTCATAGCACTTCGCCAGTAGTCGTATACCGCCAGGCCATACAAGACATCTACCATCTCGGGTCGGCTTTCGGACAGCTTCTTTAAATGAACCACTCCCTGCCAGCCGTTGCGAAATGCGGTAATCCATCGGTGGTATCGACTTTCGTATGTTCCTTTGGCCCCACAAGCCCCTCCAACAAAAAAGCGGATCCAAGGGTCGTCGGGGTTCTTCTCAAGGGCTTTTTCTCCCTTGCTTATCGCCAAATCACAATTCTGATAGAATTCTGCCTCAAATACATTGGACTGTAGGTACGCCATGTGGTAGTCGAGAACGGCGGCAAGAAAAAAGTATCCCGCGGGGTGTGACGGGTACTTGCGAATGATGCGTTTCGCGTCGGCTTCGGCAAGCTTGAAATCTTCCTGAAACACGTACTCAATCGCACCGATCGCCCACTGATGCATGTCCTCGGGAAGCTCCTCGCCTGAAGATTGGAGCGGAAGCAAGAACAAAAAACACCACTGGACAACAAAGGTAATCTTTGATTTAAGCCTTTGTCGAGTCATTGAAAAACTTATACTCGTTGAAATACCGCTCCCATTTGCCTTCACCGGCCTTGTAGCGGTACTTGCGTACGATTCGTACTTCTACATTCTTGAGGAAATAGAAGTGAACCACTGCTTTTCGTGTATAGGGCCCTATGTCGAACCTCTGATACTCAACTATCTCATATCGCGGATTCTCCCGCAAGCTTTCGGGTAAAACACCCTCCATTATCGCGACGAGGTCGTCTTTAAGTATCGCCCTGAGCTTGGCACGGATCTGTTCATCGGTTTCCCGAAAACATCCGAAACATCCGATCAGACATAACGCCCATCCAATTTTCGTCGAAAAATTCGTCCTGGTATCAATCATAATACAGAAATCTCTATTTCAAGAAAAGGTTCTTTTTTGTTTGAGCGTCAAAAACGTGGACTTTTCGGCCGTCGACGATAACCCGCGCCATAGATTCTACCGTGACATCCTCATCTCTCGCCACCAGGAATCGAAGCTGTGATCCGGTTTGGGATTTTCCCACAACAAGGCTTCTGTCTCCCAGAATTTCCACGAGGTCGACAACCAGCTCGACCGGAGTATCCGAGTATCTTCGGGCCGCAACGTGGCTCTGCAGCGTGATATTCTGTGGCCGTATTCCCACGATAATCCTGCCCCCGACCAGATTGATCAATTCTCTGGTTCGCTCCTTTTCGAGCAGAATAAATCCCACGCTCGTCTGAACCCCAAGATCACTTTCTTTTCGCACCACTTCGCCCTCCAGGAGGTTTATTGCGGGGCTTCCAATGAATTCGGCGGCAAACGTGGTTCCCGGATAGTCATATACAGTTCTCGGAGTATGATACTGTTCCAGTTTTCCCCTGTTCAGAATGGCTATTCGATCGCTCATGGTCATTGCTTCGGCCTGATTGTGGGTGACATAGACAATCGTTTTTCCCACTCGACGATGAATTCGTTTAAGCTCTTCCATTGCCGCATCCCTGAGTGCCGCATCCAGATTGCTCAGCGGTTCATCCAGCAGCAGGACATCCGGATCGAGTACAAGTGCCCGTGCCAATGCAACTCGCTGACGCTGACCTCCGGATATTTCTCGTGGTAAGCGTTTTTCAAGTCCCCTAAGCCCCAGCATCGGCAGAACCCAGTTCAGTTTGTCGAACATTTCATGATGTTCCGATTTCTTGATTCGCATCCCGAAGAGAATATTGTCTCTCACATTCATATGGGGGAAAAGCGCATAGCTCTGAAATACCATGGCAATCTTTCGACGTTGCGCGGGAATTCCGTTGCATCTTTTCCCGCCGATATACAGGTCTCCCTCATCGAGAGTCTCCAGGCCTGCGATCATACGTAAGAGTGTCGTTTTCCCGCAGCCCGACGGGCCAAGGAGAGTAACGAAAGATCCGGTCGCGATCTCTAAATCCAGATGATCGATCACTGAATTTGTACCGAAGCGCTTAGATATACCCCGCAGAAGCAGGCCGCTCATACATTCCCCCGGGCCGGCAAAGCCGGAAACTCGAAAACCAAATAACAATTGCCCAATCCGGCACTCCTCGATCAACCGCATTCGATCGACAGGCACTCATCGACCGCAATAAGGTATTACTTAACCGAACCTTCCGTTATTCCGGCAGTCATATATTTCTGAACAAGAAGAGCAAAAACAATCACCGGGACACTTAAACACACCGAGATGGTTGCCAGAATGTTCTGAGGTGGCGCAAATGCAAGTTTCTGATTCAGGTACAGTGTCAAAGTCGAGATCCTTCCAAGACCAAGCAGAAAATAGGCAAAAATGAATTCATCCCACGAGAGCAGGAACGTATAGATTGCCGCCGCTATCAGCCCGGGGGTTGCCAGAGGCAGAAGTACGAGAAAGAACGTTTGAAACATGTTTGCCCCCATCACCCGGGACTGTTCCTCAAGGTCTCGCGGAATGGTCTCGAATGCGCTCGTTCCAATGAAAATGACATACGGCAGGGACAGAAGTGTATGCGCCAGGATTACTCCCCAGTACGTATTCTGCGCTTCGAGCTTGATAAAGAGTTCCGTGACCGGAATAACGGCGGCGATATCGGGGAACAGACGAACCGAGACAAGAAGCAGCAGGAAAATCTTCTTCCCCGGGAGAGATACTCTCCCGAGTACATAAGAGGCCGGAACACCGAGAGCAAGAGAAAGAACCACGGTGAACGTAGCAATCAGCACACTGTTCCAGACCACTCCGTAAAACTCACTGTCTGAAAAAAGATACAGATAGTTGCGGAATGTGGGGTCATGCGGCCAAAGCGGAACCGGCGCCCCTCCGGTATTGATACTTTCGGGTCCGCTTAGAGAGTATTTAAGCAGAAGATAAAGCGGAATGAGCACCAGAAGAGCGGCAAGGATCGATCCCACCAGTATCAGGTAGTGCTTGAAAGCCGTTTCCGGCAGAGCGTGCTTGTACTTTTTCACGACAGCGGCCCCCACTCCCGCACGAGTACTCGCCTTAGAGCTTCGAGCAAAAGGGTAAACACAAAAGCGCCGAAAAGAATACATGCAACCAGAATGAGTGCCACAACAGCAGCCTCATGCGACCGTCCCCAGTTGTTGTACAGCGACTCGATCAGAGTACCAAGAAGTTCATATTTCCCCGCCAGAACGAATGGAAAAATGAATTCCTTCCACATCTCGATGGACCGAAGCAGGACAACGGCGGATATTGACGGCAGAATCAACGGAATTATTATATGTCGCAGTCGGTGACTTAACCCCGCTCCCATGGTTCGAGCTGCATCCAGAAGCTCCGTGTCTATAGCATTGAGTCCCGACAGAAGAATCAGCATCGAAATAGGCATGTCCCGCCACACTTTTCCAAGAAGCGAAATACCCAGCGAAAACAAGCGGGTCGATCGCCAGGAAATGGGGTTTTCTATAATTGACGGGAAAAAGGAGTATTTACCCATAAGCAGATGATTGATATGCCCACCGGGATAGTCGAAAAGGATATAGAGAAGCGTTGCGGTAACCAGCGCCGGTACCGCAATCGGCACAATTAGAATACTTCGGACAAATCCCCGTGCTGCATAAGACTTGTAAACGAGTAACGCAAGAGCAAGTCCCACAAGCAGCTCCAACGGTGTTCCGACAGCGACAAAAAGCCCGGTATGGACCAGCGCCTCACGGAACTCCTCCATTTCCAGCACGGATAGAACGGGCTCCATGGCAGGAAACACCTGTTTTCCATCCGGTGTGGTATATGAAAAGCTCATGCCGATCAGATAGATCAGCACAACGACAAAAAAAACCAGAAGATATCCGGCCGCCGGTATCAGCGGCCAGGTCTTCCGGCACATTTGAACAAAAGCGATTCCGCTTTTCCCGACAGGGTTACTCTTTGGGATATTCATCACCCAGCAGTTTCTTCTGCTCTGGGACAAATTCGGCATTCAGCCGATTCTCTATCATTCCCGCATCGGCGATTCCCGCGGCATTTTCGTCGTACTCAACGGCAACCGCTTTCCAGGCCTTAACGAGGTTTCGTGCGATCTGGGAATAGTTCTCTACCATGGGGATCGTCGGGATCGTATCCTGCTCTATCTGATTGCGAATTTGCTCGACGGACACTTCGAAAATATCGCCGACCCAACCTTCTTCGAATACCTGCTCCAGATTGTTCAGAATATCCTTGCGTATCGGCAGCATACCAAACTTTGAGCATTCTTCAGCCTGGTTTTCCTTGTTGGTAATAAATCGTGCAAGCTCATATGCCAGCTCCGGATTGGGGCTTGTGCTTGGAATTCCCCACCACCACCCGCCGGTGCTAATGTTTCGATTGCCTTCAAACCGTGGTGTTCCGTCTTCTTTCAAGTCAAAAGAAACGGCCTTGGGCACAACACTCAAGCCCATGTCGTTAATATCCGGGAGATATGTAGGCATCCCCGGATCATCCTCCCACCCATGGACATTAAAGCAGTCTATTTGCTGAAAATAGGCGAGATACACTTTGCCATCCTTTACCCCATTGTAAATATCCGTGCCCTTCCATTCATCATCCCACATACCTGGATTGTACAACACACTTTTGACGAATTGATTTTCCCAGAGATAGGTCTGTACCATAGGCTCCGAAGTCAGCTCAAGAATGTCTTTCTGCGTGGCCCCAAGCTGCAATGCACGATCGACCATAAACAGCGCCGTCCCTCCGTAGAGAGCGCCTCGATGAGCCATGCGTGGCATTCTGACACCGTTGTATTCCTCATTCGCCCAGATCCATCCTACGCTATAGAGATCGTAAAAATCCCACTCCGACGGGTTTTCTTCAAGAGCATAGTTTGACGGAAGACCATAACCGTTTCTTTTCTTCAGCTCGGCATTTATCGCATTTCGGTAATCGGGAAATTTCTCAACCGCATCGGCAACTTTTGATTTCAGATAAAACAACACACGCGTCTCGAGCTTTCGCGGTATAAAATAGGGGTCCCCGTCAACATACCCGAGCGCGCTTGCGAGAGGATGGTATTCGGCAAGGTCGGACATTACCTGAGCCGAGTCCTTGATATCGGTCAGCCTTTTGATATACCCTTTCGCGGCCAGCACCCGAGTCTGCTCAAACGGTGTTTTTACCAAAAGGATTTCCGGCGCCCGCTTTCCTGCTTCGAGTCGCAGTTCCCGTTCGATATCCCACTGGTTCTTGAAAGTTGCCACGTTAATCTTACAGTTGTTCCGCTTTTCAAACTCACTAATGATATTGTCCCGAAAAAACCGTTGCTGAGCCGGCATCATTCGAATGAGTACGGTATATTCGTTTTTGTTACTACAACCGCCAATTCCAACCGCGGCCACCCAGGCAAGGATCAATGCCACAAAGCGATTCATTCTCATTGGGACCTCCAGGTTCCATGATGTTTACAACTACGTCCACAATGTCATCGTCAACGGTCCCGACCGACAAATGCACCGGATTGTCGGCGGCAGCGAACTTCGGGTTCTATCGAATCGCGGAGTGTGATTCGGCACCGACATCCGCATTCATACGCTCTCCCGAATTCTGCCTGAAAGTGTGGTGTGTAACAGCGCCACCTCTTCACCACTGCGCCGCAGCTTCTCGCTGAATATCTCGAGAAAATTGTAGGCGATTTCCGGCATTTCCATCAGCAACCGCTTGAGTGCGGTTCTTTGTATTACAAACACTTCACAATCTTCGTTGGCAACAGCGGAGGCCGAGCGTGGGGCGTTGTTGAACAATCCGATTTCACCGTACGCTTCACCGCGTCTCACAATAGAAAGGATTGTTTTCACCCCGTTCTTTTCCTTGGCTATCTTCAGGCTTCCACTGCGCACAATATATAAATGTTCCGAAATGTCTCCTTCTCTGGAGATCATTTCTCCCCGTCCGTATGAGACCAGAGCGCTTATTTCGGCAAGCCCCATCAATTTCTCGGCCGAAACATTCCTGAAAAGCATGGTCTTCTTAAAAAACAACACCGTCTCAAGCAGTTCGAATGTGTTCATTTTGTCATGTTCCGTTTCGACGCCATTCAGCATCCGGGCCGCTCGAGCCAAGTATCGATTTTCATCATTCGCAAGCAGGTCGAGACGTCCCCTGCTTTTATCAATGGTTTCCCGAAACGACTCACGATGCTCATACAAAACGAACAGTGAACATAAGCAGGTCCATTTGTTGTCGGACCAGACAAAATGACCTATTCCCTTTCCGCGGGACTCACCATCGAAACGAAATTGAGATCGCCCAACACGCGCTAAAGCATCCCATGACTGAAATACCAGCATCGACTTCACCAGGAATCCGAGCCGATTCGTGCCGTAGCTTTCAATAATCTCGACGACATCCATTCTACACGACGGATCGTTCAGATCCAGATCCCGACGGCCCCAGGAAACCTTGCCCCTCTTTTCGATTAGCGCAAACGTGTCCAATGCCCATCCGGCGGCTCGCAGGATGCCACCCGAGACCGCATCATCCAGCACATCAACCGCTTCCCGTCCCCCCTCCAGCCGAAGCCGTACGCGAGCCGAATTCCATACATATGCGTCCAGGTATCGTCCTTCCAACTCCGACACCATCCAATCTGTCAGCAGGCGTTCGATATCTCTGGTGATGTAGCGACGCCGGGCCTTTACATCGGATCCGCCGAGAAGAACCCGAAGCGAATGAACCAATTCATACATCATGCGCCTGGAACGCACTCTCGGCAGATACGATATAACCGACTCGATAACAGAGTCGGTTCCTATTCGACGAAGCGATTTCCCAAGGACGGTCACATGTTCTCTTGTCAAGTCCTCGATTCGCCTGAACATCTCAATGCCTGAAGATAGAGAGGACGACCGCAGAATCGTTTCTACCGACTTGGAATAGACCTGGCGAGATGAAGAATGCAGCTTCTTTAGAAGAATCTCCTCCCACCCCCGAGGCTTGAGGACTGAAACCAGAAATAGACCGGCGGTGCGCCTGTTTGCGGCCGGGTCTTTGAGCAGTGATCGCAGAAATGCCTCGACCGTTTCCCTGTCGCTGTTTCCCCGCCACAGATACTGAGCGGCCTCGATTTGCACTCGTACATTGGACTCGAACAGCATCGACCGGATCCTGCCTCGCAGGCTCCACTTCCAACTACAGTTCATTCCGTTTAGCGAACGTATTGCATTTGCCCGTATGCGTGGATTTTCATCCTCGAGAAGCCTTTCGGTGAAGCCTTTTGTCTCCTGCCAATAGAAGTTTGTCAAAGAACCGGAAATCATTTCCCGCACATTCGCATCGCTCTCGGCTTCGTATATTTCGGTGATTGTGCGAAACGCTTGTCTGGACCCGATATGAGCCAGGATTCTCACCGCCAGACCACGAAGATCAGGATCATCGAAGTGCGAGTATTCTCTAACTAAAGATAATATTTTCTGGTCATAGTGACTACCTATTTGTGCCACTATCTCGTTGGGCTCCGAGGAGACCAGTCTTTCGGGCACCAAACCACGCAAATAGGTAGTTCGTACCTTTCCTACAACGAAATTCATTCCCAGGGCAAGAACTGCTATAAAGATCGCTAGCCATAGTGCAACATCTCCGAGGAAAATCAACAGTAGTCCTGCACCCAGTATCGCCGATGGCTTAATTACCCCTTCAAGCATCGTTTTTGCCCGCCCCCGATGCTCCCTGGAAACCGATGCAAAAAACATCTGATAGATCGGAGAAAACGCATTCTCAAACACCACATATCGAGCGAACTGAACAACCACATAACCCGAAAAGACAACCGTCATACCCATATCGGCCGTTTCCAAAGCAAAAATCCCCACTCCCGCGATCAGAAGGGTAATCGGCAAGAACGCAAAAATTCGGGCGAACCCAAGCCTGGCAATGATTCCGGGCATGACTATCAACAACCCCACAACGGTTGTTACGCCGTGCGCCAGATAGAAGGAAAACTGAAAGGAAGCGAGGGATTCGGGAGAAGGAAAAACCAGATGGCATTTATTCCAGAACAGGTAATCGAGAAGGAAAATCGCAACAAATACCAAAAAATAGAGGACTGAAATGAGTCGAACGAGATCAATGGAAAAAACGTCCTCGACATCCCGGAACAAGGTTCGCCTCGTTTTGTTCGCTTCATCCGGAATCTGCTCGCGTGGAAGTAAACGATAGCGATAGTGATGGGTAATCCGATAGGAGAGCAAGAAAGCAACAAAATACGCTGAAGCCCATAATCCGATTATCATTTCTACTTCGACAGTGGTCAGAAGGAATCGTGCAATGGTGGCGCCGATCAGTCCGCCAAGAAATCCCCAGGCCGCAACACGCGGAAAGCTCTCTTTGGCCTCGCTCGTCCTGCAGATATCGTTGGCCAATGTCCAGAAAGTCAGAAAAAGGACGGTCTTGGACAAATATGCAATGGGATAACCCAAATAAAGAAATAGATGGCGGACTGTGGGGAACAGCTCTCCCGATACTCTGAAAACCACCAGATACCCGACAAGGAAAAGCGAAGATACGAGAAGAACAGTAGATAGCAGTTGGCCGCGGTTCACTCGATCGATATTTCTGAAAAAGAGAGCGGGGAGAAGAAACAGGAGCACGCTGTTCACGGCATACAGTTTCCCAAGTACACCCGCCCCCAAGGCCCCGACTACCATCGAAAGAGCAACGGTTTCGCCAACAACCGCTCCGCCGAAAATAAAAACAAGAAGGAATGAGAGTAAACGGAAAGAGAAGGTCAGTTGGCGCATGGCTGTAAAATACAAAAGGCGGAGGTGCGCTATGAAGCGCTCTCCGCCAAATCATTCGACACGTTCTATATGATTTACCAGCCCAAGTTTCGCAATCAACTCACGGTCCCGCTCGGTACGTCGGTTCTCGGCTCCGAAACTTGGGCTAGAAACTGTACGTTACCGAAATTCTCGTCCAGAGGTGATGGTGGTTTCCGGACACCAAATTGGTGAACGTGTAGGCGATATCCTCGGCCATTACAAAGTCGAACCGAAGTCTGTTTTCGATATTCACACCCCAACCGACACTCAGGAGGTCTCCGGGCATTCCGGTCGCTTCCGGATTCTCTTCGTAATAGCTGTTCTTCCCGTCGCTGGTGTAGAGTATTGTCTTGCGTCCGCCCGTGCGGGCAACAAGCCAATCCCAGACGACATTACGTTCGATTCCGAAGCTGACTCTACCGCCGACCGAGGTCAGATCGTCAGTTCGATTGGAGAACAGCCCTTCGGCGCCGGCCCAGAAGAAACCTCGGTCAATATTGAGGTTCAGACCCAGCCCGGCCGATCCGCTCTTGACCTGGAAACCGTCAAGGTTCAGAAAACTGAACCCGATCCTCGGCACGAAATCACCGTTCAGGTTGCTCAAAGCTGAAAACAATCGGGCATCAACATCAAAACTGATATCACCGTCCGCGACGGTGCTTTTCATTAGTTCGCCGTTCCCGGTATCGACTGTGCCGATTCCGCTCAAGTAAGATACACTGCTCGAAACCTCGAGGTCGATAACTTTTGCAATCGGCCAGTTTACGCCAACGGTGCCTTTGTACAGTCGGGTTTCTTTATCGATATTATCAATGGTATCGTCACGCATTTTCTGAAAAGCCAGGTAAGTCCCAAATCCGACCATTCCACCGTTGGGAAATGCAAACCCGGACATCAGATCAACCTTACCAACCGGAGGAGCAAAATTATAGGAGTAAGTGGTATCTTTCACTGCCGCAAAAGCATCGGTGGCAGGATCGAGATAGTCCAGCAATGGATCATACCGATTGAATGCCGCACCAATCGAAAAAAGCGGATACTGGGAACCGGCATCGGTCGACTGATTCAGCGAATAGGAAAGGATTGCACCGAAAAACGGCCGAACAGGATCGCGATTGTTTCGTGTGAGGGCCTCATACTGCGGATCCGTGTCGGGGTAATCGAGTTCCCTTACTTCCTGGTAGACACCCAGATCACCCATCAGCATGTTGGGATAGACATTAACGTTGGCGGGGTTTCGGAAGACGCTGATGTCGTCCATGAAAAAACCCGGGTTGTTACCCATACTGATAACACGCGAGTAGGTCGCGTACCCGGCGGTAATGATACCCCCCATAAAGAGAACGGCTGCAACTCTCCGCAGTTTCATATTGGAACCCCTCCGTCGAATGATTAAGTACCAAGAGGGGCCCGATTACTCAGACCCCCTTTGACATTCTACGCCTGTGGCTACCAATATACTACATTAATGCCATCAGCATGTCAGTTGGAAAATACAAACGGGTACACAACTTCGGTGACATCACCGGGTTTGTCGATTTTGTCGAACACCCACCGCCGAATTTTGCCGACCACCTGCTTTTCAAACACTGAATCACCCATCGAAGAATTGATAACTTCGCAGAATATCACTTTGCCAAATTCATCGATAGCGAATTTGACCGTAACTTTTCCGTTAAGACCGGGCTTTTCACGCAGCCGTTTGTTGTAGGCATACCTTAAAGCAGCCAGATTCTGCATAACAACCCGCATGATACTCGCCTTGCTCCGGCCACCGGTAAGCGCTCCACCCTTGACGAATTCCGGCGCCTGAACTTTCAACTCGCCCCGTTTCTTCAGGTTCAGGTTACCGCCGCCCCCGCCGCCCATAAGGCTGCCGAGAAGGTCGTCGACACCACCGGATCCTCCGCCAAAACCGCTGCCGACCCCGGCACCAAACCCGATACCGGCAACACCCTTTCGTCCGGAACCACCGTCGGCACCCTCTTTCAGGCCGCCGACACCCGACAGGATCGCGTCGATCCCGGTCGCGTATCCGCCCTTACCGAAAATATCCGCGGAAGCCACTGTTTTACCTTTCACTCTTCCACTGATAATCCCAAGGACACCCTTTTGCGTCACACGCGCACGCGGATCACCACCACCACCGGTGCGGCCTCCGGCACCCTTACTCTTGGCCGGCTTGAGCTTCTTCTTTTCGGTCTTGATCTCCTCTATTTCTTCCTTTTTTTCTTCCTTCTTCTGAAGAGTCTCAGGGAGATCCTTTACTATTTTAGCAACTCGTTCCTCCGGAATCTTCTCAAAGAAATCGGTTGCAACCTCAATGAGATCGCGGGTGCTCAACCAAGCGCCAAGCCCTATCGCCAGTCCCAGGCACAACAATTGAAGCCATCCGATTCTGCGGTCCTTCTCTATGGTGAAGATATCGCCGCGCCGCTTCAGCTCACGCGCGTATTCCTCGTCCGTGAGGACACGCCCCTCCTCTTCCTCATCATCATCATCGTCCGTAACCGCGGCAGCCCCCACCGGCGAGAGCTTCACCAGCTCGACCTCGGCGCCGGCATTTCCGAAATGCTGCTGAAGACGTGCAGCCTCGGCTTCGTCGGCTTCCTGCCGGATACAAACGGCCTTTTGCGAGAGTGCCGCCTTGACCGTCTCGGGTGTGTTGCCGGACCATTGCGCAATGGCGGAAGCTACACTCTCAAGTCGGCGCGGGTCTACGCATCGCTTGATCAATATTTTGTACTTCACGATTAGCTTTCCCTTTCCATTACCGCGAAATTCATCTTGTTGTAGCCAACTTTTCCGCAGGTGTTCATCACTTTGAAAAGAACATCAAATTCGACATTCTTATCAACCTGAACAACAACTTTTCCCGCTACCTGGTTCAGTGCACCCATACGCACCATTTCCTGTTCCTGAAGGTAGCATGAAGCCAGCTTCTCTTCGAGCTTCGCAATTGTCGGATCCGGTTCCTCCTGAGGAATCTTTCGTGCATCCTCCGTAGGCGTGACCGGCTGATTATCCACAAGAATCATATCGTGGGTTACCGCCACCTGAAGATTCACCTCCTGGGGCTTTTTCTTGGATATGGAATTGGGAAGAACCAGATTATCAGAGTTCGTGAGAACACTGCCTTCGGCGGAATACATCTTCAGAAGGAACACCAGAATGATGGTAAACATGTCCATCATCGAGGTGATCATCAGTCCCTCAGGCCGACTCTTTTTTGGGTATCTGCCGTGCTGCGCCATGTCAGCTCCTAAGTTTTGCTATTGAAATATTCGGAAAATCAGCCGACCTTGCCGCGTCCATTATCTGCACGATTTTGTCGTAAATAACCTGATTTTCCGCGGCCACAATGATATCTTCAGAGTCGTCGGCATCTTTGAAACGTTCCTTCACCTTCATGAGGCGATTCTTCAATTCGTCATATACCGAAAGTTCCCTGACCACGTAGTCGGCGGGATCGGTCACGACAAGCATCCGACGTGGATTTGTCAGCGCGTAAACGGTATCTCCAACAGCGACATTTTCCCGAGGACGACCGTCCTGATCTGTAATCAACTCACCGAACTTGCTGTAGACCGCCTTTTGGATGCTCTTGAATTCCGGGTCCGTTACATACAAGAAAATATCGTAGCGTTCGTGTATCTCAAAAGGCTTTCCGGTCTCAGGGTGTTTCGGCAGTTCTTTCGATCCTGGATCATATTTCTCAATATGCTCAGTCTGGTCGTCTTTGGACACATACTTGTGAAATTCCTGATAGAACAGACTCGGAAGAAATCCACCCTTTGCACCCAGAGTTAACGCCGAATCCGTCACAATTGCCGTCAAAAGCAGTTTCTCATCCTCTTCCTGCTTTGGAGCTTTCTTCACGGCTTCCTGTGTTTGCGAGCCTCGATTCTCAGGGAGGTTGATGTCGATAATTGCTATCTTTGCAAACTCCGCCGAGAGTAAAAGCATAGGAATCAGCACAACCATGAGGTTCATGAACGGCTTCAGGTCCATTTCCGCATTAGACTGTTTGAGCTTTTTAACCTTGTTGGCCATGTTGCGATCCTTACCTTCCGCGTACGGATTATTCTTCGATCAGATTGATCAGTTTCGTTGTTTTCTCGTCCATCTCTTCGACAACCCTGTCGGACTTTCCGGCAAGCACGCCCTGCACGAGGATTGTCGGAACGGCAACGAGTAGCCCAAAAAGCGTGGTGGACATAGCAACCGAAATACCGGTGGCAAGCGCCTGAGCACGCTGAGCGGCCGGAACGTTTGCGATAGCGTCAAAAGCCAGCATCAGTCCGAAAATCGTACCGGTCAGGCCCAGAAGTGTTGCAATATTGGCCAGGGTATTCAAGATATTGATATTTCTGGTCACCTTCGGCGTCTCCGTAAGGAAAACCTCGTCTACCGATTTCTGAACATTCCTGGTGCTCTTACCGCGATTCTGCAACACAACGGTCACACCTTTGGCAAGAGGGGTTTTCAAGGAGGAAGCATACTTGATCGCTTTCTCGAAATCTCCCGCTTTCAGATACTTTGATATGCCGGCCATAAAAGAGCCGCTGCCGGCTCCGCATTTGAAGAACAGATACCACACGCGCTCAACAATGAAACCAAGTATTATTCCTGCTATAACCAGGATTGACCACATATAAACGCTACCGGGTGAAGTAAAACCATCGACAATGAACTTGTAGAGCTGCTGCATAACCGCGCCCCTTTCGTATAAACGTTTAACCCAAGAGATTCATTACGCTAATTTCGATTTATCGAGCCACCAGAGAAAATCCTGCGGAAAGGAATCAGGGATCTTCCAAAATATAAGGACCTAGAGTTACTTTTGTGCGGTTTTTTCTTCCTTTTTGTCTCCGACACCAAGAGTATCTTTCAGTTCCGCTATTCTCTCCTCCTCCCTTCTGATTTCCCGCTGCGTATCCCGTTCCAGACTCCGCAACTGCGCAACCTTGTCGGCCACATCGATATTCATATCCATGATGTTCTGAATGCGCCGGAGGTTTCGCTGGAGCATAGCATCAACCAGAGGTTGCGACGACACCTCCCCGCCTTCTTCCAGAGAGACCTGACGCTGCTCAGTGATTTCCTCGGATTTTCGCGTCCGATCCTCAACCTCTATCGCCAGAGCTTCCGACATCGGATTAATGAACTTAGTACGTTCCTTTATTCTTGTCAGCCATTTTCCGTCGACCCCCAATGCGGCTATTTCGCGTATCGCCGCCTCATATTTCGGCAAGGCCGCATCCAGCGCCTCCAAGTACTTTTCCTCGAGAACATCACGATACACCTGCGCGTCCTCTTCAGGCAAGCCCTTGGGTATGGGTGCATCACGGAACATTTCACCGATTTCTTCGTAAATGCGACCCCTTTTGTAAGCCATCTCCATGAACGCTGATGCCGAGCGATCTACCCATTTGTTCTGGATATTCTGTTCATACGATGTCTCGACAACCCAATGGAACTTCTCCTGGGCCTTGAGATAGTATTTTTCCAGCCCGGGCATTAACCTGATTTTCGATGCCGTTTTCTCTTCTTTTGTACCAAACAAGGTCTGATTTCGATAGGATTCGGCCATCTGAACAAAACTCTGGCCGATCATGAATGTCGAGCGTACAGCCCACTCTCCGACACCGAGTTCAATCGCTTTTGCATAGTTTTTGAGCACCGGCTCCAATGCGTGGGTCTTCTCCTCAAGCTTTTTCCGAACGTCGCGTTCGCTATTTCCCGTGAGCGTTATCTCATTGAAGCGCTTCTGCTCAATCTCACCCAACCGATAGTAGGCCTTGGCAACCGAAAAGATGTCGATATCGGCTTTGCGTTTGAACTTTTCATACACATCGATCACATTACGATAGTTTTCTTCGGCCAACTCCATTTTCTTCATTTTGAAGTATGCATCGGCCGCTTTCGCGATCGCTTTCACCTGTTTTGATTTGTCCGATGGAAACTTCTGTGCGTATTGGGCGAAGGTCTGAGCCATCTTTTCGTTTTCGCCCATCTTTTCGAAACAGAGGCCGATAGCGAAGAACCCTTCAGAGGCATATTCGGACTGCGGGAACTTCTCGGCAAGAACCGTATATACCCGTATAGCCTCGGAATACAGTTTCCCCTTCTCATAAATCAAACCGGATTCATACAATGCCTGAGCACTGCGTTTGTCAGCCGGGAACTTCTGAAATATCCGTTCGGACATTAAAGCCGACTGCCCAAAGCTTTTGGCGTTGTGAAACATTTTGGAGGCCGACGACAAACTCGGAATAGCGAACTCGGCTTTGTTGACTTTGTCCGCGGCCAACGCGAACACCTTACCGGCTTCAACCCACTTTTTCTGGTCCTTGTAGTTTTCCGCGGCACGGAAGTAGGATTTCTCTCTGAGGTCGGACTCGGGAAATTTCTCACCCAGCGCGACAAACGTCTCGGCAGCAAGATCCTTACTCCCGGCCTCTTCATAACAAACACCGGCTTCAAACCAGGAGCGTTCTCCGACTTTGCTGGAGGGGAATTCCTGATGTACCGACTTGTAGGTCTCCGCCGCGCCGATATGATTTCCGCTTTCCTTCAGGGCGGTAGCTTTTTTGAACACCGCGCCGGCAGCCAGATCCACGATTTCGCCGTATTCCGGCGAGCCGGGTTTCTCTTTTTCGAGCAGTTTTCGATAGGTATCCAGCGCCAACTGGTACTCACCCGAACTTGCGTAACTATTCGCAAGATACCGAAGTGCCTTGTTGGCCTCTTTCGATTGCGGATAGCGATCTATTATGCGCTTGAAGCCGGATATCGCGTTCTGATACGATTTTGCCGAATAATGCACATTTGCGGCGAGAAACAGGATATCCGGAGCAGTGGAACTCGTTGGAAACCGAGTGACGAATGCCTCGATATAGTCAAGAAAACGTTTTGTTACCGGCAGTGCATAAGCCGCACTATCGGTGAGGCCGCCCTTGGCAATCGTTTTTTTCCGAAGATTATCCAGTGCAACAATGGCATTGTACCCGGCGTCTTCCTGCGAGACGGCAACAGGACTATCCTTTGACCCCTTTTCCTTGAGCATCCGTTCTTTCTGCTCATCGTCCAGCCCCAACGTGTCGACTTCATGCTTGTAGGAAGGATAACCGGAGAGATCAGCTTGAGCAACATAATCATATGCCTCGGCAGCTTTCTGGTATTGTTGCAGGTGGCTGTAAATCTCGGCTATATTGTACTTGAACTCATACACTTTCCATTTATCGTCCGGAAACTTCTGGAAAAACTCACTGTACCGCTGAATTGCTTTTTCAAACAATTCCTTGCGTTTTTCCTTCTGGGCTTTCGCATGATAATAGACCGGTACCTGCGCCAGCGCTCTACGCACTTCGTTCCTTGCATTCTCAATAGCGGCCTTGTTCTCGCTGTTTCGCGAAGCCCATTCACCAGTTACCCAATAATTATCGATTAGTTCTTCGCGGGCAACATTTGCCTCTTCATATTCCTTTTTAATGATATGGCAGGCAACAAGCATCTGCTGCGCCTTGGGCGCGTCCCTATAGAACGGGAATTGTTTCAGGGCAGTCTGCAAAGCAACGATGGCGTCGTCGTACTGACCATGAGTATAGTTCTTCATCCCAACCGTGTATACGATTCTTGCTTCATACGGCCGAGGACCCACTTTATTGAAGAATTTCACCGCCTCCCGTCCACCGCCGGGAATATCCGAAAAGGAAATGGCCAGGTACTCAAGCGCCTCCTCCCGAAGGTCCTGCTTCTGGTATTCTCCAGCGTCGCACTTCTCGACATACGAGAAAAAGAGTTCAACTGCTTTGTCAAACTCAGCTCGATTATAGTAGACTTCCGCCTTACGATAATGAGCCATTTCCCTCACTTCCAGGTTAACCTGCTCTGAGCGTATCCGCTCGATATGCTTCAATGCACAGGTAAAATCCCGCTCCATGAAGCAATAATCCGCAAGGCGAAAATGGGATGCCGACGCACGTACGCTGTTCGGGAAATTGTCGACGACATTCTGGAAGGCATCCTTGGATCCGTCAAGATCCCCCTGAAGCATCAGGATTGCCCCCATCTGGTAATATCCTTCGTCGGCTCTCTCAAAATCCGGATACAAATCAACACTTTTCTTATACATCGCAAGAGCTTTTGAGTAGTCCGGAATCGGGTTTACCGGCTCGGGACCAACCGGATTGTTATCCCATTTATCCATTGCTTTTTCATACGCAAGCCGGGCCTGAATGTAATCATCGCGACCCTTATCGTAGTATAAATTTGCCAGGGTATACATTACGTCGGCACACCGGTGATTTTTCTTTCCGGTGCAACTACCCAGCAATCGTTCATACCGTGCGATGTCTTCCTCAACGCTGAGGGCACTCACGTTTTTCTCGACTTTGCTACGCGTAGCCTGGTTAAGCTTCTGCTTTTTCCGTTCGAGTTCGATGATTTTCTTTCGAAGATCCTCGGCGTCTTTTGGGGCCGCGTTCGTGAGAGCCGCGGTTCCCAACAGCAGCAATAATCCACCAATCAGCCAAGTCGTAGCTCTTTCAAAGAGTCTTTTCTGCGACACTGCGATTTCTTTCATGCTTTGATCCCGTTGTGCTAAAGCCCAAGCCCCCCGCATATTTTCCTATTCGAGTTCCTTGAGCTGCTCTTTAAGTTTCTCGAGCTCTTCATCGATCTTCTGCTGTTCACGCCGTTCCCGCTCAACCGCTTTCTGGCCCTGCTCAGTTCCGATCATGCGGTTGGCTTTTGCAAGCGCATACTCGGCATCGGCGATAATCTGATCCTTACGCCTGAAAAACTTCTGATTCTGTTCAACCTTTGTAGCGAAATCGAATAATGAACGAGCCTCAGAGGTATACTGCTCAAACTCGTCCTCCAGCTTGACGCGTTCCGCTATACTGGATTCGGTAGGTTTGCGCAATGCGTTCTTCTTGATCTGCTGAGCGATAGGGGCAAACTGTGCCATATATCTCTCAAATTCCCGTTGCCGGCGCTTTAAATCCTCCTCGGAGTCGAAGTCCGCCCGGGCCAATTCGAGTGATTTTTCCAAGGCGGCTATACCCGTTTCGTTCTTCTTCTGAAGCATCAGGGAATAGCCGCGAACGAGATATGCTTCCGCAACAAGTGGTGAATTCGGATGGACCGCGATCAGGCGATCGACGGTTCTCAGTGCTTGTTCGGGACGATTCACTTTGATCCAGGACCAGGCAATACCAAGTAGCGCCTCATCCCCATAGATTGAACCTTCCGGAACCCGGTCAAACGCTTCCACTGCCTGACGAAGCTGCACCTGCTCAAAATACAATTGACCCAGTTTGTTCGCCGCGGCGTCTTGAAGCAACAAGCTTGCCGGATCGGAGGAGGTGTCCGCAATAATCGTTTGCAGATTCTGAATGGCCGCTTTTTCTTTTCCGTTTTCGATATTGATAATGGAAAGAGTATACTTTGCAAAAAGGTACGTTTCATCTTCAGGACCGATACCCGACAGGAGTTTCTCTGCCGCGTTATAATTCTTTCTCTGAAAATGCACCTCGGCCGCAAGGTAGTCCGCCTTCGCCTTCACTTCACTTTCACCATACAAATTACTGATAAACGCATGGTTTCGCAACGTCTCTTCACTCTTTCCTTCCCGATAGTCGATTTCCTGGAGTCCGTAGAGCAATTTTGGCCGGACTTCGGAAGTTGTATACTCGGAAAGCCCTTCTTTGAAAACCTCCCGTGCAAGATCGTTAAGATGGAGTTGTGAGTAGCAGTCACCCATGTAGTAGGTCGCTTTGTCGTTGAGATGGAAATTGGGAAACAGAGACATGACCTTACCGAAAGCAAACTGAGCTTCCCAGTAGCGTTGTTCGAGATAGAGTCGCATTGCTTCATTATAGGCATTCATCGGCGCCAGAATCAGCATGTCGTACAGGCGCTTCGATTCTCTCTGTTCCCTGGTCGGACCAAAGTCGGTTGAGAACTTACCCATGAAAGTTAGTCCGCGCTCCCCCCGCTCAGGATCCAGAAAGCTGTAACCGACATGCACATCGGCACTCGCGAAATTGATCACCTCAAGAACAGGATAAATAAGGTTCAAATTGAACCCGAGGTATGGGATATTGTTGTTGGCCCAACCGCCTTTCAACCACACCTGTGGAATGAACTCATACCGCAAATGGCCGCTGAAACGCCCGTTTCTCTCAAGTTCGTTCCTTGCATCTCCAGCCGTCTCCGCCGAATCGAGCAAACCCGCCCACAAGTTGGAAAACGCATTGTCCAGGACATACTCACCATTTAGTATAAGACGATCGTTGAAAACGCCGTACCGTAGCCCCGTTCGGAATCTGGTCGTCAGGAGCTGCTTGTAGTCGACAACATTTCCATCACCGGACTGCCAGGTGACCTGCGCCGGGACGATATCCTGGAAATTGATCGAAAATCCCAGATCACCGAAGCGATAGTGGTCCCACAGGTTTATATAGGCACCGAGATCGAGGCCGAACCCAAATCCACTGTTGTCTCCAAAAGCAAATGAACCGGTGAATTGGTTCTGATACAGCATTTTGGGACTGACTCCAATCACGGGAACAACTTCCTGATCCAGAAGAAGATGATTCACTATACCGGGCAGAACCCCGAAAAGCCATGAAGTCCACGAAGGTATCGGGGGCAATTTCCAGGCATAATGCCCTACGATCCACCAGTCTCCGTAGTACAGGTTTGCTCCGGTTACGTCCAACGCACGATCCGCCAGTACCTCGGGAACCTTTCCGCCCGCTTGAACAAAGGTTAGACCAACCGTATGGTTCAGACGAATCGGTAACAGCCCCGATCCTATCTGATAGCCAAGTGGGTCGTAATCCTCCACTCCGCCAAAATTCCATCGGTAGAATCCCGCCTGAAAATGGGCCTGGTTCACTCGGTATATCAATGCGGGATTCACGATCGCTGAACTCCAATCGGATAAATCCTGGATATAATCCGCCTGAAAATAGGGGGAAGAATGTCCGCCGTCTTGAGAATAGGACGGTCGACAGAGCCCTATCATTACACCGGCGATTAAAAAAATTCGTAAGCCTGTAGGAGTATTCATGGATTTTCTCACGTTATACCAACCTTTAAGTCAGATAAGCTGGATCGTTACTTAATAGGAACTACTTCAACTCGTCTGTTTTTAGCACGTCCTTCGTCGCTTTCATTTCCGGCTAGAGGCTTCGTTTCCCCGTAGCCTTTTGCGACCATTCGGTCTTCGCCAATACCGCGCATAGCCAGATACCGCAAGACAGATTTCGCTCTGTCATAGGATAGCGCCATGTTGTAGTCGTCACTGCCCTGACTGTCGGTATGACCGGCAATCTCGACCCGCACATTCGGATAGGCCTCAAGGCTGTTGTAGACCTTCTCAAGAACATAATAGGACTCTTCGAGCAATTCCGCACTCGCCGTCTTGAAATTCACACCTTTAAGGATTAGCGCCTGCTTGATCTCCTGGGGTTTTTCATCCGGACAACCGTCGTCGTCTTTGTACCCGTTTACCGTTTCGGGATTGTTTATGCAGCCGTCGGCCACATCCGGAATTCCGTCTCGATCATTGTCCGGATCCGGACAGCCGTCCTCGTCCTGAAAGCCATCACGATCCTCAGGTTCATCCGGACATTGATCCTTGGTATCGTATATTCCGTCTTTGTCGTTGTCGAAATCGGGACATCCGTCTTCATCCTCAAATCCGTCCGCATCTTCAGCCACTTCCGGGCATTGATCGACATCATCCAGAATACCGTCTCCGTCCTGGTCGGTACTCAAAGCTTTGACCATTTGAGCGGTTATCAGGCCGATATCCGAGTTGTTTTCACCCTTTTTCTTCAGCGAGGAAACGGTCTTGATGAAATAGTTGTATTCCGGATGGCCGGGAGAAACGAATAGCGGAGCTTTGTCCAGATTTGTCTGGTTCACCACTGCGTACGCGTTATGCTTTTTGCGATTCTTATAGATATCGTTGAAGATAATCCGCGTTCTCTTCGCATTGGGACCGACATAGATTCCATACTGTTTGTTCCCGGAAAGGATATTGTTTCGTATGAGCACTTCGGTGCGGTGCGCACAGAATATGCCGGAATACCCGTTTTCCAGAATCACGTTGTGGGTAATCGATGTTCGAGTTCCCCGGGTGGACTCCAGGAAGATACCGGTCCATTCGTTACGGTAAATAATGTTGTTATTCACCTCGGGCAAGGAGATCAGGGCATGAATTCCCGCCCCCTTATTATCTACGATCATATTTCGTTCGATGATCGGACGGGTGTTCTTACACAGGATTCCCGTCGTCCCATTATAGATCGTAAAATTGGCTATCATCGCGCCGTCGGCACCGATAACACAAGGCCCGCGCCGTCTTCCGTCGATAATGGTCTTGAGCATATCCTGCCCCATCAAGACCACATTCTCGGTCAGAACGACATTTTCCTGGTATTTTCCCTTCACGACATACACGGTATCACCTTCATCGGCTTCTCCGAGCGCCGATTGAATGGTTCGGAAGTCGTGAGGAACTACAATTCTTCTGCCTGCCTGCGTTTCCGGCACCACAGCCCAAATGAACCATGATGCAAGAATCACGCGAACGATGGTTCTTGTGGACATACTCTTATCTTCTTAAGGGCTTAAATTTTGAAGGATCACGGAATTGAAAATGCGGTCCAAGGGGGACCACAATATTCAACCCGCAAGGGACAAATGGCAGTCATCAATATACGTTACAAGGCAAAACCTGTCAAGTTTTGACATACTGCCGTTCAATAGCATACACTTAAATAACTTCCGGGCAGCATGTGTGCGCAAGATTCCACACACATAAACGTAATAAATTTCAAGTCGACCTACCAACTTTTTTTAACTTATCAGCATAACACCTTATCATTTAACCGATTATATCCTTCCTACAACGGGTTTGTCCCGTGAAAAGACTCTTATGATGGCAAAAACAAACAAAAAAACTCGATTACTCGTCTTGTTCGGCTCAGTTTTCCTACTGGCGACATTTTTCTCAATGCCGGCCTTCGGTTTTGGAAAGAATAAGGTTCAATACCGGGAATTCGACTGGAGATACCATTCCCTGCCCAACATAAAATCCTATTATCATCGCAACCAGGGTGACCTGCCCCGCATAACAGCGCTTTGGTCCGAACTGGCTCATCAAAGCCTTCGCAACGACTGGCGGTTCGAGACCAGCCGTCCAATCCCACTGATCGTATTTGGGTCACCAACCTATTTTGAGCAGACCAATGTCATACCGAATATCATACCTGAAGGGGTAGGCGGGTTCACGGAAATGTTCAAGAGTCGAATTGTGATCCCGTTCAGCGGAGATTATGAAGAGTACCGCCATGTACTCCACCACGAACTGGTACATGCATTCCAGTACGCGATGCTTTACGACAACATGGGAAGCTCGTTTCTTCGCACCCCCACGGTTCGTATGCCGCTTTGGTTCGCCGAAGGGACCGCGGAGTACCTTAGTTCGGGCTGGGACATATCCGCCGATATGTTCATGATGGACCGCGTGGTTCACGCATCTGTTCCTCTCCCCGGCCCGGAGCTTGGCGGCTATATGGCCTATAAAGGTGGACAGTCGTTCATGCATTTTCTTGAATCTTCACGTGGTGATAGTGCGTTCACCGAGTTTCTTTCCGCCTTCCGTAAGACGAAAACCGTCGAAGGCGCCGTCAAAAAAGCCTACAATCAAAGTCTTCACGAACTTGGCAAGGAATGGATTCAGAAGCTGAAGCGGATTTACTGGCCCGAAATCGGCAGACGCCAACGTCCAGACAAAGCCGGAAAGCAGATTACATCGCATGCCAAAGGTCGATCTCATTTCAATCTTAAGGGTCGAATCTCTCCCGACGGATCACGTATTGCCTATTACAGCGATCGTAAGGACTACACGCGCATTATCGTTACGGACTCCGACGGAAAAACCGTTACGGAAATCGGACAGCAGGGATTCGCGGGATTCTTCGAATCCTTCCAGCCGTTCCGCGCCGGCTTGTGCTGGGGACCCGACAATAATAAACTCGCCTTTGTTACCAAAAACCAGGGTCGGAACGAGATTCGTATCATTGACATTGAAACAAAAGAGCTTGTAAAAACAATTCAGCCGGATCTTGCCGCGGTTTCTCGCCCCGACTGGTCTCCCGACGGGAAACGAATCACGTTTTGTGGTCTGAAAGAGCACATGTCGGACATTTACGTATATGATCTTGACTCAGATTCACTCTCTCGTTTGACATCCAATATCATGTTCGAAAGCGACCCCCGGTTCTCTCCCGACGGTGGAACCATCATTTTTTCGGCTCAGGATACGAGTGGAACAGCGGTAAGAAAGCCGAAACCGACACGCGCCGACCATGACCTGTACCTGATCGACATTGCCGACAAAACGGTAACTCGTCTCACAGATACTCCATACGATGAAAAGCAGCCGGTATTCGGTCCGGACAGTGTATCCGTAGCCTTTATCTCAGATAAAACCGGCATTGACAACATCTATGTCGGAGCAGTCGACAGCATCATGACCGCGAAGCCGGTCACGGATCTGATCGGCGGATGCTCGAGTCCGGACTGGTGTCGCTTTGAGGACCGGCTTGTGTTTACGCTTTTTCAGAAACAAGGATGGGATATTTGGCGCATGGATTCGGTGTCTACCAAACAACTGGAGGAGACTCCGGCTCTCACGAGATGGGCCGAATCGCAACTCGATGGCGCCGACCCGTTCTTTTTCCCCGCCGAAATACCGGAACGAAAGAATGAAGACGAATCCAAACTGGGTATAACGGAAGTTATCGAAACCGATTCCCCGGATACCGTCGATGCTGTCGGCGGGGACATTTCAGAGAAAAAAACAGAGAACGGCGAAAGTGCGGCGACTGAATCGAGCATCGAAGAGACCTCGGGCGATACCACCGAGGGGGCGATCGATGAACCGCGGCCGCACAAATCCGCCGAAAACAATGAAGATGATATTTCCACGGATCAGATGATTGCGGGCGTGGGTATGGTCGGAGCCGAAACCGGATTCGATTCCGCGAAGTCGGCCGATACTTCCGACACAGATGACTTAACCGTGTCGGATTCCACCGAGAAATTCGACACCACCCAAAACGTTATAGTTCCGGATACGCTTCAGAGCAAGGACTACCGACTGGTTTTCACTCCGGACGCCGTTTCATTCGGGTTCGGGCTCAGCACGTACTATGGGGCGGCGGGCCAGGGAATGATACTCTTGAGCGACGTGCTTGGAAATCACCGAATAGGTCTGGCAGGTGATCTGCAAAGCGATTTACGCCGCCTCAACGTCTTCGGATCGTATATCAACTCTCAGTACCGGCTGGATTTTGGACTCGTGGGGTTTTACAGCCGGGATTACACGTTTTCCGGAGTCAGCCTTCTTGATTTTGAGAAATATCACGACACGAATATTGGGGGTATGTTTTTCCTTCGTTATCCCTTTTCGACATTTTCTCGCGTTGACCTTTCCGTTCACTACCGGAAATTGAACCGTGTACTGGTAGAAAATAAAGGTGAGGAAGCGATTTTCGGCGATACGCTTTCCACGAACCTGACCATGCCGACCCTTTCATACGTGTGGGACAACACTCTCTGGGGAATAACCGGGCCGGTAAACGGACTGCGCGCCAAAACCAACCTTTTGGTTTCACCGGCACTCGGCCCGAACGATCGGTCATTTTTTGCCTTTGACAGTGATTTCCGTAAGTATCTTCATATAGGAGGGAAGTTCGTATGGGCCAACAGAGTTGCCTTTGGCGCCGCATTCCCGATCAATGAAGATGAATCCGCTCGACGGTACTTCCTGGGAGGAAATGAAAACTGGTTTAACTACCGGGCCAACAAAGACAACTATGAAGAGAGCCTTCCTCACAGCCTATACTCGGAATACATTGTGCCGTTTCGGGGATGGAATTACTTTGACCTGACCGGAACACGGTTCGCAATGCTGAACAGTGAGTTCAGATTCCCGTTTCTCCGAGAAATCGATTTTGTCTGGCCGTTACCCATCAAAATCAGGTATGTGAACGGTGCGGTTTTCGTTGATGCCGGCAATGCGTGGGATCGTGGCGATCAGATGGAAACAATTCCGTTGCCCACCAAAATTTACGGAGGAATTGGGTTCGGGCTTCGGGTCAATCTCGGGATTTTTGTTCTCAGGTATGACCGTGCCTGGAAGACCGACTGGAATCATTATGTGAAAAATCCAATTAACTATTTTTCGCTGGGCGCCGAGTACTGAACCGGAAAGATTTGAGGACCCGGGGATCATCAAAAATTTATCTCCGCTACAGATCCATACCCTCGGCGTTGCCCCTCGTCGTCGTTCTCGAGGGGTGACGTTTAATTAAGGAGTCGTAACCCAGGTTTTCGCAGTCGGAGTACGGCGTCTCTCGACCGCGAAACCTGGGTTAAAATGAGAGGCGGACAACTTTGTGCTAACTAACGGTAGTCAGATTCTTTTCAGCGGGCCTATTCCCACTCAATGGTCCCGGGCGGTTTGTGAGTGATGTCGTAAAACAGATCACCGACACCGCTCATTGACTTGACTTTGTCAACTATCAAATCCAGCGTATCGTCCCGAAGCGCGACAAAACGGGCGGTCATCGCCTCGGTGGATTGTATCGGCCTCAATACGACACACTCATTTCCCTGCGCGTTGAGCAACGGAAGAAGCACAACGGGCATTTGCCAGATCTCCTCATATTCGCCCGAAGCCCTGAGGGTCTGGGTTACGAAATGGTCTACCAACCGAAGCTTATCAAGCCGATCTCTCGTAAGATAGCCTTCCCTGGTGCGATATTCCGTTGATCCCTCGGTATGAAGTGCATAGACAACTCGATTGATACTACCCACAGAATTTGATATTGAGGTGGATATTCGTTCCAATGCCTCCCAATCCCGTGGTCCCGACAGTACCGCAGGATGGGCATATGTACGGCCATCTCCCTGCACACCGACACTTCTTACGGGAAGGACATATCCGTGGTAGCCTTCATTACCGGCAATTGTGGCCACTGAATCCGAAGTTTCTTTGTCGATTTCGATAAATTCACGACTGGAGCAAAGCGTTCGAACACCCAGCCCCGGACCGGGGAAGGGATGGCGCCAGACCAGGCTTTTCGGCAAATCCAATGCCTCGCCGAGCATCCTGACCTCGTCCTTGTAGAGCTGTGACAACGGCTCAACTACTAGTCCCTTTTTCAGAAGCTCCAGGACAACGTCAACTCGGTTGTGGTGCGTCTTTATACGATCGGCGTGAGTGGTACCGGCACTTTCAATCGTATCGGGGTAAATCGTTCCCTGAGCCAGCAGCCACTCCTCGGCATTGAGGCCAAGATCGGCTTGAGCTTTTTGCTGCACCGACAGGAATGTGTTCCCGATAATCTCGCGTTTTTTCTCCGGATCCGATATCCCCTTGAGAGCATCCAGGAAATCGTCCGAGGCGTCGACGATATGAAGATTGTCGAATCCATGCCTGGCCATGTACTTCGTGATTTCCTGCGTCTCACGATATCGCATCAGCCCGTTGTCGATATGAAGCCCCAGAACCCGATCTACCCCTAATGCATCGTTAAGGAGAGCGAAAGCAACCGTTGAGTCGACTCCACCCGAGACGAGCAAAAAAACTTTTCTGTCTCCACACGCCGAACGAATCTCCCCTTCGATCTCCTTCATGAATGACTGAGGATTCCACTCACGCGCAACACCACAAATCTCGAGAAAATTGTCGAGAATGCGCATGCCCGATGGAGTTTCGGTTACTTCGGGATGGAATTGAAGGCCGTAGAGTCGCAGTTCGAAGTGCCCTACGGCCGCGGTTTCGCAGTCGGCACTTGAACCCAGGACCTCAAAGCCTTCCGGCAGTTGCTCCACCTTGTCGCCGTGACTCATCCATACGAGTTCGGAATCCTCTATCCCTTTCAGGAGCGGATTTGCCTTTCGAATCTGAAACCGGGCACTGCCGTATTCGCGAATATTGCCTCGTTTCACCGTTCCCCCGAGCATCTGAGACAGGAGTTGATGCCCGTAGCACAATCCCAGAATCGGAATACTCAGATCCAGAATACCGGCATCGATACGAGGCCCGCTCGAATCCGTAACGCTATGAGGAGATCCGGAAAGTATTATTCCTTTGAACGCTCGAAGGTCTTCCGGAGCGGATTCGGGAGATACGATCTCGGAATACACTCCGAGACGCCGAACACGATTAGCTATCAGGTGGGTGTATTGACCACCAAAGTCAACAACTGCAATAGTATCCATAATGGCCTAAAATAATAAACGGCCGTTTCATTTACGAACTCTTGATCCTTCGCCTCAATTAACCCAGGTTTCGCAATCAACTCACGGCATTCTGCGTAAGCTGTTGCTCGCTCTCGACTGCAAAACCTGGGTTAACCTTCTGTACTGCCGAGAACCTTTTTTTGCATTTCCCCGACATTTTGTTTGGGGCAAAACGATATTAGGTATACAGGTGCATCGGCAGTGCCGGTACAGAGTCAGAGCCATGAAAACTGCCATGTGCGCCCACGCTGGACCTGCAGGGGCTTCGAATCGTCGATTACCTAAGTAGTTCCATGCATATCGAAACAAAAAACGAGGGAGCAGTCGACGATGCCGGACAAGAATGATCGCAAGTTTTTCAAGAATTTTTTCATCAAAAAATCGATTCAGCTCGGCATTATCGCCAAAATCGTTTTCATTGTATTCGCAAGCTCACTGGTTACCACAGTGGTTCTGGCATTCATTTATTATACCGAATCACGCGGCGGTTCGTTTTACTACATGAGCCATGATGTCACCGCGGACCTGAAACTGCAGAGCATACTCGGCCTGATACTTCCAGCAATCGTATCGGCGCAACTGGTCGGCCTTGTACTGGCTTTGGGCGTGGGGCTTTTTTCTTCTCGGAAAATCGCGGTTCCCTTGTACAAGATCGAACGGTGGGCCGGAGAACTGTCAAAAGGCAAGCTGAACACTCGTCTGGCTTTTCGGGAGAACAACCAGATGCGTGAGCTGACCACCAAATGCAATTCCGTGGCGGAGATGTACCGTAGCCTTCTGTTCGACATCCGGGAGGCAGTGGAAAAGATAGACAGCGACCCCTCAAAATCGTCTTCGGTTGATCGATGGCTCGGAAAGATCAAGGCCGATCTGAAGAAAGTGGATTTCGATTGATGAAGCGGATTACATCGTTACGACGATGCCGGTATGATCCACTTAATTAGTGTCCGTCCGAAAAGTCCTGTTTTCGCTCGGATTGATGAAGCAAACCGGCGATTTCAGCCTAAAACGGGCGCTTCGACAGGCTCAGCGTCCGTTTTAGGGACTTTTCGGACAAGCACTAATTAAAGAAAAAAGGCCGCCATATGGCGGCCGCAAAGCAAAGTCATTTTACGGGCTCCGACTCTATACTCAAGAGAAAAAGTCTTTTGCCTTCTCGAACATGTTCTTTGGCTTAGACTCAATTTCGGCCAGCCGTTCAAAAACTTCACGTTCTTCCCGGCTCATTTTTTCGGGAGTGTGCACATGCACCTTGACAAGCTGATCGCCATGTTGGCCCCCGTGAAGAACCGGCAAACCCTTGCCACGCAACCTGAACATCTTTTCGGACTGTGTTCCGGCTGGAACTTTGAGGTTCACCTTGCCGTCAACGGTAGGAATTGTTTTCGTTACACCTAAAGCCGCTTCCGTGAAAGAAATTTCGATTCCACACACCAGGTCAATACCGTGTCGCTGGAAGAATTCGTCCTTTTTTTCGGTGATTACGACAATGAGATCACCTTCGTTCCCGCCGTTAAGACCGACATCGCCTTTTCCGGGAACAGAAATGTAGTTTCCTTCGGATACTCCCGGCGGAATATCGACCTGGACGGTATTCTCAACCGCCATTCGCCCGCTTCCACCACACGTTCCGCATGGGTCGTTCACCATGAAGCCTTCGCCACGGCAGATTGGACACGCGCTTTCCTGGATAACCTGGCCAAAAAAGGAATTCGCGACTTTCTGCACTCTCCCCGAACCGCCGCAGTGAGTACATGTGGATTTTTTTCCGCTTTTTGACCCCGTTCCGCTACAACTGTCACATCGATCCTTACGGCGGACCTTGAGGGTCTTTTTGGTGCCGCTGTTGATCTCTTTGAGCGAGAGTTCGACCCGGGCCTGAAGATCATTCCCCCTGGTGCCGGTTCCTCTTCTGCCGCGACGGCCTCCCGCACGACCCCCGAAAAGATCGGAAAAAACTGAATCGCCGCCGAAATCGTTCATGAATGCACGAAGCGCATCGGAGATATCGAAACCCGCGCCACCGAATCCGGAAAATCCACCGCCCATTCCGCCGGCGCCGGCTCCAAAAGCCGCGTGACCGAACTGATCGTACTGTGATCGTTTAGTGGGATCCTTTAGGATTTCGTACGCTTCAGTTGCTTCACGGAATTTATCTTCGGCTTCTTTGTTGCCTGGATTTTTATCGGGGTGATACTTGACAGCCAGTTTTCGATACGCTTTTTTGATATCGTCGTCGGAAGCGCCTTTGCTGAGCCCAAGTACCTCGTAATAGTCGAGTTTTGCCATTTTTGTTCAACGTGCCGGGTACGGCAGCGGTTGCGGCCGTACCCGGGAGATCCTTTCCGATCCTAAGATCACTTGTCGTCGTCGACAACCTCAAAGTCGGCGTCTACAGCGCCGTCTTCTCCTCCGCCTTTGTTCTGATCGCCTTGGGCGCCCTGTTCGGAGCCTTGTTGTTGCGCTCCCGCCGAACCTTCAGAACCGGCGGCTCCGCCCGCCCCGGCACCACCGGCCGCCTGGGTCTTATAAAGCTCTTCGGCCATCTTATGCGAAGATTTCATCAGGGCATCCATAGATGACTTGATCGCCTGGATATCGTCACCTTTTGCCTTTTCCCTGAGGTCGTCCAACGCTGTCTGTATTTGCTTCTTTTCGTCGTCGGAGATCTTGTCGCCGACTTCACCCAGAGTTTTCTCAGTCTGAAAAACCAACTGTTCGGCCTGGTTTTTCGTGTCGACTTTTTCACGTTCCGCTTTGTCCGCTTCCGCGTTTGCTTCGGCGTCCTTAACCATCTTGTTGATATCGTCTTCGGACAATCCGCTTGAAGACTCGATCCGGATCTGTTGTTCTTTTCCGGTACCCAGGTCTTTTGCGGTCACATGCAAGATTCCATTATTGTCAATATCGAACGAAACCTCTATCTGGGGTACACCTCGCGGCGCCGGCGGAAGTCCTACGAGATCGAACTTGCCGAGCAAGCGATTGTGTGCCGCCATTTCACGCTCACCCTGATACACCATAATCGATACGGCAGTCTGACTATCGGCGGCCGTAGAGAAAATCTGGCTTTTCTTCGTAGGAATTGTAGTGTTTCGCTCAATTAATTTGGTCATAACACCACCGAGCGTTTCAATTCCAAGAGACAGCGGAGTAACATCCAACAGAAGCACATCTTTTACCGATTCGTCTCCACCAAGTATAGCGCCCTGTATCGCGGCACCGACCGCAACCACTTCGTCGGGATTCACGCCCTTATGAGGTTGCTTTCCGAACAACTCCTCGACACGCTTTTGCACGGCAGGCATGCGGGTGGATCCACCGACCAGAATGACCTCGGAAATATCCGACGCAGACACGCGTGCGTCTTCAATTGCCTTGCGACATGGTCCGACCGAACGCTCGATCAGATGATTCACCAGCGCTTCGAATTTGGCCCTGGTAATACTGAGATCAAGATGTTTGGGTCCCGATGCATCCGCGGTTATGAACGGTAGGTTGACATTGGTCTGCATGGCCGAAGACAGTTCACACTTCGCCTTTTCGGCAGCTTCCTTCAATCTCTGCAACGCCATCCGATCCTGACGTAAATCGATACCGTTGTTTTTCTTGAATTCATCGGCGATGTAGTCGATCAGAACCTGATCGAAGTCGTCTCCGCCAAGATGGGTATCTCCGTTGGTTGCCTTTACCTCAAAAACACCATCACCGATCTCGAGTATGGAAATATCAAAAGTACCACCTCCCAGATCGTACACCGCGATGATCTCGCTGCCTTTTTTGTCAAGTCCATAAGCAAGCGAAGCCGCGGTCGGTTCGTTTACGATGCGCTTTACATCAAGTCCCGCAATTCGGCCGGCATCCTTGGTAGCCTGCCGTTGAGAGTCGTTGAAATAGGCGGGTACCGTAACGACCGCTTCGGTAACATCTTCTCCCAGGTAATCACTGGCCGCTTTCTTGAGATACTGTAGCACCATCGCGGAGATCTCCGGTGGTGTATAGTCCTTGTCGGCAATTCGAACTTTCACCAGTTCATCACTTGCTCCCACGATTTCGTAAGGAACAATTTTCTCTTCGGACTCGACTTCATTATGACGTCGTCCCATGAACCGCTTTATCGAGAAGATCGTCTTCTCGGGATTTGTTACCGCCTGCCGTTTTGCAATTGCGCCAACCAGACGCTCCCCATCCTTGCCGAACGCCACCATCGACGGCGTGGTTCGGCCTCCTTCCGGATTCGGGATTACAACCGGCTTGCCGCCCTCCATAACGGCAACACATGAGTTAGTGGTACCGAGGTCTATGCCGATTATTTTGCCCATGTCAGGCTCCTTCCGGGTGTTTGTGATTTATTTAGAACCATTATCTGCTGTTTCGTTTCTGTTCTACCATTTTCGCGCCCGTCGCTATGCGCCCTCCCGCCGGGGGGGGCGCAACAGTCGAGACCGCCCTTCGCGTTATGACCGGGACGCCCTCCGGCCGGAGGGCGCTGCGGTGCCGAGGCGGTGTTACGCCTCGGCACCGCCGGATACGATCACTTTCGCGTGCTTAATTACTCGTCCTTTGAGCGAATATCCCTTTTCGAAAATCTGTACGATATGATTTTCCTCATATTCGGAACTCGGCTGCTTCATCATCGCATCGTGGAGTTCCGGATTGAACTCCTCTCCGGGCTCTCCGAAAACATCGAGTCCATTTCTCTTTAGAACATCATCGAGCTTCGTAAATATAAGTTTCATACCTTCGAGCAGTTTATCGTTCGAGTCGGATTCGGCACTCATGGCCAGTGCACGCTCGAAACTCTCGCGTACATCGATAATCTGCTTGAGCAGATCTTCATTGGCCACCAGTACCATTCGCTCGTATTCTCTGCTTGTCCGACGTTTATAATTGTCGAATTCGGCCATGAGTCTCAGATATCGATACTTTTGGGCCTCAAGCTGTTCCCGAACCGATTCGATGCTTTCCTCTTCATTAACCTCGACTTCAGCTTCCTGCTCACCCTCTTCGACTTGAGTTGCCTCATCTATTTGCTTATCGGGCTCAGAATCTGAAACTTCGTCGCGGTCTATTCGTTCCTCGTCGCCGTGTGCGCTGTCCTTGGCAACCATGTTGTCCAAACCTCCCGAACACCTGTTTTGTTTATCGTTTCAGCTATCTATTCGTACATTTCTTTCAGCAACCCGGCAGTGTACTCAACCGCCGAAATCAGAAACGGATACGGCATCCGCTTGGGGCCAATCACTCCCAGGGAACCCTCGAGATTCCCCAGACGATATTTTGTTTTCACCACGCTGAAAGAACTGAACTGCCCCGATTCTATCTCACCTCCGATAGAAACCAATACACCGTCACCTCCTGTTTCGGCAACATCTATCATGTGCATCAGAAGCTGCTTTTCTTCCAGGAATTCCACAATTGCGCTAATCCGGTCTTTGTCGAAAAACTCCGGTTGCAGCAGTATATTGGTTGTCCCTTCGGCATATATCTCTTGCTCTTCAGTCTCTGCAATCATCTTTTTGATTGATGGTATGAATAGACGAATTATTCCTATATCGTAGGGTGTGACGTCCTGAAAAATTTCGTCACCCAAATCAGACATCTGATCCAGTGTTTTCCCTGCAAATCGCTCATTAATAATCCGACTGATAGACTCAATCTGTTCCACGGGTATTTCAGACCTGATTTCGATTGCCAATGTGCGTACAATGCCCGAATCAATGGTTAAATTCATGAGAAATCGATGGGGTGCCAGCTCATATATATGAATATGCCGAAAACACGCTCGTCGAAATGCCGGTGCCAATATAATTCCCAACTGATGAGTCGTTTTGCTGAGAGCACGCGAAGTCGCCTGCATGACCGTATGCAGATCCGAAGGGTTGGCCTGGAGCAGGGATGTACGAATCTGTTCTCGTACTTCGGGCGACAACTGGTTCGACTGCATGAGCTGGTCGACATAATACCGGTAGCCCCGATCGGTGGGGATTCTACCGGCGGAGGTGTGCGGTTGTGCAATAAACCCGCGATCCTCCAAATCCCCCATTACATTTCTAATCGTTGCCGGTGACAACTCAATATCGGTATGACGGGAGATGAAACGCGATCCGGTTGGGGAAGCATTCAGAATGTAGTTTCTTACGATGGCCTCAAGAACGCGAGTTTCCCGAGGATTTAGAACATCGGTCATATGCAGACCACCCTACTCAGGCTGATGCCTGTCAACGCCGTACAAGCCGGCAACGCGCCGTCTGGTCGGGCGGGGAAAACAGTATATATAATAGAGGAACAAGCCGACACCGGGCAATAGAAGTCTCGTTTGAGGCGTCCCGGACTTCTCCGGGTGCTATCGAAGAGATTGGTTTCATCATTTCGACAGTTTTAGAATTTTCCCGATGGAGTCAGCCTGTTTTGAGCGAAACCACGGGAGGACCTTGCAGCCCTCCCATGACTTCAGTCGATATACGACTTGGGGGCGCGGATATTCCCGCGCGGACGTCATTACATCATTCCGCCCATACCACCCATGCCGCCCATACCGCCCATGCCACCCATGCCGGGAGCACCGCCGGCGCCGCCTTCGTCATCCTTCTTGGGCTTTTCGGCAATTACGCACTCAGTAGTAAGTACCAGGCTTGCAATCGAAGCCGCATTCTCCAGAGCAGTTCGCGTAACTTTCGTAGGATCAATAACGCCGGCCTTCACGAGATCCTCAAAAGTGTCGGAGTACGCATTGTACCCGAAAGCACCTTTTTGCTGCTTGATCTCATTGAGTATCACCGAAGGTTCTTTTCCGGCATTGAGAACGATCATCCGCATCGGTTCTTCAGTTGCCCGACGGATAATATTTGCTCCAATGGCTTCATCACCTTCGAGCTTCAGCGAATCAAGCGCCGCCGCGGCCCGAAGCAGCGCAACACCACCACCGGGGACAATACCTTCCTCGACCGCCGCACGTGTTGCATGAAGAGCGTCCTCAACACGCGCTTTTTTCTCTTTCATTTCAGTTTCGGTAGCAGCACCGATGTTCAGCACGGCAACACCGCCGGCCAGTTTGGCCAGACGTTCCTGAAGCTTTTCCCGATCGTAGTCCGAAGTGGTTTCCTCGATCTGGGCACGGATCTGACCAACACGACCTTTGATATCGTCGGCCTTACCGGCGCCTTCGATAATAGTTGTGTTTTCCTTATCGATCACGATACGTTTGGCCTGACCCAAAGCATCGACCGTGGTATTCTCGAGTTTGAACCCAGCATCTTCAGAGATCACGATACCACCGGTGAGAACGGCAATGTCCTCGAGCATCGCTTTGCGACGATCACCGAAACCCGGAGCCTTGACAGCAGCAATTTTGAGCGTGCCGCGCAGCTTATTGACCACCAGAGTGGCCAGAGCTTCACCTTCGACATCCTCTGCGATGATCAGAAGAGCCTTGCCCATCTGAGCCACTTTCTCGAGCACCGGAAGGAGATCCTTCATGGCACTGATTTTCTTGTCGTAGATGAGAATAAGCGGCTCGTCCACGATTGTTTCCATGGTTTCGGAATTGGTAACGAAGTATGGTGACAGGTAGCCCCGATCGAACTGCATCCCTTCCACAACCTCAAGGTTGGTTTCGATACCTTTTGCTTCCTCAACCGTGATGACACCGTCTTTGCCAACTTTCTCCATTGCATCGGCAATTAGATCACCGATTTCTTTGTCGTTGTTGGCAGAGATGGCACCGACCTGGGCGATTTCCTTTTTGCCGGCTACCGTCTTGGAGTCTTTGTACAGTTGCTCCACAATCGTACGAACAGCCTGATCGATACCACGCTTGAGCGCCATCGGGTTTGCACCGGCGGTCACGTTCTTGATACCCACCCGGGCAATCAGTTGAGCCAGAACAGTCGCGGTAGTCGTTCCGTCACCGGCGACATCGGAGGTCTTTGAAGCGACCTCTTTGACCATCTGGGCTCCCATATTTTCGAACTTGTCTTCGAGTTCGACCTCCTTCGCAACGGTCACACCATCTTTGGTAACGGTGGGTGAACCGAAGCTCTTGTCGAGAATGACATTTCGTCCTTTAGGCCCGAGGGTGACTTTCACCGCATTGGCCAGGGTGTCGATACCGCGAAGAAGTTTGTCTCTTCCGGTTGAATCAAAAGCCAGTTGCTTGGCTGCCATAGGATGCTCTCCTTATTTTTTACGTATGTTAGTTCTTAAGATACGTATGTTAGTTCTCAAGAAAGATTCATTGAAACGACCCGTCGATTAGATTACCGCAAGAACATCACTTTCGCGCATAATCAGATAATCGGTGCCGTCGATCGAGACCTCAGTTCCCGAATACTTTCCGTAGAGGACTTTGTCCCCTTCTTTCAGGCTCATTTCAATCTTCTGCCCTGAATCCGAGATTTTCCCCGCGCCAACCGCGACCACTTCACCTCTTTGCGGTTTCTCCTTAGCATTATCGGGAATGATAATGCCACCGGCAGTTTTTTCTTCCGCCTCCAAGGGTCTAACCACTACGCGATCTGCCAAAGGCTTCACGTTCATTGAGCCCTCCCTACTTGTTGTTGGTTGTTTGATAAGCATAATTTGGACACATGTGCCATGAATGCGTGAACTGTTAGCACTCGATCCAAAAGAGTGCTAACAAATTACAACATTCGCGGCTCAAAGTCAAGAGTATTTGCATGTTTTTTTTAACTTCCAGTGATTTTCCTGTGAGCGGTATCCCAAAATCAGCAATAACCAATCCGTATCGGCTGCAGTTGAACTTCCGAGACGAGAGTTATATAATAGAAAACAAAAAACGGGTGTGTTCCCGGAGAGTATGATGAAGATTCTTGAAACGCTTCCTTTCAATGAGCGAGAGAAGAAACTCCTTGTCAGAGTTTTCGTAATCTCATCGGGCCTGTGCCTTCTCAGTATTGCAGCCGCACTCACAGCAACATTTCTCACGCAATCCGGCTCCTCCACCACGCCGGTTTTTGAAGACCCGCCCCAGTCGCTCGACATCTCAAGGATAGATATTGAGGCGCACCGGTTTGCCGCCAGACACCATTTGCGCTCAAACAGCCCCGAAAAAGCAGTTCCGCATCTTCACCGTGTACTTGCGAAAGACGGTACCGATCGTGAAGCTCGCTACGGGCTGGCATTAGCTCAGATGGACGCGGGGCATGTCGGACGGGCATTGTCTCTGTTGCGGGAACTGCATGAAGAACGGAAGAAGGATTCTCTCTCGGTTCAAATCCATGCATTCTACGGGCTGGCGTTACTGCGCAGTGGTGCAGTGGAGAAGAGCATCTCCGAACTCGACCTTTTGCTTACGCACAGGCCGGAAAACGCTCGGGCGCTCTGCTATCGGGGTATGGCTGCCGCATCCCTGGGTGGGAAAAACGCTGAAGAATACTTTGAAAAAGCTGTCGTCAATAATCCTGACTTTCCAGAAGCTCTCTATCAATTGGCCCGATTCCGCATGAACAGCCCTCGAGTGAACCGCGAAGAATATCTTGCCGCAAAGGAACTGCTCTTGAGAGTACTGCAACAAGACCCCCTTCACGCGCGATCGCACGCACGCCTGGGTATGATTCATTACTATCTAGGCCAGGCGGATCTGGCAAAAAAATCATACCAGATCGCACTGACTCTCAACCCACAGGATTACAACTCACGGTACAGCCTGGGGGTTCTCTACGAAGAATTGTGCGAAGATCCTGGTGCTGCTTTGAAGGAGTATGCTCGTGCACTGAAAAACAATCCGGATCATGTGGAGGCGAATTTCAGGGCCGGTCTCATATTTCTTTCAAACGACATGCTCAATGAAGCAATTCGGCATCTGGAACGAGCCCGACGCTCGTCTCCCCAGAAAAAGAGAATTCTTTTTCAACTGGCAGTAGCCTACGAAAGGAAAAACATGCGGCGGGAAGCGCTTGCGGTATATCGAGAGGTTTGCGAGATCGACCCATTGGATGAGGTGGCTCGGCAGAAGTTCAGACTTCTGTCTCTGGGAGATCAACCTGTCCGGAATATGGATCTGTAGTATGGTAGTAAGAATGCTTCAATCGTGCCGGAGTGGTCTTTGCCTATTGCACCCAGACGCCGTCCAGGCGAAGCCGACGGACCGTAAGTCATTCGCCGTCCCCGGCATTTCCCAGGAATTCATACTTCAGGGAATTGGCTGCAACGTGCATTTTTGCGCACAAATTCAGGAAATCATTTGATTAGGAAAAAAAAACTTGATTTTACCGTCCAATTATATGTATTCTAGTATATGGTGACCATTCGTAATCCATTGTCCGAACAAGGGTTACCAACAATTGCACGGAGCATCAGTCGGACGTGGCACGTCTTGCCCGCACTCTGTCCGGTACTGCATTTATCGTCTCGACAAACGGCGCATGTCACTGTTTCGCCGCTTATCGAGACGGTTAGGCAGACTACCGGGATACCGTTTAGCGCAAAGACGTGAACTTTCGACAGGGCGCCAGCCAATCGGACGGAATACTAATCCGGAGCTACACTATGGCCAATGTGACAAAAAAAGACTTGGTAGAAAACATTTCTCAAAAGACGGGGCTTACACAGGTCGATACAAAGATCGTGGTAGAAAGTTTCCTGGAAGCAGTGTCACAGGCGTTGCAGGGCGGAAGGAATATCGAGATCCGCGGCTTCGGGCGATTCAAGATCAAAGAGAAGAAGGCACGAATGGCCAGAAATCCCCGCACCAACGAGAACATCAAAGTGGATTCCGGCCACAAACCGGTCTTTGAGGCTTCCAAGGAACTTAAAAAACGAATCAACGACCGGTTTATTGAGGAGATTATTCCATCAGCGGCAGAAGCCGTTACGTCCAATATTGAAACCGGCCGAACACATTCGGAACCTTCGTTTCCGGGCGGAAAAGGATTTGTCCCGCCTGGTATCGAGCCTATGTCCCCTCCCCCACAGGCATCGCTCGGTGTTTGAGAAAACGTTTTGGGAGAGAGGAAGAACGATTGCCACGGGAATGCTTTAATTAAGGGGTCCGTCCGAAAAGTCCTGTTTTCGCTCGGATTGATGAAGCAAACCGGCGATTT
>CAYFVL010000008.1:0-39713 GCA_964346405.1 uncultured Fibrobacterota bacterium
CGGCTTCACTGAGTACGAGTACCGCTTCGCTGATAAAAGAGCGTTTGTGCGGGGAGATACTCAATCGTACTCAGTGCCGCAAGGCACGGTACTCAGGCCCGAAAGGGCCGGTACTCGTACTCGAGACTCGAGATTTTCGGATTATCCGATGCGGCATGGGCTGGAGCGAGACCCGGAAAAGTTCGAGACCCGAGTACCGCATTCCCCCATGGCGAAACTGCTGAGTACCGTTCAGTGCCGCCGGCATTTCTGCCTACTCTTGGGGCGCCGGCCAAAAACAGTTCGTCGTCCGGGGACGAAACCCCGGGATGCTTCGCATCTGCAAGTGCTAACGAGTTGAGAGACGCCCGCACTAACGCCGGTCCAAAGGCCGATTTCTCACCGGCACGGACGCGCTTCTTCCCCCTTTCGGGACAAACCGCAACATTGATTCATCGCTCATCGTATATTTCAAATCAACCCGACTTCGGCAGTCGAGAGACGCCGTACCGAGCGGAGCGATGTATTGAAGTCGAAATGTCGAGGGAAAGAGCATTATGCGTAAGATGTTGTGCGAGGTTGACTTATAAAGAGCGCAGGGGTATCCGGGGAAATACCTTGAGCATTTTTTTACAACCAATCGCGCGCCGGCTTACGCAGAATGCCTTGAGCCGATTATCGAACTCGGGTTAATCTTTCCAGAGTTTCTTTGCTTGCGGCAACCCCTACCCTGTTTTGCATATGTCTGTCTAGAGGTGCCGGCATCCCTTGGAAAATACAACAAAAAGAAGGCTGATGAACAACAATCAGATAGTACGTATTGGACGGTTGAATACATTGGAGGTCGTTTCCCAATGTGGCGCCGGTCTGTATCTCAATGGGAAAAGTTTCGGCGATATTCTGCTGCCGACCAGGTATGTGCCTGAAGGATGCGGGGTCGGTTATTATCTCGAGGTCTTTTTATATCTCGATTCTGAGGATCGATTCATCGCCACGACCGAAACCCCATACGCAATGGCCGGTGAACTGGCGTACCTGGAAGCGGTCGCGGTTACCCCGGTGGGAGCGTTTATGGACTGGGGGCTGCCCAAGGATCTGTTGGTACCCTTTCGGGAACAGAAACAGAAAATAGTCAAAGGAGAACGCTACCCTACCTATGTCTACTTTGACGAGGTCAGTCGGCGCATGGTCGGATCAACGAAGACTTTCAAACATACAGGTGAGAAGGTGGTCGATGCGGCGGAGGGCGAGGAAGTGGATCTTATGATTTGCAGCTCCTTTGACTTGGGGTACACGGTTATCATCAATAAGTCTTTTATCGGGGCTCTGTACAAAGGTGAAGTTTTTGGGCCGCTGGAGGAAGGGCGGCAGATAAAGGGTTATATAAAGAAAATAAGGCCGGACGGGAAAATCGACGTTTCGCTGCGACGATCGGGCGACCACAGGCAACGAAAGCAGGAGCTATCCGAGCAGATAGTCACGCGTCTCAAAGAGGAAAACGGTTTTCTCGCTGTTAGCGACAAGAGCCGACCCGAGTTAATATCAGCCCTTTTCGAAGTAAGCAAAAGGGAATTCAAGGAGGCTGTGGGCAATTTGTACCGTCGTAAGATCGTTAACCTCGAAAAAAACGGGATTCGGCTGCTCTCAAAGGATTGAGAGTCCCACACACACGATCCCGGACGCATCATTCACTCCCAGCAGAGAGGTCTCCGATTTCGGCCTCCAGGGCTTTGAGTGCCGCAATAATTGCAAGCTAAGGGCTCGCGCAAAAAAAAATCACATTTTTCACCAGCTCTTGTTTGCGGATATCTTTGGTTCGACACGCTCACCACACCGCGTTGCATCTCTTGAGTTAGTTAGTTAGGAGTCGTCACGAAATAACCACGGTGCCTGAATGAGAACGTCTATTTTCAAAGCACTATGGAACCCAAAGTCGAATGCCCACTCCGGGGGGCGTGCATTATATAGTATAGTGAGTTCGATCGTGCTGTTCCAAAGTGGTTTTTGAAACAAGCTAAAATCGGAAGACCAGTTTTTCCCGACTTTGTGTAAACACGGGTAATCGTATCCATGATGGAATCTCGGTAATTGCTTCGTAAGCCCTTGTGCCACGATGCTTTATGAGCATGGGGCGCATGATGGAGTCAATAGAACGAATTCAGATAACAGGCATTCTTGAACAGTGCCTGTCCGAAAACTCCCGTTCATTGAGTCCCGAATTAACTTCGGGAAGTTGAACTCCCCGTTTCGGGCCGAAAACGGGCACCTTCACGATTGAAATCGGGACTCGGTGTTCGTTTTCGAGGGTTTTCGGACAGACAACAGATACATTTCTAATTCCGAACGGTGGCTACTCGGGATTTGGGTTAAGCCGAAGGGGGCATTAGATGAAATACACTATTCCAGTTTTGATACTTGTCGCGGCTGCATTGGTTCGATCAGCCGATAAAGAACCGTGGCCCTGCACCAAGTATGAGATCGAGGCTCATGGCTGCACCTACTGGTGCTGGCTACCGGAGAGTGTCGACGTGTTTCGTGGGGCATTTCTTGAGTCCGGTCCCGATATCGACCATCCGTGTAATTACACAAAGCCGGGCCGGCCCGATTGGGACTGGTCGCATATGCTCAGAAACTGGGGCTTCTTTGTAATGGGTTTTAAACGTAAAACCGATCATGGTACACTTCGTGACCGCCTGGAGATTATGCTGGAGAAACTGGCGGATGCAAGCGGACATCCCGAGATCGAGAATGCGCCATTTATGACATATGGAGGCTCCCGAACTACCGAAAACGGGAAGCGTCTGGTGGCGGCATGGCCGGAACGGGTTCTGTGTTACGTATGCGGATTGAATAAATGCTGTGATTGTGTCGAAAACGGGGGCGCCCTTATTCCCAGGATGCATCTGATGGAAGAGGGGAGAAAATCGAGTGTCATACAGGCCATGGTGAACGGCCACGGAACATATCGGCAGCAAGGTGAACCGATCAGTTGGACGGTCATGTGGGGATGGTCGCACGGCAGCTATTCAGATCGCGATTTCATGTGGCCATATTTCGACCAAATAATCAAAAGTCGAATACCTTCGGATTGGGATCCCCTCAGCGGACCGCCTGAACTCAAAACAATATCTTCCGATTCCGTATGGCTTGGGGATTCTCGAACATGGCATACCGAATGGCCCGATATTGCTCCCGCGAGTGAGTATGAAGGGGACATCGCCTCTTCGGTCTGGCTTCCCAATGCCGACTTGGCCTACGTATGGCGTGCGTTCAATGCATGTCATCCAACCCAGACCCAGAGGGACCAGGGAGAAGGATGGGAGAGCGGGGCGGGAACAACGTACGGGTATTCCGGACAACCGCTAATAATGCTGCAAAGCCCGACTCGTCCCTATCACCTCGGGAAACCCGGCGGAAAAGAGTATCCGGTGGTTGCTCGGGATACGCTGATAAACATTAGAACGGCTTCTGTCGGGTATGACCACACGGCAATTGAAAAGATTGAGTTCTACGACTGTTCAAGAAAGCTGGGAGAAGTCGCTCCCAGTCCGTACAAGGTCAATACAATTCGTAACTGTCGGCTTTCTGAACCAGGTGTCCGATCACTGATCGCGATTGCCCGATTCAAGGATGGGAGCTCGGTTACCTCGCGGCCGGCCACTATCCATGTAGCTTCCTGGGCAACGGCGGAAACAAACGCAAAAAGGGACATCCAGCCAAACACGGGTCCTCGGAAAAAGTTGACGCCTGCCGACTACATAAGACTCGAGTTTCCCTCGAACTCAACTTCCCAAGCCGGCGGCATACGGATGGGCACACCGGATGGATCCACGGTGCGGGACGTCAGAGGACGTAAAGTGCCTTCCACATCAGGACGTCTTGAGAACTTACCTGCCAAGGAGATCTCGAGTGATCCCAAGGGGAATGTAGATTAGCCCGTGTTTTGCCGCACGCCGAAGAGATTCTTATTCTGTCGGGCGGGACTCGAGGTATCAGCCCGGATACCTCGAGTCCCGCCTCAACGCGAGCGACCACGTACAACATCTTAGAAAAGGTTTCTCAGTCCGAATCACGCATGATATTCTGCCCTCGATTGTGAATTCCGGGTTAGGCAATCCGCTCGCCTTACCGCGTAACCAGGGTCAAACGCCATAAAATCCAACAAGAAAATGATAATTACAGGCGGACTCTGCATTGCTGCCCACAAAGCATGCCTTGCATTTGCTGTGGTATCACTGGTATCAAACAGGCCCTTGGGTACACAAAGCGCAGGGTCGATGCTATACTCCGGCGGTATATTCGCAATAGCGTACAATAAGTCAAAGGAGCGTTTCCGTGAGATACGTTTCACAGACCTCGATTCACAGGATCAGGACCTGATGTGCTACTTCGATTCTTTCTCGGGAAGACGTATAAGCACGGAAGGGGCCGCCACTTCAGTACGTACCGTGCGTCTTCTTCCGGAAATATCGATCGCCGGCAGACGGCTTTCTCGCCCTGTTCGGGAATTCATCTCGGAGAGGTTCATCACGCGGTAAGGCTGTTTCGGAATAGACTGATTCCGACGGATTCTTGAAGCGACCGAGGACTCGTCTCCAATTACAAACGGGCCGATGGTAGCTTTTTCGTTCCCGTTATACCGCTTGACCAGGATGAAACAATTCTCCGACAGAGTCCCCTCGCCGTCCAGTGCTTCGGGAATCGGCCAGCGAAAGAGTCCCCATTGATTCGTACCGTAGTCTATGGATCCACCGGTGCTGAGAACGTGCCACTTTATCCCGGCATCGAAACTCACATGGATTTCGACCGAGGAGACCAGTTCGAAAACCGTTTCCCAGCGAATTTCCATCGTGTCACCGACCGCATAAAGGTCGCTCCCTTTCGGGGAGAGAATAGTGACCGGTGCGGTTGTACGGTAGAGATCGCCTTTGCGAAAACGGTCCATTTCATCTCCGGTCTCGGCGTACTTGAAATCGAATAGTATGCGTCCTCCTTTGCGATAGTAATCGATGGTAATCTTGTGGTATCCTGCTTCGAGGCCGATTTCGGTCAGGTTGTCGACCTTGAACCGTGCGTCCATGATTTTCTGATTTCCCAGACGGAACAAACCTGACCCCATTATGCCGTATCGAAATGAGTAGAATCCGTTCTCATCTATTTTGAGAAACCCGGTGAATCGGAATCCGAAATGGTCGTCGCGTTCTCTCTCGCCGAATTCAATTTCTTCGAGTGTACCTTCCTTTACGGGAGCGATAGTATCGAAGTCGGGAAGGGATTCCCAGTTTCCTTCGTAGTACTCATACCGAATACCCTTTTCGAGCCCCGCCGGGTTCTCAGGCGCTCGGAGAGCTGCGCGCGTGTAGGTCACTTTCCCGAGATAGCTCTGCTGCAATCCGCTGGAGTACGCTCTCGCCTTTATAACAGCCTCTTTACCGTCGGGTATCTCGACTGTGAACGGTTCGGTATACCGGCTCGAAGACTGTGTCGGTTCGGAACCGTCGATAGTGTAGTAGATCTCAACGTCGGAATCCATGCAGTTGATGGTCACCGGAAATGACGACAGAGGCTGTTTCCCGGTGGGCGGATCGAGTATCGGAGTGGCGGTCCGGGTCTTTTCTTCAAGCGCCCCCATCCATACACCACCAATCATACCACCATCTATTCCCATGGAGGCGGTCTCGTGAGAGCCGACGTTATCATCCGTTCCACTGGTATCGAATGTCAAATATCCCAAGTCTATTTGAGCTATCTGGTTGGGATTGGTCGCCCGTAAAAAGGTAGCGTACCGTTCGTTGGTTGAGGACCACTGGCATATCAGACCGTCACCTTTCCCCGAGTACCAGACCTGTTGCCAGGTGTCGGTCGCGGGATCCCAGGCGTTGACCATAGCCGATCTATGCTGCGCATCTTCTTCATGCATCATCCACGGTTTGTCGCCCGGATGAATTGACCCCATGCACGGTCCGGTGGCCGATGAAACTCTGCCGGTTTCCATTTCCATTATGACCACGTTGGGCCATGCCTCGCCAAGGTATTTGCCGGATCCGTTAAGGCCACAGCTATACTGGACGTCGGCAATTTGTGTGCGAGCAGATTCAATTGCTTCATTCGTTTCCCGATCTATCTTGACCATCCAGGTAGGAGTGCTCCGGTCTACCACTTCCAGCCCCGTGTACACGACCCAGTCATCCCCATTCTCATCACGCCAGAAATGGGGATTCGAAGTGTTCTCCGGCGCAACAAACTTCAGATTTCCCCCGTCGAGATTCACAACTATCACTTGCATTCCGTTTTCACACGTCAGCTTCTCGGCATCACGGTTAATTGAACCCGGCCACGCCTCTCGCGATTCCCGATGCTTGCAGATCGGCCAATCTTTACCCGTTCTCAGGTTCTTGCATCGGATATACCCACCGCTGTGATAACATTGGAGGGCATCGTTGCTATCGAGCAGTTGGGAGAGATCGGCGGCCGGCGCACTCTTTCCAAACAAAATCGTGAGAACGACGGCAAAAAATCGGCATTTTCGCAGGGAGATTACGCTCATGTTCAAAACTCTCCTGAATCAGGTTTTTCGGATTGTGACCAAGCGGGGTGTGGTAAGTGGCGCAAAGAAAATGCCGCGGCTGCAACAGCTCAGGATCGTCCCACAGCATACGCAGAATGCCGCGAGCCGATTGTCGAAGTTGGGTCAAGGGAAGGACATTATAATATTTTAATGGGCAAAGCGTGAAATGTCAGAACTTTTCGTTACCTTCTTATCCAAAGTAATATGCAAAAACGTGAAATCAGTAGCGTCGAAAGAGAGTGTTTTTTCGGTGCAGAGGATTCGGCAAAGAAAAAGCCCGCTCGAATGAGCGGGCCTGATCGAATCGGAAACGATTTCCAGTTCAGGCGTTTAGCAGAGCCTGCATCAAAATCGCGGCAACAAGCGCCAGAATCGCATAAAATTCCGGAAACACCGCAAGAATAAACGTGCTACCGAATACATTGTGTCCGCCACCCATAGCGGCGATACCGTTGGCGCATACGCGTCCCTGCTGCATGGCTGATATCAGTGCCGCAATACCGAGCGCAATGCCGGCACCGAGTACAACCGAGCCCTGAAGCATTGTCATGTTCGCACCGAGTCCGGTAAGAGCACCGTTGTAGATAATGAATCCGACAAACCCGTACAAACCCTGTGTAGCGGGAAGTGCCGCGAGAACCATAGCGTTACCGAAAGCCTCCGGTTTCTTCTTCATCATGCCAACCGTAGCGGCACCACCGATCGCGGTCCCGATCGCCGAACCGGCGCCTGAAAGGCCCACCATGATACCAAGCCCTATCATAGCAAGCATCTGTCCCCACTCCATTCAGTACCTCCTCATGAGATTGTGAGTATTATTTACTGTTCTGTTTGAGTTACTTTGGACAACGGCTTGTAAGGCTTTCCGCCACCCTTGAAACCTAAGCTGAATCCACCATAGAACTCAACAAAAGTCAGGCGCAACGGATGCACGAATGCCCCGAGAGCCGAAAGAGCAAGATTGAGTGAATGGCCGATAATGAGGATAAGAATGGTAAAAACCACCAATGGAGTTGCCCAGTTGACTGCACCCCGGTCGTTGGTGATAAGCATGAATGCAATCTGGTTGAATGCGGCGCCAAGCAATCCGCCCGCAAGTCCGAGTGCGAACAGGCGAAGATACGATAACGACGTGCTCATCAGTCCACTGGCAAAGTTGTAGGCATCCCAGAATATAAGAACAGGGCGCAGAAACGGTGATGAAATTCTTTTCACGAAGAGATTGTCAAACACGATCAGCAGAAGACCGACCGCAATCAGAATCAGCGCTATCGCCATAGGCACCGCGGCAATCAAACCCCCGATGTCGAAACCACTGAGGTTCAGTTTCCCCATATCCAGGAAATCTATTTTGGCCATTATCACCGCAATTCCCGGCACGATTATAAATGAAGCCAGCGGTGAGAAAACGTCAGAAAGATTTCCGTCTCGAGACTCGCTGTAGATTCTCAGACCCATACCGAGAAGCAACTGAATCAACCCGATATACACCGAAAACGGCATGGCGGGAAAATAAGTGCCGGTCTCGGTGGCGACCGGAGAGAGCATCGCCACGGCTTGTCCTCCCGGCACAAAACCTGCACTTCCAGCCATCTCGAAGATCGGAGCGCCGAAAAACGAATTCAATGCCAGTCCCGCAAGCCCCGTGCACACTCCCAGGATAACCCCGAGCTGCATAAAAGGTTTCATTTTCGGTTTGACTTTTACCATACCGATAGAGGAGATAATTATCAGAAGAATACCGTACCCAAGATCGCCGAGACACAGCCCGAAGAAAATCGCGAAAAAAGGCGCCACGAACGCGGTGGGGTCTATTTCGAAATAGCTCGGAAGCGAATAGAGATCGAGGATAGGCTTGAAAAGCATAGCACTATTCGGGTTTTTGAGCTTCACGGGAACCGCATCATGCTTGAGCGGCTCGGAAAGCTCATACCAGATCTCATTTTCATCGAGAAATGTCGTAAGCTTCTTCTCAACATCGATCGGCACAAACCCGGTCAGCGCGAGAATGCTTCCCTCGGCGCCCTTTTCAAAACTCAGGCGCGCCCCCTCGAAATCCCGCTCGGCGCCTCGCCTGAGCATGTAATCCTCGAGAATGCCGGTTTTCTTGACCAGCTCACTGAATTCTCCGTCGAGTTCGCTCAACTGCCGACGATCTCCGGCAAGCGAATCCAGCGCTTCACTCAAGGTATGCCGTGGAAGCGTGACCTCATCGGCGGGAATGTTAAGCTCGCCCTCACGCGTGATAACCATGAAATACACGGTTGAGCCGACAGTCGCAACCACCTCGAGCGGAAGCTCCCCTTTTTCCATACCGGCGAACTTTTTTGTGCTGGTGGTGAAAAAACGAACCGCAATGCCGGCGTCCCGGAGCTGATGTATTCTGTCCCAGGAGAATTCTCCCCACGGCTCGAGCGCGGCTATGTCCTTCTGAAGAACGGTAATCTTCTGCTCGAGTTTTTCGCGACGCAGCATGATGTCTTCGTATTTCGCCATGACCTCTTTGGCATCGCCGTCCCTTTCCTGAGCGATATCCAACTTATGAGCCGCCGCGAACCGACGAAGCCCCCCGTAGGTTCTCTCGGCTTCACGAAGGTCATCCATTGCCGAACGCAGGTTGTCCGACATCGCTTCGGAATTCTCCTGCACATGAACAACCCCGATATCCCGGAGGGATTGCAGGAACTGTTCTTTGCTTCTATGGAATAGAAGCAGCGTCAGCTTCTTCATGGGAGTAATCATGCCGCCTCCGCCATTCGTGCTTTCAGGATTTTCTGAGAGGATTTTGCGAGGTTGTCCTCATCCTCCATAAACCGTTTGATTTTCAAAATGGCCGCACGATATTCGGGTATCTGAACTTTCTCGTACAAATTGACCTTTTGAGTAGTTTTCTTACGCGCATATTCTAAAATCTGCGTTTTTTTGTGGGCAATTTCCCGGCGTATTCGCAATTCTGCGAACTGCTTAAGCCTCTCAATTCCCTTCGGAACCCAGGCGGGACGATTGAAAAGACTGAACGGTGTGATCTTGAACTGAATGCCCTGAAGAACCGGCGTTTTGACCCCGGCAATCCTTTTCACCGTCAGCGTAACATCGTGTATCGTGAGATGCCCCTCGGGAAATTCCGCCCACATCCGGTGCGTGGGTTCCAGTTCGGCCGCCAACCGCTCAAGTCCTTCGGTCGCTTCCTCGACTTCGGCCTTTGCGGCTTTCACCTCCAACCGCAGTGCCGCCTCTTTTGCCTGAAGCGTAGGCAAGGCCTTTTCCCGCACCTTCAGCTCGCGCTGCAACTGCTGCAGAAAAGTTTTATTGAATTGAAACTTAATTGCCACGGTTAGTTCCTCTCAGCAACCGGGCGGATCGGATCGATCCGCTCCTATTGATCTTTCCAGTACTTGGCCATGAGTTCCTGCTTGATCGCAACCTCTTCTTTTGAGAAGTACTTGGCGAACAACCCCCAGGCGGTATCCAGCATACTATCGACCTCGACATTGATGTCGATTGCCAGAAGCTCGCGGGAATAATCCTTCGCATAATCCAGGCAACGCTGGTCGTAATCGGTAAGATCGAATCCGTTTTCCTGTTTCGTCCTTGCGTTTGCCGCATCGGCATAGAGTCGAACACACGCATTCATCACCTGTGGATGATCTTCACGAGTCTTCTTTCCTATGACCAACTGCTTCAGTCGCGATAGACTTCGGAACGGGTCAACAATGACTTTTCCGATATCCGTGTCCCGGCGCAAATACAACTGGCCTTCAGTGATATATCCGGTGTTATCAGGAATCGCGTGGGTGATATCACCACCGCTCAGAGTCGTAACCGCGATAATCGTGATCGACCCGCCGTTAGGGAACTGGGCGGCCTTCTCGTAAATTTTCGCCAGGTCACTGTACAGCGATCCGGGCATACTGTCTTTTGAGGGGATCTGATCCATACGATTGGATACGATACTGAGAGCATCGGCAAAAAGTGTCATGTCGGTCAATAGACAGAGCACCTTCATGTTGTGCTCAGTGGCGAAGTACTCGGCTGCCGTAAGACACATATCCGGTACGAGAAGACGTTCGACCGGCGGGTTTTCCGTAGTATTCATGAAACTGACGATACGGTCGAGAGCACCGGCATTGTTGAACAGCGACTTATAATAGAGATAATCGTCATTCGACATCCCCATACCGCCCAAAACGATCACATCGGCCTGAGCACGAAGCGCCACGTCACCCATAACCTGGTTGAATGGCTGATCCGGATCGGCAAAGAACGGAATTTTCTGTCCGGTCACCAGCGTATTGTTCAAGTCGATACCGGCAATACCGGTCGCGATAAGTTCGGAGGGCTGTTTGCGATGAACCGGATTGACCGACGGTCCGCCGATTTCCCGCTCATCACCTTCAACCGCCGGGCCACCGTCGATCGGCTCGCCGTATGCATTGAAAAACCGTCCGCGCAGATCCTGCCCCACTTTGAGTGTCGGCGGCTTGCCCGTGAACACCACTTCGGCGTTTGTCGCAACGCCCTGGGTTCCCGGGAAAATCTGCAGCGTAACCTGCTTCCCGGAAATTTTCACGACCTGGGCCGGACGGCCGTCGACATAAGCCATCTCTTCGTTGGTGATGCCCTCGGCCTCAATAACGCAGGTGGCTTTGGTGATGTTCTCGATCTTGGTATAGATCTTCTGAAAGGCCTTCGTCCTCATTAGCCTTCACTCCTTTCGTCATTCGCCCCGGCGGCCTGAAGCTCGGACGATTCGAGGTCTTGTCGACGTTTTTCCTTCAGAACTTCCTCGAGTTCTTTTTCCAACTCGTTGAAGCGGTCGTTTTTGAATTCCTGGTAGTTCATCTGTCGCAATACGTTAATAACACGCTTGAAGTAACTGTTGATCTCTTCAAAGCCTTCGAAATCAAACTGGGAATCGCAGATACCCAGAACTTTGTTCACCATGTATTTCTGGCGTTCCATAGGCGTCGCGGCATCGACCTTATCGAAAGCGTCCTGCTGTAGAATCACAAAATCGACGATTTCGGACTTGTTGAAAATAATGTGATATCCCAGCGGAACACCGTCGTCACCAAGGATATTGATCTGGTCGTTCGCCTCTTTACCCCGCAGGAGAATGTCTTTAAGCGTCTGAACTTTGTTCACCCACCCGCGTTCGACCTTCTCGTCCATATACTCCATGACTTCGTTGTACTCGAGATACTTGGAATAACTGTCGATCGGATCGATTGCAGGGTATCGCTTACTGTCGGCGCGAGGCTGAGCCAAAGCGTAGAAACATCGAGCCGCTTTCTTTGTGGACTCGGTCACCGGCTCTTTCAGGTTACCACCGGCCGGAGATACCGTTCCGATAAAGGTAATCGAGCCCGTTTTCCCGTTGCTCAGATTGACATGTCCGGCACGGGAGTAGAAATTGGCCACAATTGCCGGAAGATCCATGGGGAAGGCGTCGGGGCCGGGAAGCTCTTCCATACGATTGGACATCTCACGAAGCGCCTGCGCCCAACGGGATGTAGAATCCGCAAGCAGCAATACCTTGAGACCCATCATGCGGTAATATTCGGCGATTGTCATACCGGTATACACCGACGCCTCGCGAGAGGCAACCGGCATGTTCGAGGTATTACAAATAATGATTGTTCTTTCCATCAGCTTTCGGCCGGTCCGCGGATCATCGAGCTCGGGAAACTCGGCAAAAATCTCCACCACCTCGTTCGCGCGTTCACCGCACGCAACCAGAATGATCAAATCGGCTTCGGCATGCTTTGAGATGATATGCTGAAGCACGGTCTTTCCGCAGCCGAACGGTCCGGGAATAAATCCGGTACCGCCCTCCATCATGGGATTCAGGGTGTCGATTGTCCGCACCCCCGTCTCAAGGATTTTGAACGGTCGCGGTTTGTCCTTGTATCCGCCTACATCGACCTTCACCGGCCATCGCATGAGCATACTCAGCGATCGTTCATTTCCCTCTTCATCGACAATAACCGCCACGGTATCCGAGGCGCTGTAATCGCCCTCGGGGACCACCGATTTTACCGTCGCGATACCTTTGTAGTTGAACGGCACCATGATCTTGTGCGGAATCCAGCCTTCCTGCACTTCACCAATCCAATCGGCCGCTTGAACCTGGTCACCGGCTGCGATAAGCGGTTTGAAATGCCACTCCTTTTCTTCATCGACTGAAGTTGTGTACTCACCACGCTGCAGGAACGTGCTTTCCATCTTGTCGAGGTCATTCTGAAGACCGTCATAGTTTCTCGACAACATACCTGGCCCGAGCGTTGCCTCGAGCATACGCCCGGTAAACTCCGCCTCACATCCGACTTTCAGACCGCGGGTGCTTTCAAACACCTGAACAAAGGCCCGATTGCCCGTGATTTTAATCACCTCGGCCATAAGCTTGACGCCGCTCAGATCGATATAGCAGATTTCGTTCTGGCCGACCGGCCCGTCTACCTCGATTGTCACGAGGTTCGAGACGATTCCAACAACTATGCCTTTCGTGCTCATTCCATCCTCCACCTGTAAGCCGGGAGTCTTTGTAGTACATTCATTTTCTGTTCAGGTATTCCCGTGACCAAACTGTCGGTTTGACACGCTGGGGGTCTTCCGCGGAATTCGGATGCCCGCGGATCGACTCTCAAACTAGAATTCCTCCGCAACCTGGAACCCCGAAACAAGTTCGTTAATCAGCCTGTCCAGCTTTGCTTTGCCGTCTTTGGGGTTGAGCTTGAACCAGCGATCCACGATCCCTAGTTTTACACAGAATGCAAGGAGCGTCTCGATACCGAAATAGCTGAACACCGTAAGATCGTCGAGTGTGTCCCAGCGAATCGAATCGACCGTTTTCTCAAGCTCTTCGGGATCGGTTTCATTTAGAGTTACCAACTGTTCAATCCAGGGAAACGACTGGCTGAGAGAGAAATCCGGAGCATTACTTTTGATAACAATCTCGGCAACATCGTTTCGCGTAACGATCCTGTGCTCGGGTGAGAACACTTCGAGTTCGGCTTTCCCCGCCATGCTTCGACAGTTCAGACCGACAAGGACATTACGAAGATTAAGGTCGAACGCAAACCAGTCTCGAACGAAATCATTCGGCTGGTCAAGCATTTCGTAATAAAAGAGAGAACTTAGCTGATCCTCGGTTGTGTAACCGGGAAATAGCATTTTCCCTTCTTTGTATGCCTCGAGAAATTCACGCATATAATTCGGCGCATCGTCGGGAAAACGGACAAATCCCTCGAGTTCCTCACCGCTGTAATTGCCAAATTGGTCAAACGGTGCCCCGTTCTTGTCGAGCATTGAAGCCAAATTGTAGTTATCGGCGGGATGTCGAAACAGTTTCACCAGCGTTTGGTCCTCGGGCGCGATCTGTTCGGAGATGTCGTCACAGAACTCGGCCGGCGGCACCGGCCGCTTTCCGCCGTCAAGAATCAGCTCGGGTAGCCCGGCGACCAGATAATAATAACTTTGTGCCATGGATTACTCGCCAAAAAGGTACGAACGGGTCTTCGGTCGGAGGTATTCCTTGAAAAACTCACTGAAATCGTCGTCGGTCAGACTCAGCTTGTAAGAGCCGTCGGACGGACCGATCTGGAATCCTTTTTTGACATGTCTGCTGAATGAAACCGTAACGCCGTCTTTGAGCGTTTTTTGAAGAGCAGACTGAAGAGATTTTTGCATTTCGTCCTTTTTGGAGGCGGGAAGGAGCACTTCCAGCGAAGGGATTTGCCCCTCCTGGGCCTTCCAGTTTTGTGCAACCGTTAGAACCAGGTCTTTCAGTACCGCAGGATCGGACAACGTATCGCCCATAGGTTGTTCGATCACTTTAGCGGACAACAGATCCATAATTTGTTGTTTGATCGCGCTTACCGCCTTTTTACCCGACAAAGCGATCTCGGATTCGACGTTGCGTTTAAGCTCGTTGGCCTGGGTCCCGGCGTCGGAAATGATCTTCTCGGCATCGCTTTTGGCCTTGCCGATAATCGATTCGGCCTTCTTGTTGGCCTCGTCGACGATCCTCTTCGCTTCCTCCTCGCCCTTCGCGACACCTTCCTTGTAAACCTGGTCGGTCAGCTCAGCGATTCTGCGTTCCATGAAGCATCTCCCGAAAATTTATGAATATGGCATACGTGTTCGTCGGATCGTGCGCAAAGGGGTTGGCGGAAATTGCGTCCGCAGCACAGTTGCTCGCCAAGGGTTATTTCAGTCATCATCCACCAGTCGAGGTTGGTCTGAAGCCGGTCACTGTGCGACAAACGTAGTAATATAAATTGTATCGCAACCTTGTGGGAACCCAAATGTTTCGATTTCTGTTTCCGCACGTTATTGTACCATGTCGCACATTTTTGTGGCACGGAAAAATCAGGTTTTCATGGTGCCCGTCGAAAAAGGGGTCGGTGCCTGTCGATTATGCCCGGGGGCGTTGTACCGTTCACCCCGGTCTCGTCCCGCTAATTGAATTCCCGGGCAGGCACAAGCCAAAAGACTTCGTGAGCCTCACACATGCCTGCTGTCGTAATCGCGTTTCACGTTGATCGCCCTGCGGTAGAGGTCTTCGTAGGCCGAAGAAGCGACATCCCAGGAAAAATCCTTTTTCATGGCAGCGGTGATGATTTGTTCGAGGTGTTCGCGTCGATCGTAATAGGTACTCACGGCCCACCCGACGGTATTGCGAACCGCAGAGGCCGTTGGGTCGCGAAATTTGAAACCTGTACCCTCACCGGTGTTCTCATTGTACTGTTCCACCGTATCGTCGAGTCCGCCGGTTGCACGCACGATTGGAGGCGTGCCGTAACGAAGCGAATACATCTGGTTCAACCCGCAGGGCTCGAATACAGACGGCATCAAGAAGAAATCGGCACCGGCTTCAATCAGGTGCGCAAGGTCGTTATTGTAGCCGATAAACGAGCCGACCCTGCCCGGCCATTGCCCGGGCAGATCCCAAAAAAAACTCTGCAGCCAGTGTTCTCCGCTTCCCAGAATGGCGAATTGTACACTCATGCCGGACAGAATTTCATCGATTGAGTCCCGTATAAGACCAAAACCCTTCTGGCCGACAAATCGCCCGATCGTGGCGATGAGGCAGGTATCCGGAGATTGTTCGAGTCCGAATGCTTTCTGAAGCTCTCGTTTACAGACTGTTTTGCCGCTTCGATTATCGACCGAGTATTGTTCCGGAATGATCTCATCTTCTTCCGGGGACCAGTGGTCGTAGTCGACACCGTTAGTGATGCCGGTAAACTGAACGCCTTTATTTGCAAGATACGGTGCAAGGCCGAAACCTCCGTGCGGAGCAACAATTTCGCGAGCGTGCCCCTCACTGACCGTATTTACCATGTCGGCGTAGTAAATGCCGCCTTTCAGAAAATTCACCTCGCCGAATGCTTCAAAGATATCGGGAGCAAAGCTGTCCGCGCCAAGCCCCAGTTCATCGTAGGCCGCGCCGGGATAGACTCCCTGGTAGGCTATATTATGTATTGTAAGGACCGAGGCCGCACTTCCCAGTCGAGCGTCATTCCAGAACCACTTTTTGAGATACGCCGGTACAAGTGCCGTCTGCCAGTCGTTAGCATGTACAATGTCCGGTGCGAAGTCGGTATCGAGGCAGATTTGCAGAGCGGCGCGGGCGAGAAATGCAAAACGGAGCGGATTATCCGCATATTCCTGCATATCGGGGGTATGATACAGCCCGGTACGTGAAAAGAAGTGATCGTGCTGTACCAGATACACGGGAACGTCGGTTTTGGAGGCGGTGGAAATCACCCCGCACCAGTTCTCTCCCCTACCCATGGTGACACACATGGATTCGAAAACCGTTTCGTATGCCGGCGCTTTCTCGAGAGTGCCCCGGTAGTTCGGCATCACCACACGTATGTCGTGCCCCTTTTTCTTTAATGCCGAAGCAAGTCCGGCCGCGGCGTCTGCCAATCCTCCTGTTTTCGCATAGGGCGCGAATTCGGAAGCTACCATCAGAATTCTGAGTTTGTTTTTTTCCGGCACGGCTGATCTCCCAACGTAGGGGCACTGATTCATGAGATTACGGGCTTTTTCTTACGGTCCAAACGTATATAAATAGCTTTCTTCCGGTTCGAGGGTCAACCCCCGGGGCCACTCCACTCCCGACCTCCAACATACAGGGCCGAAGTCTCCTTCAAGCGGTTGGTACACAGGGGAGGAGTGCAACCAACGTTAGGTTTTAATCAGTTGCGTAACCTCACCCTCCTCGGGAAATCTTCCGGTTTCGGATTTGGAGAACACCTTTTTGCCGTCCACAATCACATCGAAAATGCCGTTGCTTCCCTTCACGAGTTCTGCTTCTACACCAAAATTCTTTTTCAGTTCGTCGGCCAGACCGGCCGCGGTAGGATAGTAGTTTCACATGGTGCAGTAGTGAATCTTGATCTGCATCTTTCTGCCTTTCGTTCTGGTTGAATAGCATCAGGGCGAATCCGGGACGCAAACAGTCGTTGCAGGTCGCGGAAGCGCGTAGAAAAAAACACGTTTCGCTTTCTCGGTTTCTTCCGAATCGCGGCTTTTTGCATTGCATTCGATTCGAGTCGCCGTCGGTCTCCAGAACCCTAGCCCAGGTTTCGCAACCAACTCACGGCATTCCGCGTAAGCTGTTGGGAGATTTGGTTTGTGCTGGGAAGTCGTTTCTTATCCAACCGAAAATGCCCGTCCCACGGAGACACCTGTTCGGATGTCTCCGCCGGACACGGCATAGTTGTTCGTATCTATCGTCGAATCGAAATCCACTTCGTCGATTGATTGTTCCCACTGCGAATGCGAACAAAATAGACCCCGGAAGCCACTCCGGTGATCGGAATTGATACCTTCAAGCCTTCCCCGGAAGGAATCTTGTGCGACTCCGACCACAACACTCGACCACGGGGGGTGATAAGCTGAATCTGCGAGAGATCCCCGAATCCGGCAGACGCACGAATATCCAGTTGGCCGTAATACGGACCCGAAATCGTTGCAAATGCATGGCGGCCGGTTTTCTTTGAGCCGGCCGAAGCACTTAACGGATCTATGTACTCGTTGGTATCGGCTGTGTCCGGAGCAGGGGGAATATTCTCAAAATCGTACCGATAGGCACCCAGATGTAAACAGCGCGTTGTAGCTATCATATTCGTGTAACGTGTAATGGAGATTTGACCATCGAGATTGGCGTACGCTTTCCATCCCGTACTCTCGACAGTCGCATACATTATACGGGGTGGATTTGTCCCGCCGTCTTCCTCGTATGCAAAGACCGTGTCCCCATGCGCACAGATCGCTGAAAGCCAACAATCTCCTCCCGACCCGACTTTCTTCCTGAGCCCGTTATCGAATCCGGTGAAGGCCACTCCGTCCTCCGAACGGTACGCTTCGTGGTTTTTCGGTTCGAACCGGGCATGAATCATTGCCGCATATACGTGGTCGCCCGTCGCAGCGAATCCGCCGGTCACATGTTCCGGGTTATTTAGACCGGACAAGTCTTCCCATGAGGCGAAATCACTTGTTCGTTTGGCTTTATCCGAGTATACATGGCCCGAAGCAATCCAGCACTTTCCCGGGTCGGTTGCCTTTTCCTGGAGTGTCGATCCGGAGATCAGCGACAGAGACTCGGTATTGTTGAAATAGACATTTCCATCGTGGACAAGCAGAGCGGGATATGAACCGAAATACCCCTCATTCGAAATCGATACTGTTTCCCAGGCGGATCCGTCGGGGGTGCCTATATAGAGATTATCCGGATCAACGGCATAGATCTTGCCGTCGTGTGAAACCACATCATTGATAGCTTTGTCGAATAATCCCATGCTCTTCCAGCCTTCACCGTACGTTACCGAACGCCACACCCCGCTTTTTGTGGCGCAGTACAGAGTGTCGCCTTCAGCATTTGCCGCACTCATCCTGATGATCGTTTGATACCCAAGCCCCCTGTTGGCGGCATACCAGGTGAGACCTTCATCCACAGAGCGAAAAATGCCCCGGTCGGTGGCCGCGAGATGATACTCGCCGACCTCGGCAACATCGTTCAGCCTTGTCCATGGACCGATGTCGGACTCGGTCACCGTTTTACCGTCCTGGGAAATCCAGTATAATTTGTCTTCGCCGACACAACACATCCGGTCGCCCACACGTTTCAGGAAGCCGTTTTTTACAGCATCGCTGGTGAGCGAAAATGTCGCTCCCCCGTCGGTCGAGACATACAAGCCGGAGCCGTCGCCGGCCACCGCATAGACCCGGTCATTCATTGTGTAAATGGAAATACATTCCGGTGCGAACGACGATTCACTCCACGACTGTCCATTGTCATCCGAGTAAAAGACTCCGGTGCGACTGCTCACCGCAACCATTCGATCGTTTATCTTGCCGAATCGCAAAAATTGATGGATCCCCGACGAGTATTTCGGAACCTGCTCCCAGGTGCCCGCATTCAGGTCACATATATATCTTCCCGTAGACAGCAATGAGCCCGACCAGTAAATGTGTGCGTATCTGGTGCTATACCCCGAAGGGCCGGTCATGGCCGTCCAGGACTGCCCATTGTCATCGGAAGTATATATATCTCCGGCACAATGGCCATACATTGTCGACCCGATGACCAGTATTGGGTCGACGAAGTCGGGTTCGCCGGCCGGCAGGGTAACCTCGGATTCCAGCCACTCGGAACCCCCATCGGTACTCGCTTTTGAGAATCTGTTGGAGTCCCAAGGATTACCACCGGCATGGGAGGGCATTCGGGCGAACGCTGTTCCATTTATTACTTCAATCCCGACGCATTCCCGTCCTTCGGGGGCACCCACCAGCTTCCATGAACCAACTTCCGCCTTTGCATTTGCCGCCGGCAGCAAAGCCGCCGAAAGCACTATTGTAAGCATCCCCGATAATCGCAAAGTCATACGCTCTCCTTGTGGAAAAGGTTGCCGAAAAACCGTTTTAGGCATAATGGATCGAAAACAATTCTCTATGCGGGGTATAACTCTAAATATGCATTGAAACCCAGGATGAAGCAACAATCGTAGCTCATCGTATCCAGGCTGAGGGACCGGTTGTTTCATCTTGGTTTAGAGCAAAATAACAGGTTTCGCTTTCTCGGTTTTTTCCGCATCTCGGTCTTTTGCATTGCGCTTTGGCCTCTTCTTTCATACCCCTGCGACGATTTTTTGAGATACAGAGTGGAGTTGGTTCCGTAATTATCTTCTTCATAGCTTCCGTTTCGCACAAACGCATCACCGGCGGCACCAATCGAGGTATCGGAATACGTCGTTCCCATGGTTATGAGATACTTCGCTGAATCGGGTTGGCTGTAATGCGAATCGTCGCTGAAGGCCCGTGCCTTTACTGTGGCATCGCTTGAAATATGAACGGGACCTACGTAGAGCGGAGAATGGTAGCCGGGTATTTCCCCGTTTGTGGTATAGCGAATTTGGGCATTCGAAGGCCCTTCGATAGTGACGGTTACCCCTTTGTCGTACGAACCGTCGGGAGTCTTGATCACCGGTGCGTCGAGCGTCCCGGCGCCGGTACGAGGGCCGACATACTCGGTGGCCATGACGATATTATCGAATTGCATGTAGGTGTCGTAGGGTGGGGCCCAGACAGAACCCGCTCCACCGTAGAAACAATGAAAACTTCCACCTATCTCCTTGTTCTCCGGGGTATCGGCGGTGCGATATACAAGTGTATCGTTTTTCATACACAGGTTTCCATTGAACCATGTGTAGCACTTTCCGTCTGCCTTCCCAACGGTGTTGAGTTTGACGTATTGCTCGATGCAGTGCCATTTTCCTTTCATAAGTCTTGCCCGTTTGCCGCTGTAATCGCATGTCAGATTGGTTCCCCATCCATCCTCGTTGGGCAAGTAGGCATACAGATATATCTCACCATTCTTGCTCCACATGTACCGACCACTCCAGCCATTTGTACCATCGGGATGATTTCCGCCGCCGTGGTGCTTGTGGGCATTGAGCCCAAAAATTTTGCCGCCCTGCACATAGGGGAAATCGGGATCGAGTCGAAGGTAGTACCGGAGATACACTTCTTCATGGTAGGCGGGAACATCGGGGAATTCCGACAACTGGAATCGCATCAACATACCGCTTCCGGTACTTCCCCAAAGCCCCTCCGCCAACTTCACCTGCAATGCGCTTCCATCAAATCCGTCGTCGGCAACACTCATATTGCTGTTCGGTCCCCAGGGAAAGCCCCATACCGACGTCCAGTCGTCGCTTTCAAATGCGCCGTAGAGCAGGATATCGTCTCTCTGGGAGAGGTCCGGTTCGATATGGGTATGTTCTCCGGCTATCGAGACGCTGTTTGCGGCACAAATTCGGATACCGGCAAGCACAAGCACAATCATAGTTATTAGCAAATGCTGCATATTGGCGGATTCCTTCGGTTGAGTGAGACTATCTCACTCAACATAATCAATTCTACCGATCTTTGTAGGCAAAAATCGGGCAATCGGGTATCGCGTCATTTTGGCCGCAAATGTGTACCCGGGAATATCCGCAGACAACGTGCAGTCCCCATTCGATTGTCCCCTTCGGGTTTCTTGATACGTATATGCCTGTAGCTAACCCAACGTTCGCGGTCGAGAGTGAGCATTATGCCGTGAGTCGGCCGGCAAACCCGGCTTGAGCCGGATTTCCCATTTTGGCCTTTTAAGTCGTAAGGGAGGATTATAATGAATCGAAAGAAAGCGTATGCCAGTTTATTGATGCTCAGTGCAACTGTTTTTGCCGGCTTCAGCGGTGAATCGAGCACAGATACAGCCGTTATACATAGCCTTGACAAAGTAGTTGTAACGGCTTCGCGAAGGCAAACCCGCATGGAGGATACTCCCGATATCACATACGTGATTTCAGACGAAGATATCAGAAATATGGGCGCAAAAAGTATAAGTGATATTCTCGAGTATGTCCCGGGGGTAAGCCTGGAGGCCGGCACCGGGGGAGGACAGCCATTCAAAAAGACGGTGACTATCGACGGCATGCCCGTGGAGTACAATCTTGTTATGGTTGATGGAGCGCGGGTAGTTAGCTCTCATATTCACACGGGTAGTAATGTCAATGTCGTGCCGCCGGAGAATATTGAACGTATAGAAATAGTAAAGGGGGCGGCATCGGCTCAGTACGGTAGTGATGCAATGGCGGGGGTCATTAATATCATAACCAAAAGTGGTACCACACAGCCAAGGCTCCATGCCGTAGCATCGGCAGGAAGCGAGAACACATACCGCTCGTCCCTTTCAGTTACCGGACCGATCAATGAGAAAATCCGACACAGTGTTTTCACTTCCTGGGAGCAAACCGACGGAATGCCGATTACGATGCCTAAGGCGAGAGTTGGGACATACGGCTACAAGCGTTTAGATATTCAGGATCGAGTGGATGTCGATTTTAACGAAGGAACCAGCGGTTACGCATCGGTACGATACATGAATTCTCGCGCCCCATTCGGCGACGAAATGGTGGATTCATGGCACTTCACTCCCTCAATTGGAGTGTCCACTCAACTAACCGATGATTTGCAGTTGAATCTTGGGAGCTACTATACTCGGTGGAATAGCGAGAAAAACAATGAACGCAACGAAATCGCTACACCTGAAGTAATGTTGGGCTACAAGGGATTGGACAAGCACCATTTCCTCATTGGAGGGGAATACATTTACCGGCGATTTCACCGGAAACGAGTGGAAGAGCGTGGGCAGCACCTGATCGGCGTATTCATACAGGATGAGTTCACTCCCTTGGAGCAACTGACCTTGCTTGCTGCGTTACGCTTCGATGATGTCTCCGACGACACGATCGATATCAAGCCGGTTTTCAGCCCCAAAGCTTCACTTCTGTATCGACCGGTTAGTCAACTTGACTTTCGTTTGTCGGTCGGCAGGGCTTTTCGGGCGCCTACGGTCCAGGCCCTTTTTGAGACGCTATACGGCCATGCCAATGACCAGCACTTCCGGGCCGGGAATCCTGACCTGAAGCCGGAGTATTCTACAAACATAACCGGCGGAATCGAGTGGCGTCCCTTGAAGCGACTGTCATTTACGGGTAGTGGTTATTACAACATGATCACGGATATGATCACTCCCGTGGATCACGGTTTACAGTCTCCAACCACATATTTCGATTCCGCGCAGGTAGACTTCATTACGGATAGCCTGGTATACATCTACAGAAGGGAGAACATACATGAGGCTATAGTTGCCGGAGGCGAGATAAAGGTGGACTGGCAGGTGATGAAAGGCTATAACATCGGTGCCGGTTTCGGCCTGGTTCATAATGAGAACAAAGGCACCGGACAAACCCTTCCATATTCCCCCGGAAAATCCGCTTTTGTTAAGCTTACGGGAGCACAGCCGCTAAGACGGGATTTCCTTCTCAACGGATATGTTGGGATTAAAGCGAAGATGGACAGGCAAATATGGAAATACAAACACAAAGGCCCTCAGGTTCTGACGCTCGATGACTACCAGAAGTTGGACGCGGGCTTGGGTTTGAAATTTTTTGATCGTTATGAGATCTTTCTCGCAGGCGAAAACCTGCTGGGGCAGGAATTGCATTCGTACGAGGATAAAGAGCTACGGACTGAAGGTGTACCGTTGTACAGTGGCGGTGTTCGCATAAGTGCCTTTTAGGTATTGCCTGTCGGGAAACCCCGGAAACGGATACCTCGACTCTTCTCATTATCCGTTTCCGGGGTCTTCGGACCGACATTAACTAAGATGCAGAAGGCAAGGGGGCTTCCGGGATCAGGTCAAGAAGGAATTCCGAACTGGGGATGCACAAAATGCCATCGATTTCCAGACGATCTTTACCCATGTACAGCAATATGGTTTTGCTTTGCGGATAGTCGGTCCGAAACGCCTTGAGACCGTGCAGGTGGCGCCGTTTCACGGTTGCGGAAGCTTTCACTTCCACCGCACAGAACGTTGATTCTCCATAGATCACGAAGTCGACTTCATTGCCGGCGCGGGTTTTCCAGAAAAACAGTTTCGCATCAATGCCCCCGTAGTCTATCCAGGCGCGCAGATGCTGCGCGATAAGCCCCTCCAGAGAGCCACCGGCAATCTCTTCTGGGCTCTCCAGAGGACCTTTGGGACGTAGAGAACGATAGACTCCACAATCGAAATAGTAGAATTTCGGATGAACGGAAAGGGCCCGCTGCGCCCTCTTGTTGAAAACCGGAAGCCGGAAACCAATGAGGAGGTCCTCGAGAACTGAAAAGAAACCTTCAACAGTTTTGCGCTTCACGCCGCAGTCCTGGGCAACATTCGTGATGTTCAGCATCTGTCCGTGAGTCAGTGAAGCAGCCTCCAGAAATCGGGTAAACTCATCGAGATTGCGCACCAATCCCTCCTGCTTGACTTCTTCGTTCAGATAGATATCTATATAAGTCTTAACCCAGGTTTCGCAATCGATTCACTTCAGATCCGGATGCTTCACTCCGGGCAAACCTGGCGTTTCGGGGAGGTCGAGCAGCAGAACCTTAGGGGCGCAATCAGAACGCTGGACGGCCTTAACGGTTCAACCGAACTACTCCCCGGACTCTTTTCACGTGAAGGGTGGACCTGCATCGACGACTCCGAAAGCCTGGTATTCGAAAAGAGCGGCATGCTCATGCATCGGGGCAGAGGGGAGTCGGTCGATCTTTGGTTTCTGGGTTACGGCAACGAATTCCAGGAATGTCTGCGAGAGTACTGTGCCGTTGCCGGCGCTATTCCGTTTATTCCACGGTCATTTCTGGGGAACTGGTGGAGTCGGTATTGGGCATACAGTCAGGAAGATATCACGCGGCTCGTTGAGGAATTTAAGGCACGCGATATCCCGTTGTCTGTATGTATTCTGGATCTGGATTGGCACATTCGTGAGAATGAGCTTACCAAGGGATGGACCGGTTACACCTGGGAAAAGAAACTGTTCCCCGATCCCGAGGAGTTTTGCCGCAAAATGCATGAGATGGGTCTCCAGATCGGTTTGAATCTTCATCCACATGAGGGGGTATTGCCTCATGAGGAGGCGTACCCTGAGTTTGCGCGGCAGGTGGGGCTTGATCCGGCAAGCCGAGAAATCATTTCGTTCGACCCTACGGATCAGACTTTTCTGCATAATTATCTCAGCCTGCTTCACCACCCTCATGAAAACATCGGAATCGATTTCTGGTGGATGGACTGGCAGCAGGGCACCACCTGCAAGCTTGCGAATCTCGATCCACTGTATGTGCTGAATCATTTTCATTTCCTGGATAATGGCCGAGACCTTTCCAAACGTCCCGCGCTGCTCTCCCGCTGGACCGAGCGAGGTGGGCATCGATACCCGGTTGCCTTTGCGGGCGATACCATAGTGACGTGGGAGTCGCTTGCATTTCAGCCGTATTTTACGGCAAGTGGCGCAAATGTGGGATGCTGCTACTGGAGTGCCGATATCGGTGGTCATATTGATGGATGTGAGGAGCCGGAGTTGTTCGCCCGTTGGATTCAATTGGGTACTTTCAGTCCGATAATGCGTCTTCACTCAACCCGAACCGGGTTTCAGGATCGTCGCCCATGGGTCCAGGGTGAACCGGAGAGTACGGTAATCAGAGAGTTCATGCAATTGCGTCATGCGATGGTCCCGTACCTCTATACCCTGTCCTACCAATGCACCACTGCCAGTGTTCCACCGGTACGGGCCATGTACTTCGATTATCCTTCTTCCGAGGAAGCGTATAGTTTTCCCGGGCAGTATCTGCTCGGTGATCTGATCTTTGCTCCCTTCGTTACGTCGATACATCCGGAAACGCGACTGTCACGAAAAATCGTCTGGCTTCCCGATGGAACATGGTATGATTTCTTCACCGGAGAGAAATTTGAGGGGAACCGGGTCGTGAGTCGGTACGGAACGCTGAAGGAGATTCCGGTTTTCGCCAAAGCGGGAACCATCGTGCCCACAAACTCTCTTCGGGGATGGAGCACAGTCGAGAATCCGGAAAGATTCGACATATTGTTCTTTGCGGGTGCAGACGGAGCCTTTGAGTTGTATGAAGACGACGGCGTATCTCAGGAATGGACAGAAGGGAAAAATTGCGGGACCTTCATGACTATGACTCACTTCCAGGAGGGAATCCGGTTCTCAATTGAGGCCGCAACCGGAGATCTCGATCAGGTACCGGCTCGGCGTCGGTCCTCACCAAGGCTCAATACAAAGCAGTTTTTGAAACCTACCATGAGGCTGGCTGTGAGTTCATCAGGGATCATGATTCGGTCGGTCATATTGTTGTCTGGAATAATAGTGCTACCCCCGAAGCCCGATTTTCCATGCATTCCCGATGGTCGAGTCTCAGGGATACCGGCACGGTGCCGAAATTCCGTCGATACGAATTCAACAGAAGGTCGAAAGAGCACCGGAACGCGGTTTGGGAAAAAGAACTCTGGTTCTTCATGTTCGACTATGGCGGCGGACTGGTCGAGCGGGCGCACCGGGATAGGAGGGGAATGACGTCATCCTTATGAGTTGACCATTGCCGAGTGATCCATTCGTCGTAGATTCAGGAGACGCTCAGCACAAAATAGAACGTTCCGCTATGCGGACTCTCATGAGCCATTTCTCCATCTTGAAAGCATATTCCCTCGCTCACCGAACGAATTCGTAAACTTTTCTGCCGACTTCCGCCCCATGCATCTGAAGGAGATAGGCGCCGGAAGCGAGCCGGCCGGGAATGTGGGAGCCTCTAGCTAGCTTATTTCCGGTACATAAAACTGTCTCATAAATATAGTCAGGGAGGGTGGTTGTAAGACGGGGTGATAATAGTAGCAAGTGGATTGTTCATTACTCAATAGCTCTCCGGTAAGGATCATATTCGTACCAAATAAATCCGACCTAAAATCGTCGGTTCTGAATGAGGGAATCGACGAGTTTGGGTCCGAATATAATACGTGCCGTTTACACAGCATTCAATACCAAGATGAGGTTGCTAACGGCCCAGTTCACCGGTAAAACCGGTGATGCTACAAAAAACGGGCGAGAACAAATTGGTTCCCGCCCGTTGTGCAGCAAATCCTTCGGCAGATTGCCCGATAATCGGGCAGGCATCTGAACCCGAAATGAGTTCACCCGATCACCGGTTTGTACCCGAGCCAGGTAATTTCCCGGTGCGATGGATCGTCCTCGACTGTTCAGTCCCGCCCACTCAGCCTGCGCACCGATACCGGCAGCAGTCCATAGCCGAGTTCCGTTCATCGAGAAAACTTCTATCTTGTAGTCCTTGCGTTCAGAAAAAGAAAACGTAACCCCGCCGTCCGGTCGATACTGCATTTCGTTTCCCCCGGAGCGATACCGGGCCAAGGGGCCTGGGATTCGCAATCAACTCACCGCATTTTGCGTAAGCTGCTGCTCGTTCTCGACTGTGAAACCCGGGGCCAGTGCGGGAAACGAATCAGAACAACCGAACAGATACTCTGAGGGGGATAAATATCCCTTTTCAGGCTACCTGTCGGTGCTTACCCGTCAGATTGTAACGAATTATCCAAAATAGGCAAATATTGCACCCTTCAAGTGATAGATTATAGATACTATACATCTCCCGAGCGCAACGCTCACACCCCGGGCGGGGACCGGAGCCAAGCTTTTGGTATTGAGCGCAGTAGTGAGAAAAGCGTATATTCAAAACAATCACTATTCCGGCAGAAATTCTCACATATAGGATTGTTTGTTGAATGAATCAGATCCACCGTTCCCCGTTCTGCGACTCATGTAAGAATCTAATGCATGTCCTGTTCACTTTCCTGGTCGGGTGTGTTGCCGGCCTTGCCCCGGCCGCGGAGAACGCCGATTCGCCCGTGCTCTACATCAGCCCCGCATGGCAGATCACCCAACCCGTTACCCAGTCGGGAGTTAGTGACTCGGAATTTCCGTTTAGCCGGTATACGCTCGAGCTCCAGCAAAGCCTTATTCGTGCCTTTCGAGAAGCGGGTGTTCAGTCAATGCCGGACTTATTCTGCTCAGGGGTTCAGTTCGTCGACAATGTACATTCGAAAGACCGGATAAACTCCCTCCTGAAAACCGAACTTCGTGATCTCGACAAGATACCAGTCATTATCCCGGTGATCGACAGACCCATGATGAAGTCCTATTCGGATTTTCGAGAGAACCTGTTCAAAGTGACTGTTCCCATTACTCTGTATCTCCTGTCGGAAGATAAAACGCTCGGGGCTAAACTGGCGTCGGAAACGCTTAAATCGAGCATTACGGTTGATCGCCTGGATGCAGAGAAAACACAAAAGTCGATCGATGCGTGTATCGCGGATATTGACGAACAGATCCACGGCAAGCTCGACATTGAGAAGATCGTACGCAAGCTCGACCAATCATTTCCCGAAACAGCACGACTCAAAATTGACACTGCGAATGTTCCCTCCGATATCAAACGTGTCTACTTCGGGCAATCTGAGATCGTGTCGTATGCCGGGCGTGAAAAGACCCGGATCGAAAAAGACAATTTCTACTGCCACGGAGAACGGCTCGAAGACGTCTATGATCTTACTTTCGATTACGATGCTGCTTTGGAATACCCCTTACTATTGTATGCGTGGATTCTTCTTCCGGACGGAACGGTTCGTCGTGTCGGGGCCGAAAACATGCATGTGGAGCAGCCGCCGGGGGCGATCCCGGGAAGAATATATACAACTCGTCGCGTCCTGGTCTTAAACCTGCCGGGTCTCGTTCCGCGGTCCATTGTAACCTACTGTATCCGGTTCGAATCTTACTCCGGACACACGGAAATCGATAGTCTCCAGGAAGCCCATACGTACCCACTTGGACGAGATTTCTATCTGGACCGAGGTGATTCGTCATATTCCTGGCAGGTGCGAATTATCACCGACAAGGAGACCGATATTTATTTGGGGAAAAGAGGAGGTTTTGAATACCAACGCAAAGATTTTGCCGCAGGCTCGGAATTTCATGTTATCGCCAACGGACGTATTCGACCGTTTCGCAAAGGAATGATGGAACCCCTGGCGGATTATGAATCACCGGTACTTCGTGCCTCAACCCAACCCGATGCCGGCGGGCTCTATCGCCCCGTGCGAGACTCTGTGTATCGCAAAGCGATTCCGTCGGCGGCTCCTCGTCCGCCTTCGGTTGTTGATGAAGCACTCTTCTCGGAGAAACCGGTTGTCGATACGAACGAATTCAGGGTGCCCCTCACGAAAAAGGAAAAAGCTCGGCACATACTCGATGTTCTTGCGTTCATCAACGACAGCCTGCGTTATACCAGCACAATGCTGAGGACTCATCGTGTGGTCCCCGTGACCCCGGAAAGCCTTCTTGACATACGCGTTGGAGACTGCAAGGACTTCTCGGCGTACCTGATATCCAAGCTTATGGAAAAGGGAATCCATGCCGTTCCGGCTCTCGTGAATTCGTCGGATCCGGAGGCATTTTTTGAGGGGCCGGCGAGTCACGCGGCTGCAGATCACATGATAGTACATCTGCCGCTCGAAGGATGGTGGGTTGATCCGACAACCGTTCCGGTTATACCCGGCATTGTACCACCGTACCTCGAAGGAAATGAAGCGGTAATTCTGAGCCCTACTGGTATTACTCGAGAACGGATTCCGCAATTGGACGAGGATGACATACATGATTATATCACGTATGCCGTTAACCCGGAGGGGCGAGACCTGAAAGTACGGCAGTCCCGAAAAAACTCGCCCGTAGGATCGGCGTTCACTCGTAAACTGCTTAGAAACACCGAACGTGACAAGTGGACCGAAACGCTTTACCACGGTAGCAAAACGGTGGAACGGTTCGATGTTTCCGAAGACACTCTGGTGGTACACGGGCTCGAAACACCAATGTCGCCGTTGGAGATAGATCGGGAGTTCACCGCATTCGGGGCGGTCACGGCAACCGGTGAAAAGAAGATTATTCACCTGCCGTATCTCCCGCTCAGCGACTACGTCTCTCTGTTTACCATGTCCGAACGGAAGTCGCCGTTGAAACTGCCTCACGGCATGGTTCGCAGCTATCGAATTGTGTTACCGAATACCTCGGTGACATGGCCCGAATTTCCCGAAGCGATAACGGATTCACTGGTCGGCCTGACCGTCGAACGGATATCACCGCAAACCGTTGTCGTTAATTGCCGCCTCGCCAAAGGGACCTACGACCAGCACCGATACGCTCTTGCCGGCAAAATGATTCGCTCGGTTCGCCTGTTTTTCTCGACGGGCATTCTATTGGGTTAACCCAAGTTTCGCAATCAACTCACGGCATTCTATATAAGTGGGCGCGGTCGACGGTTGGTGAAAATGGAGGTCTCTCGATGTAGAAATATCCCGTTTTCTATATTTATGGTCTGATCCGTGGGAAATTCTCGAGAATATAATCGGTAAGCAAAGAATCCCGCCGCAACCAAGAACTCACCGGCGGGGGAGTGTACCGGCCGGCAAAACTGGAATATATTAGAGTCGAAGAGACGCTGAGAACCGCATTCGGTATCTTCTGCTGGGGGTTGCCGGAGATTTACCACCTGATCTCGGGAACACGTGCCCTTGTTATCGGGCTGCCGGGTAAATTCAAGCCGCAACGAACCGTAGTGTTCCGGTTGCCTGCGACAACGTTCCCTGTTCCGGGAAATAGTACCATTATGAACGATCCTCGAGAACTGTTCCACAGCGATCCGCTTCCAGCCTATGAGTCGGGAGCCGTCTCCGAGCTGATTGGGCGGCGAAATCCCACGGTTGCGAACCTGTTGGGATCCGAGCGCGCCCTGGCCTACGCCCAAATCGCCTATCGGATGCTGCTGATGCGTCGGGGGCATGAACTGGAACCGTTGCATGAAGACCTCTACCATGCGGTTGCCGGGGTACAGGAGCGAACTCTGGGGCAACCATACGGCCAGGACCAGTTCAATATAGATATCCATCAACTGATTGAGTGGAATCTTATCACGGTCCGTCTTGAAAAAGAACGAATCCGAGGGTATCGGGATACGCGCCGCACCAAATACCGATACGGACTCACGAGCGACACCATTCACTTCCTGGTCTGGCTCGAAGAACGTCTTCAGGACGATCTCGAGGACCGCACCCCCGACGCGCGTGATCTTCTCGAGGAATTGTGCGGCACGGTTCACGAGCTGGTTAAGCTTCTTCGTGCTCTTGCCAGGCGCTCTCCGGATGACGCCGAATCGCGACGGATTCTTTTTCAGATTTATAAGAGCGAACAGATAACACACGATATTGCGGCATCGTTGACCGAATTCAATGCACGAATGCTTGGTTTTCTGGTGATCGAATACAACATCGAAGAACTCCGGGACTTGCTGACCGCTCTTCGGGAGTATGTGGATCGCTATCTGAGCCGAATCGCGACGCTTCGCGCGGACCTGATCGAGGACATCCGGCGTCTGGGTGGAAAGCGCTACCGTGAACGGTTATATGCCGCGTACACTCAAATGGAATCCGAGCGACGCAATGCCCCGCAACTTCTCCAGTCGGGCGGCAGGCGTTCGGATCCATCGCTGGTTGCACGTGATCTTTATCGTTTTTATCGCGACGAAGGGACACTGGATTCTCTTTGTCACCGGATAAACGGCTCCGCACTGCACGTCTGGCAGCGCATGTCGAGTCATCTCAAGGAACTGGAACGGCGCAGCAATCGAATCGAAGATATCCGAATGCGCCTTCGGGAGCTGGCCGAACTCCCTCCGGATACCGTTCCCACCGGGTTGATAACATCGGTGCTGTCCTGGGCTCACATGCGCGGCGATATGCATTTCTGGGATCACGAAGAAAAGGCCGACCCTCCGCGACCCCGTCGCAACTCCTGGAAACGTCGCCAAAGCCCCGCAACCATACTTCGGCCCAAAACCGCGGCGGGGGCGGTGGTGCACAGCATGGAGCAGGAACGGCTTAAAAATTTGTTGCAATGGCTTTCAGAGATGGGGCTGATTGGGAATTTCGCGGAAACGCTGCTTTCCCGCGGAGATTTTCAGTCCGGCAGGGATCTGGGGCGCATACTGGAGCTGGCGCGCGCCGGCATTCTAGCCGAGGGCCGCAAATTGAAATCGGTGGGGTGTGCGGTTATGCCCCTACCGGAGTTTGCGAAATTAACGGTCGAAGAGATCCGGATGTACTGTCCGGATCTGAGAATAGTCCGTGATTCCGAGGAGACTGACTGATGCCGCAGGGCGATATCTGGAAACAACTTCTTGAACGAAATGCCGATCGTGTGCGCTCGGTATGCAATATGCTGCTCGAGAGCCCCTATTTTTACCGGACCGACGACGAGCCCGCGTTTAATTTTCTTCGGCGACATCGGGGGGAATTCGGCGCCTTTTTCGAAGCATTTTTCGGATGGACATTGGTGATCGACGGCAAATGCGCTCGTCTTTATAAAGAAAAATGGTATAACAGCTCAATCACCGAATCGATGCGGGATCTGTTCAATTTTACGCGTCGTGACGAGTGCATCGCGTTTATGCTCATCCTCGAGTTTTTCGAGCACCAGATCGACGAGAACGACATGACGGTTGACGACAGGGATAACCTGTGTTTTCGATTTGGCGACCTGCTGGAGTTCTGCACTCGACGGTTTGGAGAATTCTTGCCGGAGGGGCGTGAGCAATATACCTCGGAACAGGTGCGAAGCCGCATACTTCGGCAGGTGTTTCCAGTGCTGGAACGTTACCGGTTCCTGCGTAAAATTCCGCCGCCTCCCGGTGAACGCATATCCGAAGAACAGACCATTTACGAAGCGCTTCCGGCGATCTATCATTACAACGCGGGGTATCTGAGCCGTCATATCGAAGAGATCCAGTCTATTTACCAAAGTAGCATGTTAGCCGAAACCACAGAGTCGGATGAGAATGACGAGTTGGAAACCGAATGACGAATCTGAAAATCATGTGACAGCGTATGGAACCAAAATACCAAATCAGAAAAGTCCGTCTCGTAAATTTCCACAATTTCCAGAACGAGACGGTGGATATAGAAGGCGGAGGGCATCTGTTCCTTCTGGGCGATAACGGATCGGGTAAAACGACCATACTCGACGCCGTTCATTATGTGCTCACGGCCGGTCAACACATGGAATTCAATTCGGCGGCGCGGGTGGGGGCGCGCAAAGACGGTGGGCGTCGGCCACAGGGCATTGTCATGCGCTACAATGTCGAGACCGGCCCGATAAATACCACGGGTGGAGTGAGCTACGCGGCGGTTGAGCTGTACGAAGAAGACTCAGACCGGGTTTTGACCCTCGGGGTGGGGCTTTCCACTTTCTCCATGGATGAACGCATTCAAAGATGGGGTATTCTAAAACCCGCACCACTGGAATCCATTCCCTGGATCACCGAAGAAAACGGCACGGTACGGGTCACCACTCAGCGCGAAATGCGTGAAGCGTTGGGGCCGTCGGGCGGTTTTCTCAATATCGGCGCCTACGCGAAAGAAATCGGCAGACGTTTATTCACGAATGAGGAAATCTTTCGAGAAACGTGCCGGTTTCTCTCGATGGGTAAAGCCTACCGCGAGATTGCATCCTCGGCCGCCGACTACCATGAACTGTTCAAAACCCTTCTTCCCGAGCCGAAAACGGATCTGTTCGATCGTATCATCGAAGCGCTTCGTGGTCTCGATGAAGCCGGGGCTCTGCTTGATGAGATGAAACGGAAACTCACGTATCTCGACGGACTCGACACGCTGGTAAAGACGGTGGATGATTTGAGGGAAAGCACCGCCAGGTATCGCTGGATGCTTCTGTATTTCCGACGAGTCGATCTGGAATCCGAGACAGGGCGAATTGAACAGGACGCAAAAGAGACGCAGCAGACCATAGCACATCTGGCCGACGAACGCGCCGCGCTCCAGGACCGTCTTGCGGTTGTGCAGCGGACAATCGAAGATCTTCGCAGCAAGGACTCCGCGGGTCTTGTGCGACAACGCAACGAACTGGCACAAGACCTCGAACGGACTACGCACAAATGCAAATCGCTCGAACGCGAACTCCGAGAGGCACTGTCGACGCTCGAGGCGTGCGAAAACCGTACCATTCAATCTTTTCGTGCCGTAATCGGAGCGATGGAGATGATTGAATCATTGTGCGAATCGATTGGAAAGGCCGCGGGCGCGGACACGGTGAGAATGGCGGAACGAATACGGGCGCGGAAGGAACAAGACTCTCCATCCGTGGCCGAAGGGTCGGCGGTAACGGACGAGCTTCGGGAAATACTGGAGGCCGCCCGAACATCGTGCACACGAAACCTGGACAAATGCAGCATGGAGGCCGATCGCACTGCTACGGAACTGGATGAAGTACGCCGTCGCCGCAAAGAACTGGAGTCGGCCGGAGATGTCCGACCAGAGATTTCCGGACTTACCGAGTGCTTGTCGAACCTTGACGATGAGAATGTCGATGCGCATCTGTTGTATGAACTGATTGAATGGCAAAGTGAAGTCGCTGAGGAAACACGGTCGTACGTTGAGGAGGCGGTGGGGCAGGACATATTATCAACGATTTGCGTGGCGCATACGGAGTATGCCGAAGCTTTGGGAATCGTCACCCGCACCGCCCCGGGCATACGGGTTGCTGATTTGTCGACTGCTGTAAATGAACTACCCGACTGGATAACCGCCTCGTTCGATATCGGGCGATCGAAGCCGGGTGCGCTTGCCGTGTTGTACGAAGAGATGCGTGCCCGGCGGGGGCCCGGTCGTAGTGAAGGGGAATTTGGGAGCATTCTAACATTCCGGGCTCATCAACGCCGCCTCTCAGGTTCACCCTCGCGCTTTATAGGGCTGGAGGAACGCCGGCGAGCGCTCGAGGCGGCGCTTGCAGCACTCGATTCCCGGTCGGCGGATCTTGAACGGGAACACTCGATGTATCGCAAGCAGGGCGATGAAGCCCAACGTCAACTTAACAGACTAGAACAACTCGCAACCGATCTGCGCACTGCCAATCGAGAACTCACGGAAACCGGAAATGAACTGGCTCTGCATCGACAGGAGCAAAAATATCGAACAGAGCAAAGAGACGTGATCGAGGCAAGATACCGCGAGGCCGACGAACAACGCACCGGCATGAGCGCCCGACTGGCGGCAGTCGATAAGCGTGTGCGAGAGGAGGGGCTGGAGGAGCTGGAGGCCCGGATACGGGAATTCGATTCACAACGACGGGACATTCAGGAAGACTACGATGCGGTGCTCAGGCGGGAAGGTGCGGCTCAGGAACATGGCGAGGATCTGCGGCGCCGTTGGGAGGAGGTGGAAAAGCGGCTGGGCGCTCTTTCAGAAGAGTTTGCGCGGGCCGAAGAGGACATCCGAACTCGAGTCGGCGAAGCAGTCGAGGATGTGTCCTATTACGTTCTTCGCACCAGACAAGGTTTGCAGTTCAAGAATGCCGAAGCCGTTGAGAGTGCGATGCGCGAAGCCGACCGTCGGGATGCCACCGCGGTTGGAAGCCTTCGGGAGAAACTGACCGACCCTGTATACGGGGCAACATTCGGGTTTCACTACGATGAAGAAACCAATCGATTGGTGGATCGAAGGGATTCTCCCGTTTCCGACCTGGCCGAGGCACAACGGACGTCGATAACAGAGCAGCAACAGGTGATCAATGAGCGAACCGCGGCGCTTTTCAAGAAGATTATCGTTACCGAATTGGTTTCCTTTTTTGCGCGTCACGTATCACGGCTCGAGCGCATGGTGCGAACGATCAACGAACGTCTATCCCGACGCACCTTCGGGAGCACCCGTTACAAACTCGAGCTGATTCGGGAGGACCGGTACCGGCCGCTTATCGAGGCGGTGAAGAAGTTCAATCCATTCGATGCGCAAACCGAGGAGGTCCTGCGCAACTTTATCGAGGACCATCGTGACGAGATCCTCTCAACCGAACTCGAAACGGTGCCCGAAGCGCTGGACTACCGGAACTGGTATTCCTATCATCTTCGCATGGGTAGCGCAAACGATAATGGAGTGCTGATCGACCGTCGGACAAAAAGCGTGGGCTCCGGGGGCGAACAGGCGGTGCCCAACTATCTTACCATTCTGACAATCGCCCACTTTTTGTTCGAAGGAAACGCCCTCAGGCTGCATACGCTGCTTTTTGATGAGGCCTTTTACGGTATCGATGCCGGACGACGGGATCAGCTTCTGGGTTTCGCCGGAGATATGGGACTGCAACTTTTAGTGGCCTCACCGGAGCAGGACGGAGCCAAGCGGGAAGTGGAGAGATCAACTACAGTGTTGATTGTCAAGGACTCGGAGTACAATGTGCATCTCTACCCCTTTCACTGGGAAAACCGCTCGCAAAAGCAAATGGATCTGTTTGCCGAACCCGACGATGGGGAGGACGACATTGGATTCGAGGAAGAGCTGGGTAGTTGATCATGAACCAGGACTTACCATGCGCACCCGAGCGCCTCTCCCGCATGCTTGCGGCATTGCCCGAACTCGCATCCCCCCTAAAACGGATGTGTTCGGCCCGACAAAAGACCGGTGAACTGCCTCGATCGGTTCTGCTGCTCCGCGAAAAGCATTCCCTGCCCGAGGAATTGGTGGCGGCATTTGGAACGGCTCCGTTGCGGTTGAGTAGAGATGGTACCGTGCGCCTTCGGACCGACATTCTGCTTGAACCGCTCGAGAAATCGCAGCGGGAGAAGTGGATCGCGGATGTCCATCGGGCGCTGGGAATACCATTTGTTCAACCGGAGCGGCGAACATCAGACCGTGCCGAGGAAACCGTTCGGCGGTTCCAGCTCACCTTCCCCGACCTGGTCTCGGTCGAGCCGTTGATCGCACGTGAGGCGTGTCGAAACGTCGGGTTCGAAAACTGGGAACTCGTGGGTACAGTCGTACAGGCACTGCTGAACAATGAGGAACCCTTTACGCTTTCGGAGCTTGGCGCACGTTTTTTTTCAGACAGTAAGGCGCTACGCGCCGGACGCGATCTTTCGGTCGTTGCGGAGAGTCTTTTTCTCCTGGACGGTGGCGAATTTGCCGAACTGGAAGCAACTCGAGGTGAGATCCGGCAAGGGCTTCGTCGGGAGGCCCTTTCAAACCACGGCGTTGTCGAAACGGGCGGCTCGGTTACGGTGACGGTTTTCGGGCCGGTGATTTATCGAAAAGCAGGAGCCGAATTCGATCAGGTCCAACGGCTGACGGATGTTGGTGAAGCCGCCGTGTTGTCGGCATCCAATCTCCAGAAGATCGAGGAAATACGCATTCCTCCCGATACCACTCTGACGACAATAGAAAACGAGAGTCCGTTTGCGGGTCTGGTTCGCGAGCGGCATTCCGGAGTAATCCTTTACACCCAGGGATTTCCCAATTCCGCGGTACGAAAACTTTACCATTCAATTGGCGGTCATCCCAACTGTACGCGGCGTCTTCACTGGGGTGACAGTGACCCGGCGGGTTTACGTATTGCGTCAATACTTCACGCCATCCAACCGCTCCAGTTGTGGCGCTGTGACTATGAATCTCTTGTGCGCCATAGAGAGTTGCTGCAGCCCCTGAGTCGTTCGGCACGTGAGACTGGTGAACGGATGACGGCCGGTGAAGAGGATTTCCTCTTTCATCGGGAGCTGCTGTTTACGCTGAAAAACGGATGGCTCGAGCAGGAGCAGTATCGTGGGTAGCGGTTTTGGGGCTGGGTAAAAGGACGGAATATACGGAGCAAGCCGCCGAAGCTTCGTTCCCCCTGAGCCGAGTCGTGTTGATCCCCTCGGGCCGCTTCCGTGGTATCTTCGATGCTGATAGCGATCAAGTCGAAGCTTTCACTCGTCTGCAATCGTTTTTTGGGAGAGGATTATACGGTTTGGTTGATGGGGCCCGGTTGCGGGTTTTCTCTGATAATCCGCTGAAACAGCTTGGGAAAGGCGGGCATCAGGCGGTTTACTGTCCCATTTTGCGCATTTGCCTGAAGCGATACGGCTAATAGCAGGAGAACTGCAAATGCCGGGCCGGAGCCGTCAGAGTCCTTTGTGCACACACCGAAGCATGTGCATGTTCGATTCACCGTCCGTTGCAGAAACCCGTACTCGCACGAACAACACCGCACCGGCCCAAGACCCGACCCGGTGAAAATGCCGAGGAGTCCACCGCCCTTTCGGTCACAGAGGTACAAACTACCGTCGGGACCGGCAACTATATGTCGAGCATCCGGGAACGTTTCAATCGAGTGGAATCACAATTAGGTGGATACGTCTTGTTTTCATTGCATCCTCGATGAATGAGAGTTTGATTATCCCCGCTGTCATCCACAAGGGATTGACGCTTTCCGCTTTTGCGGCTTGGCCGACGTGGAACGACCCAAATCACTGTATCCCGATCGGAACATACCCGCTCTGCTTGACCACATTTTGCCCTTCAGGCACGATCAGCCAATCCCGAAGTCTCCGTGCGCCGCCGTGCTCTTCGGCATCCGATCGTATCACCACGTACACCTCGCTGAACAGCGGATATTCCCTGTCGCGAATGGTTTCGTATTCTGGTATTACTCCGTTAATTCCAATAGTTTTCACCAGCCCCTCGGATCCCGCCATAAATTCCTTATAGAAATACACCGTAAAGGCGATTCCTGCCCTATCGTAAGGAAGCTTGAGAAACGGGCCGGTCATTCCCCCCAGAACCATTGCATCGGGCACCTCGAGCATGGGGGTATCCTTCATAACCAGGGACATCATCAGCTCCTGACTCCCCGAATTCGCATTGCGCTGATACGGACTGATTGCCTTATCGGCCCCTCCGACTGCCGACCAGTTGGTGATATTGCCGGAATATATGTCCACCGCTTCCTGCAGCGCCAGATTGTTGACCTGATTTTCCGCATGCACAATAAAAACAAACGCATCCAGCGCGACTTCCTGAATGTCGAGATCAACCCCATTATCCTGCGCCAGACCCAGTTCGTCCTCCGAGGGCATACGGGCAACAAGTATCAGTTCCGCGCTATCCTGAATGAGACTGACGTAGGAGCCATGCGTTCCCCGGTGCTCGGTCATTGAGCCAATGCTGTCGGTACGGTCGTCACTTTCGGTATAGGGGAGCACTCGGTACGTCCCGTCCCGATACCAATAATGCCAACTCCACGAACTCTCCATGAGGTAGCACGCGATGACCCGAGCAAGCGGATGTGCAGAAGTAGAGCCGTCGACAGCGGGATAATTCGCCGTAGTGAATCCCAGTGAACGGCGATAGAGGGTCAACGTTCCAAGATCTCCGGCAGGAATGGTACAAACGATTCTCTTTTCCTGATGGTTGTCCGCAACGATCCGCACGCTGTCGCCGGCCGCGTTTTTCGCCAGAGCCGTGGTCGCCGTGATATTCCGGTCGGCCGAGAGAGAAGCAACCAAACTCCCAAAACCCAAACTGCCGACATACATACGCGGGATCGTGATCTCCCGGCCGTTCACCCGTACCGTCACCAGGTAAAGGCCGCCCGACAGCCGCGCAATATCAGCCGTCCGAATCGTGTGTCGCCCCGACGGTAAGTCCCCGGACAGGCGCCTGGCAACTGTCCGGCCGCGACTGTTGAGTACATTAACTGAAACATCCGATCCTCCGTCGGGAAGATCGAGGACCAGTGTCCTGCCCTGAAACACGATGCGCGATTGAGGACCAATGTTCTGCGCAACGGATGACACACCAACCGTGCCCTGAATAAGAAATTCTCCGGCATTGTCGGTAGAAGAGGAAAGCTCTGTCCCGAGGATTTCAACCAGAGCACCGGAAACCGGACTACCGGTCTCATCAACAACTGTACCCGAGAGTTCATAGGAAACATCGGCCCGAAGCGGAGTCATCGAAGCGACGAGAAAAAGAATTCCGGTGAACAGGTGTAGGAGTCTGTTGCGATTCAAGGTGTTCCTCCTGTGTTGAAGCTTGAAAAGTTTTTTCGGACGGCGGTGCAGAAAAAAAGGCGTCACGAGTTTGATCGATTGTTCTTATACACAATATAGTCGACCGGGAAGCAATTGTGGATATAAAGAAAGATTTCTCGCGAGCTTCCGCTCACTGATCAGGAGCAGTTTTGGGAGGTTAGGGGCAAATCAGACTTGAGAACGGGTTATTCCAGGGCCTCCACCTCCGCCATTTCTGAAAAAGCCAGGCACGTGGATTCATTAGCCCAAGTTTCGCAATCAACTCACGGCATTCTGCGTAAGCCGGCGCGCGATT
>CAYFVL010000009.1:0-39109 GCA_964346405.1 uncultured Fibrobacterota bacterium
ATCGCGCGCCGGCTTACGCAGAATGCCGTGAGTTGGTTGCGAAACTTGGGCTAAGTTAAAATCGTGCAACAACTTACGCAGAATGCCGTGAGTCGATTGCGAAACTTGGATTAGGTCGGAGGATAAGACAACGATCGGTTGAAACCACTTATCCGACCGGGCGATATGCCGACATACAACATTGATCGGCAACGGTTTGCCGGCCGCCTCGGGGACCGGCAACCCAACTGTACCGAAATACAACAGCGGCAAATCAGATGTTGAAGATAATACAAAACCGGTAAGCACCGGCGAAAGGAAGTACATATATGGCTCGTTATAAAGGGAAAGCGCTTCTTCCCGGAGCATTCTTCACCAAACATGTTTTGCCCGAGCTTATCCGACGGCCCGATTACTATTTCATGCTCCGTCATGCAGTTCGCAAGTATCTTGTCCCAAAGAAACCGGAAGGTGATATCCCGGTTGGGCAAATTTCTCTTCGAGTAAACGAAGTTTGCAATCTGCGGTGCTCTTCGTGCGGTCAATGGGGAGAAAACGGACATCTTCGCGCCAAACTGGAGGCCGGCGAACGTCTGGAGCAGCTTGATTTCGATGTAGTCAAACGAATAGTATTCGAAACCCGTCGAGACAAACCTGTTTATTATATCTGGGGCGGTGAGCCCACTATGTGGAAACCTTTGCTTCCGCTTTTCGAGGAACTCGCACGTCACAAGCTTCACGGATCGATTGTATCCAACTCACAGGCACTCGAGCCGATTATCGAGGACCTGATAGATACGGGGGCACTTGACGTTCTATTCCTGAGTCTGGATGGCTGGGATTCGGAATCGCAGAATCTCATGCGCTCCCCGGCCGGGAAAAAGGCGGACAATTTTGAACGGACGATGGCCGTGATTGATCGTATCGATGAAATAAAGCTCAGAAAAGGACTAAAACATCCACTTGTCATGCCGATTACCGTAATTTCCAATCACAACTATGAGCATCTTGCCGAAATTCACCGATTGGTCCTGGACAAAACACAACTACACCCTTACTATTACGGATGGTTCATCACACCTGAACGCGGGGAATTGCACGAACAGGTGTTTGAAAATCGGTTCGGCTATCCTCCCAGGAACCACAGAGGGTATCTGAAATCCTGCTTCAACGATGTTGACCCGAAAGTTACGGCCGAACAGGTTGCCGAAGTCATTCGAATATCAAAGGGTAGAAATTCGGTCCCGCAGTTTCTTCCCGACATAACAAAAGAAGCCGATATTCGCAGATATTACGCGGATCACACCTGGGATTGCGGATATCCGAAATGCGAGAGCATTTACTACATCGCCGAAATTTCTCCCGACGGCCGCGTGACACCATGCCGGGATTATCAGGATTACACCTGTGGCAATATCAATGAAGAATCTTTCTACGACATCTGGAACGGTGAGAAATTCAAAAACTTCCGAAAGGAAATGGAGAAAGGTCTGATGCCGGTTTGTACGCGCTGCTGCGGGCTGCAGGGCTTCTGATCCATCCTACTGTACCGCTGCTCGCTAGTGTACCGTCCGACAATTGGCAACGCGCTCTTTCCGGCTCTTGTTATCTGCTTAGCAGACTATGGGGTACTCATAGCGCCGTTAGGCGCGTGTCATGTCTGTAGCAGCAGAACACAAACCCCACGTGATCATCCTATTAAAGGTCCGTGGGACCGATATATCGCCCGAATGGGGCTTAGTTAAACGTGTTTTCCCGCGAAGCGCGGGATTAATCCAGTTCCGGTTCAACGTCGTCATTATTGCTCTCTTCGGCCGCGCTCTTGTGTCGATCCTTGATCTGAACGAAAGCTCTTTTGGCAGGACCGGCATAGATCTGCCGCGGGCGATAAATCTTTCCGCCCGGATTATCAGTTTGCTCTTTCCACTGAGCGATCCATCCCGGAAGCCTTCCCAGCACGAACATCACCGTGAGCATATTTGTAGGAATACCGACAGCACGGTAAAGAATGCCGGTATAGAAATCGACGTTGGGATAGAGATTTCTGCTTACGAAATATTCATCCTGTAGAGCGATTTCTTCGAGGGCAAGTGCTATATCCAGAAGGGGATCGGTGATACCCTTTTTCCTCAGCATTTGGTCGCAGAGTTTCTTGCATACCTTCGCACGGGGATCATATTCCTCGTACACAGGATGCCCGAAACCCATCAAACGGAACGGATTGTCCCGATCTTTTGCCATTTCGACATACTTTTTTATGTTTTTGGAGTCATTCTTGATCCGTTTGAGCATTTCGATCACCGCCTGATTAGCACCGCCGTGCAGCGGTCCCCACAGAGCACAGATACCAGCGGATATAGCCGCATACAAGTTAGCGCGTGCGCTACCCACCAACCGAACAGCGGTCGTAGAGCAGTTTTGACCATGATCAACATGCAGAATAAGCAGCTTGTTCAGGATCTCGATCACGTCCGGTTCGATTTCATACTCTTTTACCGGTGATGAAAACATCATGTTGAGGAAATTGGCGCAGTATGACAAATCATGTCGAGGATAGACCACAGGGTCCCCAAGTGATTTTTTGTATGAAAAGGCGGCAATCGTTCTCACTTTGGAGATCAGACGAGCCGCGGTTATATCGAATGTCGGATCTCCGTAAGAAAGTGACGGATAGAAACTGGACAGCGATGTTACCATCGAAGCCAGAATCGCCATAGGGTGAGAATCCGCGGGAAATCCGTTAAAAAAATGGTGCATGTTTTCATGGATCATTGAGTGAGAATTCAGATAACGACTGAATTTCTTCAACTCGGCTTCCGTGGGAAGAGATCCGTGAACCAGCAAATAGGCAACTTCCACAAAGCTGCAATTTTCGACCAGATCGAGAATATCGTATCCCCGCATCAACAGAACCCCGTTTTCACCGTCTACATAGGTGGTCCGGCTCTGGGACGCGGCGGTGTTAGCAAAGCCGCTATCGACCGAATAATGCCCCAATTCAGCCTGTAGCCGGGAAATGTCAATTCCCGAAGGTCCGACTGTTCCCGGGATAATCGGAAATTCCGCCTGCTTTTCTCCTATGATAATATGCGCGGTTTCTCCATGTTTTTTCTCAGCCATCATCCCTCCTATCGGGTCTATACAGAGATCGGCGCGCCGATCATCCTGGTGTGCGCCGGTATACCCAGGTGCGGTATTCGCCTATTCGGGCACGTTGTCACGCCGTCCAGTTAGTCTTGATAGATAATACTCAGCCACTCGAGTTCAAGCGGCACAATTCTTTAAATGCGGGCTCTTGCAAGCGCCGCTCAGATTTAGCTTGGGGGCGATATGCGAACAGTGTCGCGAAAACTCGGATGCCCTTCAGGTTAAGGGGCAGGCGAGTTGGTGTCGTTCAGGGCTTATTCAGTCCAGGTTTCACAGCCGACTTACGGCATATAGCTCGCTGTCGACCATGAAATCCGGACTGGAATAGAGCGATTGCTCTGCATCCGGGCGAGATTAGTCCATTATCTCTATTCGCAGCGGTGAATTCTGCCGTGCCGGTCGGTTGGCCGGCCTTCGGTGATCGTCCACCTGGCTCGGGCAAATCAGTTGGACAAAAAATCCCCGAAGCTGCTTACCAGATCTTGGAATATATAATTGTGCACGCCTCCGGCGCCGGCTTTCCCCACCCCAATCTAATCAATTCCGAAGAATACCAGATTTACCGGTTCTCCGAACGGAGCGGCACATTCTATTTTTATGGTATCGAAAATTACCAAAGTGTTTTCTGCCGTCTATAGTCGGAAACGCTGTATATCACCGTCCGGGCAGAAAACTTCCAAGAGAGGGGCTTCCCGGGACGTCCACACTCCATGCCGGCAGCGAAATACCGACGCGTCGACGTCGATAGAAATACGGGCGTTACGGGAACATATTGCATCTCCGCAGTGTTCGGAGTACCTGTAGCAAAGCCCCGGTCGAACTACGAAACACCTCCACACAGACCATATATTCGGCAAATAATTTGAACTATGTTCCCCCTGGAGATTCGGAAGAGAAATCAATGTTTACAAAAGAGGAAGCACTCGAGTACCACCGACGGGGTCGTCCCGGGAAAATCGCCATTGCGATCACCAAATCATGCAGTACTCAAAAGGACCTGTCGTTGGCATATTCTCCCGGCGTGGCGGAACCGTGCCGGGAAATCCAACGAGACCCCTCGACCGCGGATTTGTATACCGCCCGTGGAAATCTTGTCGCGGTTGTCAGTGACGGATCGGCGGTCCTCGGGCTTGGCGATATCGGGCCGCTGGCCGGCAAGCCCGTTATGGAAGGAAAAGGTGTCCTCTTCAAACGGTTTGCCGATATCGACGTATTCGATCTGGAACTGAAAACGAAATCTCCCGATGAAATAATACAGGTTGTAAAGGCGTTGGAGCCGACATTCGGAGGGATTAACCTCGAGGACATCAAAGCTCCCGAGTGCTTTTACATTGAAGAACGTCTAAAAGCGGAAATGGATATACCGGTATTCCATGACGATCAGCATGGAACCGCGATCATTTCAGGCGCCGCACTGCTGAACGCCGCCGAATTGCAGGGCAAGGAATTACAAGATCTGCGCGTCGTTTTCTCGGGCGCCGGAGCCGCCGCGATATCGTGTGCGCGGTTGTATGTACAACTAGGAATCAAACGTGAAAATGTCATACTGGTCGACAGCAAGGGTGTTGTTTACTCGGGAAGAACCGAAGGCATGAATTCTCAAAAAGAGGAGTTCTCCACGACATCAAACAGAAGAACACTTGCCGAAGCTATGGAGGGAGCGGATGTTTTCGCCGGGCTGAGTATGGGAGGATTGGTCTCCAAAGAAATGGTGATATCCATGGCCGACAGGCCCATTGTCTTTGCGATGGCCAATCCCGATCCCGAAATCGGCTACTATACGGCTAAAGAGGCGGCTCCCAACGTCATAATGGCCACCGGAAGATCGGATTATCCAAATCAGGTAAACAATGTACTCGGATTTCCCTACATCTTCAGGGGGGCACTCGATGTGAAAGCGACCTCAATAACCGATCACATGAAAGAAGCGGCTACTCGCGCTCTTGCTACACTGGCCCGTGCCGGCAATGTGCCCGAAACGGTACTGAAAGCGTACAATCTGAAAAGCCTCGAGTTTGGGCCGGATTATATTATCCCCAAGCCCACCGATCCGCGGGTTCTTGTCGAAGAGAGTCTCGCGGTTGCTGTTGCGGCAATGGAAAGCGGAGTTGCCCGTAGACCCTTGAAGGACATCGATTCTTACCGCGATCGTCTGGGGAATCTGGCACAAACCGTGCACACAGAATCACTCGGGGCACCGGAAACTGAATAGAGATTCTTGATATGAGAAGAATACCCTTCGCCACTGTTGTACAAGAGGTTACTTCGCTTTGCCGCAAAGCGGCAGTGCATCTCCCTGAGGAGGTCAAACAATCTCTCCGGAAAGCCGCCGAATCCGACAGCGAGGCGCCACTTGGCACAACCATTCTTTCGCAATGCATTCGAAATGCGGAACTGGCGGAGCAGGGCAATATACCCCTGTGTCAGGACACCGGGTTTGCGGTCTTTTTCATTGAATTTGGTCGTGACTTACGAATCGAAGGAGGTAATCTCAATCAGGCGATTACCGACGGAACGGCACGGGGATACCGTGAGGGATACCTGCGAAACTCAATTGTACAGGATCCTCTGTTCGAAAGACGGAACACCGGGGACAATACCCCACCGATTATTCATCTGGACATGGTGGACGGCGATGAACTGCGCATAACCCTGGCTCCTAAAGGAGGTGGATCGGAGAACATGAGTGCCCTCACCATGCTCCGACCTTCGGATGGGCGCCGAGGCGTTGTGGATTTTGTTTATCGCACGGTTACCGAAGCCGGCGGGAACCCCTGCCCCCCGACAATAGTCGGTGTCGGCATTGGGGGGACTTTCGAGAAAGCCGCCTACCTGGCAAAGAAGGCACTTATCCGCCCGATTGGCTCCCGCCATCCCGACACTAAATACCAGGAACTCGAGGACGAGCTTCTTACACTTCTGAACCGGTCGGGTGTCGGTCCTCAGGGGCTGGGCGGCGCGACAACCGCCCTGGATGTTCACATAGAGACCTTTCCGTGTCATATCGCGTCTCTTCCAGTTGCCGTCAATCTGAATTGCCATGCGGCCCGCCATGCATCCGTTCTAATATAAAGGGAATCCATGAACCAGACGGTAACTATACGAACACCACTTCACGAGTCCGAAGCACGATTGCTGCGTAGCGGTACAAATGTACTCATCTCCGGGGAGCTAATCACGGCCCGAGATGCGGCACACAAGCGTCTGTGTGAATGCATCGACCGTGGAGAACCCCTGCCGGTAAACCTCGAAAACCAGATCGTCTATTTTGCAGGGCCGACTCCGGCCCGTCCCCCCGCTCCGATCGGAAGCGCAGGCCCGACCACCAGCAGCCGGATGGACGCATACTCACCGAAGCTCATCGAGCACTCCGGATTACGCGGAATGATCGGAAAAGGTAACCGAAGCGACGCGGTGATCGAGGCAATGTCTCGCTTCGGCTGCGTATACTTTGCGGCCCTTGGCGGCGGCGGCGCTCTGCTTGCCCAGTCTATCAAAGAAGTTTCCGTTTTGGCCTACGAAGACCTCGGACCGGAGGCTATTCGTCGATTTGTTGTCAAAGATTTTCCCTGCATAGTCGCCATAGACACCCACGGTAACAACCTCTATGAATCCGGCCCGTCCGGCTTTCGCACGCCGGCCAAAAACGTTACAGAATTGTAGAATCAGAAGTATTCCCATGCACGCGGACAGCACGATCAGAATCTCCTGCCGGTGCATGCTCAAAGCTGGACTCGTGTCGCCATGTCGGGATCGAGGCATATTTCGACCCTCGACCCACGTAACGGTTTACGGTCTAGTGTGGTGTCCGACAATTGGCGTGTCGATTGCGAAACCTGGGCTAGTTTGCCGGGATAAAGCTCATTCTTGTATGTCGTGAATCCGGGAAAGTCCATTCAAGGACCAAAAATTGAATCTCTTCGGACAAAACAGGTTGTACCTTCAAAAAATTCCCCGCACCGGCCTCTTTCTATTCGGCATTGTCGCATTGTCGGTCTTCGTTCGCTTCCGATACACACAATTGCAGCATGTTCCGGTCGGTGACGAAAGCCAGTACATCAGCGTGGCCAAAAACGTTTTCGAAGGTAAAGGATGGGTGAAAGAAACCGACGACCCTGCCGATCGAGACGGCTACAGAACGGCCGACGATATAATGCCGTTGTATATCGGTTTTGTGCTTGCCGCACATCACCTCACCGGATACCGTCACCGAAATGCCGATTATGTGAACCTGGTATTCTCGGCACTTCTGACGATACTTGTGTATCTTGTTGCCGCACGAATATTCCGTTCAAATGTTATGGGTTTGTTTTCAGCCCTCCTGGTCTCTTTTGACCCAGTAATCACCAAAATGACCTGGCACGCGACGAAGGACATATCATTCTGCGTTTCAGTTTTTGCCTTTCTTTTTGTGCTTCTTCACAGCGACAATAGAAGGTTCTATCCTCTTACCGCCGTAGCGCTCGCACTTCTTGTACTCTCTCGCAGAAATGGGTACTGGTTCATACCTCCTCTGCTTATTCACTTCATTATTAACGGTCGGGAATCTGATATCGGCGGCAATATTCGGGCATTTTTCTTTGTAGTCGCCGGGGCGGGAATACTGGTGAGCCCGTGGTACATATACACGGCACTCAAAGGTCGTGGAGAACTATCTATTGTTCTGGAGTATGCGATGGGCGGCGTCACCGACGGTCCCGACGGCACTCCCAACCTGATTGGATTTCTGCGGTCGTACAAAACGCAACTCCAGGTTGGTCTGATCGACATCATTCGCGATTCATCAGTCCTTACTCCCCTTCTTCTTTTCGTCCCCTTTGCCGCCGTATCTGCACATCGAAAGACGTTGGATGTTTTCCTCGCCTCTTCTTTGGCTGTATTTCTCCTTTTTCTCAGCCTGCGCTCATTTCCCGAGACATCCCTGCACTTCTATTATCTGCCATTTTTTCCGATACTCATTATTTATGGAACCGCGGGATTTCTCAAACTTCTGCCCCTGTATTTTCCAAAACCGGCACTCGCTCGGGTAATCGTCGCGCTGGGAGCCGCGATTTGTCTTCTTCCGGTGAGTGAAGAAATTCGAAACCATGTGCACCCCGTGCTGCGCGGTAAAAACGACGACATTGCGGTGCATCGCGAACTGAAGAAAGTCATTTCGTTTATTAACAACGAGACATCGTCAACTCAAACGGTTGTCGGTTGCTCTCGTATTCGTCATTATCTGTACGACATCGAGCCACGGGTGATCGCACTGCCGGAAAACAAAAACGACTTCACGCGGGAGTTTTTCATCCGCCATAATGCACGGTTTCTAGTCATTGGAGTACGGAATCTGCGACAGGTTGAATCCGCAACCGCCCGTCCCTACACCAGAACCTGGTGGGATGAATCACATGATTCTATTTGGGAGCGATCGATACCGGAATTCCTGGAAAAACAATTCCGGACCCCAACACAGATTGTCTACCGGTTTTCACCGGCGCAAACCGATTCACTCTCCGGTATCATCCCGCCAGATTCGCTTCAGCTCATGCAACCCGACAAGCCCGAGAAGCCGGGCCATAATTATCCCAACCACAATCACCAGATATGACGGCACACGAAACCCGTTGAGCGAAACCATAACCAGACACCACAAGGCTCCTTTACATGAGTACACCGTCGCCCCGGTTCCCCAAAGTGCATTGGTTAGACCAACACGGGCGGTGAAACTGAATAGAGATACACCGACCACTCCCCAGGCCGCTCCGATCACACCGAAATGCAGACCGAGCAGAAGAACACAGACCACAAGAACGATATGCCTGATTACTTCCACGACCGTAATATGCTTCACTTTCCCCGCACTGAACTGCAGTGGATCGACTACGTAGCGAACTGACTCCAAAAGGCCCGCCGCGGCGGTTATCAGTACGATATCGACCGACTCTGAAAAATCGGGACCGAAGGCTGTACGTACGAGAAATTTGGCCGCAAGGGTAACGAATAGATATACCAGCATGTTCAGAGTCACTATGCCGTTGAGAAGAACGGTAATGGAATCGGCGGACGCCCGTTTTCCCCGCCCTTCGTGAAAGGCGAATGCCGGCAGCAGTGCCTGAGACAAAGGACCCAGCAGTACGTTGGTGAGTGTTGAGAAAAGTATTCCGGCGGCAAAAACGGCCGTTTCAGCCGGAGAAACGACAAGCCCCAGCAGTGCAATTGAAAGCGGCGGCATGGAGACCTGTCCGATGAAAGGCGGGCCGTATACGACTGCACGTCGGTATATCGGCATAACACGGGACATCCCACCGCTCGCACGGGCATGTCGGACCACTCCACGAAGCACCGGTAACGCCACGAAAACAAGGATTCCCAGAACTACCCCCGATGCGATCGACCAGGCGAGAATAACCGAATCGAGGCTGTACACCGTGAAAAAGGGAATCAGAAGCACCGCAAGCAACCGCAGTGGTTCATATACGGCCTGGGTGAATCCAGCCATGCCGATTCTGCGAATTCCCCGATACGCCGCGGCCAGTTCCAGTGCCGCCAGTGGGGCCATAACCCAGAGAAAGACGGTCCACCCCGCACGACCGAACTCTTCATTTTCTACCGGACCAATTGAGAATATCACGAGTCCCACCGCACTCAAAGCTCCAACCGCGACTGGTACGATCAATGCTTTAAGGTAATCCGCAATTACCGAGGGCGATCCATGCCCACTTTGTCGGCCCAATGAAAACGCGAGTTCACGGGTCATGGAAACGGATAGTCCGAAATCGCAAAACAGCAAAACAGACCGCACCGCACCGTTTACAAAGGCTATTGTACCGTAAGAGGAAGGCGAGAGTTTTCGCGCAAGCAGAATTGTCAATGCGAACGAGGATGCATTGGCAAGAATCCCGGCGGCGCCAAGCTGCAATCCCTGCCGGGCCACTTGGGATATGCTGAAAGCGCCATCCTTCACGATTGCCGATCCCTTTCGGCGAATGAACGAAGCGTCCTGATCAATCGATCGCGGTTGTCCGTACCGATCGAAGACTCCATTCGTTGCCGAAGAGCACGAGTAATCGCTTCAGGTGGGATATTTCCGCCGTACACCGGATAGACGCCCGGCCGATCCTCGAGTCGACGAATGAATTCGAGCTGGTGATCGTTCAGCACTTCCCCGAAGCGAACCAGCCGGGGAACGGCTATCACCGGTTTCCCCGCGGAAAGAGCGTCAAGAACACTCATGCCGCCGTGACAGACTATCAAATCCGCCTCGGCTATATATTTCTCGGTCGACTCACAGAATCGGATATATGGGGCGTTGCGCGGTTCATACCGGCAACTCCCGATCTGCATAAACACCTCACGCCCGGGGATTGCCGCAATTTTGTCCATTTCCCGTATGAGACGGGAAAAATCCTGAAACGCGAATCCAACAGATACAAAAATCTTACAGGATGCTGCCCGCATATCGTGCTTTCCGTCCGTAGAACGCTACCATTTCGGGATGTTGCACCAGAAACAGATCGCAGAGTCGATACACCACCCGTCCCGTTGCGGTAGGAAGTCGCACTCTGGTCACGCTTTCCAGAAACACCGTCCGAGCCCCCCGCAAACGTCCCGCAAGAAAAGCCGGGGCGGCGATTTCCCCTCCCGTGCTGAAAACGATGTCCGGTTTCTCAAGAAACGTAATCCACGCAATCCGCAATGCAACAAAGGCGAATTGCAGAAGCCAGAAGCGACCTTCCCATTGGGTAACGCACCTGACACGATAGGGAAGATTTCTCGTCCGGGGGGTGTCTGGTGCAATGAATACGATATCGTATCCGTCAAACGCTTCCAGAATCGCAAGTACCTCGGTGAGGTGCCCTCCGGGCGCGGTGGGAATGCAGATTTTCATCGTCCCCTCCCCGCATGCTCTGTTTCGGCCCACCTGTGTCCGTTAAGTATGGAATAAATGATCGTGGTTCGGACTCGATGCAGACGATGAAGAGCTATTGCCAACGGGTGACGGCCTCCTCCATGCATGCCGGCGATATCCAACTGCTCGCGAAACTGATCATGAAAATTCCGTGAACTCAAGGTGTCGGGGTGGACACGGTAGCAGGCCTGCCTCTGGGGTATATACAACGGTTTTGAGATCGAGCACAGGCGAACCCAGAGATCGTAGTCGGCCGCAAAGCGATACCGATTCGATAGCACACCGACTTTCTCCCAAAACTCCCGACGAACGATAACCGTGGGTTGGGAAATGTAATTTTCCACCAGTAGACTCCGGAAAGATCCCCCGCGAGACAGAAAATGCTTGTATAGGGAGATATACCTCCGTATTGGTCGTTCCCGGCCGTCGATGATTTCACACCTTCCGTGGCACCACATAATCTCCGGATCTTTGAATCCCTCAAGCGCCCGATCCACGGCACCGGGAAGATACAGGTCGTCGGCATTCAACCACCCCAGAAACTCCGATTCGGCGGTATTCCACACATGATTGACTGCATCGAATACCCCTCTGGGCTCCCGGCGTACCACCGAGATTTGTCGTGGGGTTCGCGATTGCAGCTTGAACGCAGCTTCCCCGGAACCGTCGGTTGAGTCGCCGTCGACAATGACCAGCGCGATTTCGCCGGCTCTTTTCTGCCGAGTCAGAACGGATTCAACCGCGGATTCAAGGAACCCGACTCCGTTTCTGACAGGCATGGCAACGGTTATTCTGGGGGTGCTCATTTAGACCACTGTTTGTCGTGCGAACCGAACCGTCGGCCGCGTGTTTTCAGATATCATCGCTCACACCGCTCCGGAAGTGTATAATGTAATTGTAGCATACCGCCATTCAACCCGCTATTACGGTACGGTTTGAGACATAACTATGCGACTTCTTGTGATTATTCCCGCTTTCAACGAATTCCCGACCATCAGGGAAGTATGTAACGACTTGCATCGGCAGAGTCCGTCTTACGACTTTCTGGTTGTTGACGACGGGTCCACCGACCGAACACGGCTTTGGCTCCGGGCAAACGGAATTCCTCATATCGGTATGCCCATAAATGTGGGGATCGGAGGAGCAATGCAGGCGGGGTATCGATGGGCGTTGCTACGTGGATATCAGTGTGCTCTGCAGCTCGACGGTGACGGTCAACATCCTGCAAATCAGATTCCGCTTCTGGTCGAGGAAATGGAGCGAACTGGTGCGGATCTCGTTCTGGGGTCACGGTTTCGTACAGCCTCCGAGTACCGTCAGTCAGCACTTCGGATGACCGGGACACTCATTTTACGGACATGGATGACTGTATTTGCCGGTGCCTCGGTAAGTGACCCGACATCGGGGTTTCGTCTTGTGAATCGGCGCATCCTGGAGCGTTTTGCCGGGGATTATCCTTCGGACTATCCGGAAGTCGAAACTTTGACGGATCTCCTTCTGAATGGGTTTTGCGTACGGGAGGTCACGGTGACCATGCGAAAACGTTCATGCGGTAAGACGAGCATAGGATGGGATCGGGCGGTTTATTACATGCTCAAGGTACCGTTTGCCATGATGCTTCGGCATCGTGGCGCTCAAAGGACGGCTGTATGATTCATATTCGTCTTACCGCACTTTTCATCGCCTCCGCCCTTGTTTTTGTGACGTGGCGTCTGGTACGACGAAAACGGCTGAAGATCTCGTATGCTTTGTTATGGCTTTCGGTCGGCATCGCATTTGTTCTAATCACAATCGTGCCCGGAGCAATTGAGTTTCTCTCCCGTGTGACGGGACTGTACTATATCACCGCGCTCCTGCTGATTGGCTTCACATTTCTCACCCTTCTTCTGCTCCATTTTTCTTCGGTAATCTCAAAACTCACCTATGAAAACCGAATGCTGGCTCACCGAATGGCGTTCCTCGAGGAGGAACTCCATCGGGATAAGAACTACGAACCAATGGATACAGCCTCCTGCCGTACCAAAGCGAATTCAACTCTCCCCGACTCCTTGGCGGACTTCACCTGATCGTGTTGAACGCAATAGAAACAGGAACCCGCCAAAAAAGTGTCCGGTCAGGCAAAAAAAAAGTCCATACGGACTACTAAACCACCAAGAGAAATTTTATTTTGTCCCCCTGGAGCTTGTCGTCAAACCGGTTCTAACCCAGGTTTCGCAGTCAAGATTGTGCAACAGCTTACGCAGAATGCCGTGAGTTGGTTGCGAAACTTGGGTTAGATTAGACCATAAAAAAAGGATACTTCATGATAGACTTTTCCGACCAACAGTTGGAGCGATACAGCAGGCATATCCTTTTGCAGGAAGTTGGCGTCGAAGGGCAGGCGCGGATCGCGAATGCGAAAGTTCTGATTGTCGGAGCAGGCGGTCTGGGTTCCCCGGCAGCCCTTTATCTTGCGGCGGCAGGTATCGGTAATATCGGTATCGCCGATGCCGATACGGTCGATCTCTCCAATTTACAGCGCCAGATTATTCATTTCACCAAAGATGTCGGTGTAGCGAAGGTGGAGTCGGCCGGGGAGAAGATAAGACTTCTCAATCCCGACATTACCGTTCATACGATCAAGATTCGCCTTACAGCCCAAAACATCGCGGATACCATTGCCGGCTACGATTTTGTCGTTGACGCTACCGACAGTTTTCCGTCGAAATTCCTTATAAATGATGCCTGCACAATGGCGGGCACTCCTTTTTCCCACGGTGGGATACTTCGATTTACGGGGCAAACCATGACGGTTATTCCGGGGCACAGTGCCTGTTACCGGTGCGTGTTCAAATCCCCTCCCCCCGCCCACCTCGTGCCGACTTGCCGTGAAGCCGGGGTTCTCGGGGCGATAGCCGGAATGCTCGGAACGATCCAGGCGGCCGAAGCGCTGAAATTCGTCACCGGGGCCGGTACTCTTTTGACCGATGCCATGCTGACATTTGACGCCTTGACCATGGACTTTCGCAAAGTAAAAGTCAGGAAAAACCCAAAATGCGCCCTCTGCGGAGAGACCCCGACCATCACCGAACTCCATGATGAACAACAAAATGAATGTGGTCTCTGAGCAACTGAGGAATACTCACGATATTAATCCGTGATAATGGATGCGGAGTCCCGAGAGACAAATTCCAGAAGATATCAGAATTCGGATAGACCCCGAAATATTGGTAAACAACCGATAACTCTCGCCTACCACGAATGAAGACACGTTAGTTAGAAGTTATCCGGTCCCATCGCCACCGTTATGCTCATCTTGAACCCGCGGTCGGTGATCTCCTGGAGTCCCGCAATAACGACGGCAAGAATCGCGACAACTACAAGAGCTATCAACAGTCTCTTGGCAAAAAAAGAACGGCGCAGTCGCCTGGTTTGTCCGACCGCACCGTTCTCGTGTTTTCAAGCTGTCCCGAGATCTTATTTCACGGACGTCAACTTCAGCTTTGCGTACTGTTTCGCTCCGTCTATCTGGACCCAGACGATGTAAAGGCCATTCGCAAGTCTGTTGAGGTCCAGATCCGTCTTGACCACGCCTTCCTGAGTGTACGAAGCAATGCACCGTCCACGAGCATCGTTTACTCCGACCCGGAAGGGCTTGTTGTTGGTTCCGAGAACCCAAAGTACCCCGTTTCGAATTTGAATCATCGGGTTAATACGATAATTGTTGAGCGTTTTCTCTCCGGATCTGCTGATCGTACCCACTTCGCCGAGAAGATTGTCCTCAAACATAATCGTATCTCTGGGATTGGATATATCCACATGCCAATCAGGTATCTTGAGGATTCCATTCTCTATTCGCGGTTCGTCATTGATTGCATAGTCAAGACCCCAGCCGCGAATATCCGACATTTCAGCACCGTCGGTACATGTCTTCAGATCCTTTTGTCCATTGTGAGTGATCGTTTCATCAGAGTACCCCGTCACGTTGACTACCTGCCATTCTATCCCTCCGGTTGAAGCATTCAGACAGTATGCGCGGATGCCGCCGTCCAGAGAGGCCAGTCGGCCACAGGTCGCATACAGCTTGCCTTCATGCAAAACTACTCCGAAAACCGGCCAGAGAGACTCTACCTGCCCGTATGCTATCATGCGTGAGTCCTCCGGAGCGGCAAGAAACTTCCAGGCGATAGAACCGTCATTCGCGTTTAAGGCATATACATAGCCGTCGTGCGATCCGAAGTAAACGAGTGAGCCGTCGGTTTTCGGATCACCGGTTATTCGAGAATCCGCAACAAAATTCCAGACGGTCTGGCCGCCCCGGGTTGCAGTCAGTCGGTGTTCATGTACAACGGAGGTAAGGGTCAGGTCGCCGACCTGCAACGGCTCGGTTTCTTGTTTAGCATATCCGGTCCATGCAGGCATACGATGCCAGTGTTTGAGTTGTTCACCTGAGACCATGAACTGGCCAATACCATCTCTTCCGCTACTGAGCGGTGTCTCACAGGTATTGTCCTCAAGTTTTACATGCACGCCCAGACAGCGCTCCGTCCATTCGTCTCCGATTCGCGAATTCCGTGCAACACTCTGTGTTGCGATTTGTTCGGTGATTATCGTCGCTCCGCCATTTTTCAGGCGTTCGGAATTGGTAACCGGAATAACGGGATTAACCCGCTGTGAGCAGTTTTGAGACGGAATTGTACGTCTGCATGAGCACTTCCCGCCTATCTGGTATGTGGATCCGTAGGCAAAAAGTGGTACGTAGCTGCACGCCGAAGCACCGATCGTGAGCATCATGTAATCGTCATCCGCCTTGTTTACTCTAAAGTAGTCGCGTGGAACAAATTTCTCGGACATGATTACATGCGTAGGAGTAACCGTTGTCGCCGGGCAACTTCCAAAATAGTCATTGATATTCATGCTTCCAACACGTTCGCCGGTAGCGGCATCATGAGCAGTAAATGAATTATGCCCGGCCATGATGATAAGGTTTTCATCGGGAACATTGATGGATGTTCCACGATAACTTCCGTATCCCGCCGCTTCCTTTCGTGTTGTGGTCCACTCGATTTCGCCCGTATGAGCATTGATGCAGTGAAATGGTCCGTCCTCGAAAATGGCCATACATTTGCCGTTGCCTCCCGCGATAACCTCGTGGAACATGATCGTGTCGTTGTTCGGCATTTCATCGATCGTCCACAGGTGTTCACCGTCGGTTACCCGAAGACCGGTGATCTGTTTGAAATCGGCAAAGTATTCGCGGGGAGGTCCGTAGAACGCGCATTCGGGATATCCGTTCACTCTGAATTTGGAAACCGCAACCACAAGCACACTGTCTTGAATAAGTCCGTTTCGAACAATTGTCGCGCTGTCTTCTCCGGCCGACCATTGCCAGACACGATTTCCGCTTTCCTGATCCATGCAGGTCACCTTGTTCCCGAATACCTGAATCACATTTTCTTCATAAAGGATCGTGTGAGCAATGCTCATCAGCTTCTGATCCCACGAATGCGCACGCCCGGCCCACTTTTCTTCAGCATTCGGACGAATCAACACGCCGTTTGTGTATTGGCGTACCACTTCTCCGGTTCGGATATCATAGGCAATAAGCCCCGTGTTCGCTTTCGGTTTGTACCCGAAAAAGTACTTTTCATTGGCGGCCCACATCTGACCCTGTCCCTGGCGGGAACTTTCTTCCCATTTCATGTCCAAGTAGTCCTCGCGCCAAAGGAGCACGCCGCTGAATGCATCACGCGCCCATGTTCCCCCACCGACAGTACCGGCCCAGGTGCAGCCTGCAACACGTTCAGACTCGAAAAAACAGATACCGTTGGACGGCCCCTTGAAATATGCATCCGGCGCCCCGATCCACCGTACCTGATTGGAGATGCCGGCGCGATAGTCTCTCTGGTAGGTGCTCAGGGTAGAGTCATCCTTCCAATGAGTATACTCATTGACATCGTTGGGTACTGCGATATAATGCTTCCTCCACGCACCGTTCTGCTTGATGTAAGCGGTCGCATTGTATCCAAGGACTCGATTGATCTCCTCAATCGACGGACCTTTTGAGCCGAGAGCCTCGAGGTCTGCAACCAGAACATTGGCGATATTGTCTGTGTAAGGAAGTTTTGCAGCCGACTCGACATAAGTCACGGAGGCAAGGGGGTAAATCCCCTTGCTGAAAAGATTCTTACGGGCGTTTGCAGCCGCCTGCTCGCTTAGAGCAAGACCCTGAACCAGAACAGTTCCACCATCGGTCAGCTCCGCTTCGAGTTCGCCGTCTACGCTTCCAACAACAATACAAAACCCTCCTCGAATATTTGCGGCCGATTGTACTTCCCCGGATGCCGGAAGTTCCCCCATAACTCCGGTGGCCGCTGCGAGGACACTTACCGTCCATGCAATGATCTTCATAATCTACCTACCTTCCCCCTTTAAATTGTACGGTCAAATAAACAAAACTTGAATTGAACGATCCTGATTGAGGATGGCGGATAACTCTATGGCCGATCCCGCCCGGCCTGACAGGTGCTCTCGTCCGAAAACCGCATTCGGCGCCCCGACCGGTTGCGAAACCTGAGCTGAATAATTGAAGAGGCCGGAAACGATACGCTTTTGTGCTCTCCATTGGACTCTATGCGGCAAGCAGGATAGACACTCACCAGAATAACCATAATATAATCCTCCAGAAAGAAAAGGGCATTCATATTTTCGGGTTTCCTTCATTCCAATTTCGTTATCGGGGCATCTGAGAACAAAACTGCCCGGGAAACGTGTGGAAATCAGAGGGTCGAGGGGGGAGCAATTCCATTCTTTGGCAATAAGGGGTCTTTCAGGAGCAGCAAAGCACAGGAGACACATTAGCCCAGGTTTCGCAGTCGAGAACCGCCGTGCCGAGCGGAGTCGAGGTAGGGCAGTCCGCGTGAGCGGATGCTCACTCTTCATCCTCAGAGCCTTCTTCAGGCTCTTCATCGGTGAAGAAAAGCTTTTGAAGGTACTCCTCACGGTCGGTTCCTTCCATAGCTTCTTCGGTTGCATATTCTTCCCGAAGAGCGATCCTGTATCCGGCATCTTCGTCGACAACGGGCGTTTCTTCCTTGAGTGACACGAGTCGACCAGCGGCGCCGTATCCCACGGCATTGCTGAAGTCGCCGCATTCGGGATTGGAGAATTCTACATTAATTCGTCTGAATCCGGGATAATCTTTGCATTCACCGGTCGAAACATTATCGTCGATGATACGATCATCCCGTTTCCCATTATCGCTCCGGACCCTGAGATAGGGAGGCGTGGAGCCATGAACCAGGTTTTTACGCACGACACCCATCGTGCCGGCATCCAACCGAAAAGGGACCGGGGTCTGGTTTTGCTCTTTAGAACCGGCGTGCACCACTAATGTGTTTTCCTCCACGAGCGTGCAGGAATCTCGAGAAGAATCCCGATCCGATTCCTCTTCCATAATTTCACGCGCCAGGTGAATACCGTTCAAAGAGAAATCGAGGATGCAATTGTTGCGCACGGTATGCCCGCTCCCGGTTACGCTTATACCCGCCGCGCAACGCTCGATACGATTGTCTCGCATACTGGACGAATTTCCCGCGCAAATTTCTACGCCTTTCCCACTGCAATCTTCGATTCGGTTTTCCCGAACAGTGGTATCCCCGCATCGAACCCGTACACCCGAGCGAGAGCAGTTTAAAATCCGGTTTTTTTCTATAATATGTCCGAAAAGCGCATTTCCCATATTGCCGCCGCCCACTGCGATTCCGTAGTCGTAGTGGCTTATCGTATTCCCGCGAAAAACATGATCGGTATTGAGTGCGTCGTGGTTTGCCGTATCCCCTTCGGAAATCATAAGTGCGATGACCGGACCCGCCGATGCATCTCCGACTTTTCGGGATCGCTCTGAGCGATCAAATGAGCAATTCTCGACCACATTGCATGATGCTCCAGCTCCACCGATATAGAGAGAACATCCCTCGGCGGCACCTCCGCAATTCCTGAAATTCAACCGGTTGAAAATGTTCCGTGAGCACGCTCCGATAACCGATACCGCACCCATCGGACACTCATCAAAAGTGAGATCCTCTACGATCAGATCCGAAACATCGTAAAAGAACCACGCTGCACCGGTAATCCTGGCCGGCGTTCCGTTCTCGCCGACAATTCGAATGGGTCGATCTTTGGCGCCCGAAACCTGAATCGTCACGTTTCCCGTGTAGATTCCGCTCTGCAGCACGATTGTCTCCCCGGGTTTGACCCGTTCAAGCGCAGTGGAAATTCTGCCGAAAGGTTCGTCAAAACTGCCGCGCCCCTCCGACCCCGCTCCGGAACGAACCCAAAGCACATCTGGATTATCTCTTGAGTACATTAGCTCCCCAAAGGTCTCGGTACATCCGAGACCGAGAATAGTACCGTTCTATTCGGTATCGTGTTCTTCTCCACCTTTTTTTGAGCCGCGGCCGTCCTTGCAGTCCCCGGCTCCGTTCCTTTTCATGAAATTCTGGACTTTCTGTATGATTTCAGGAGCCATGGACAAAATCTTGCCGAGATTAGGATCGTTTTTTTCGACTGGATGGACCTGCACTTTGCCCTCACTAACGCTAATGAAGGCAACCGGTGTGACTGTTATCCCACCGCCGGTCCCCGCACCAGACCCGGCTTTGTTTTCGTTACCGCCACCACCGGCGGCGAATCCGATGGAAATCTTGGATACCGGAATAAGCGTAACTCCGCCGGCCGTAATCGGCTCTCCAATGACAGTTTCGGTTTTAGCCATATACTGCATGCGGTCCAGAGCCGCCTGAATAACATCCGCTAACGACATAACAGTTTTCCTTCCCGCCGACGACTATTATTTTGTACCTGGCGCAAGAAACTCCGAACGAGGCTATCACCAGATCATGATTGTGTACACCCGACGGCGTGAACCGATTCCTGTCGTGAATACCAGGAATTGCCCGCACGACCGAGCGCCGAGCGTTACGCAATCTCTGAAAAATACATGGCACGGCTGAACCATCACAAATTCAACGCGGTTTTCTCAGTAGCGGCACTGGCGGCAACGCTCTTTTTCCTGCCGAATACCGCCATTGGGGCCGTCCCGACTATCCGCCTGACCGAGCTTGGCGCCAATCCGTTGGGGAATTCGGACCAATGCCCCGGCGACGCCTGTATGGAGTTTGTTGAGTTTCTCAATATCGGTCCCGGATCCTTCAGTTTCCATGAACCACTTTTCCTCACGACAGGTTCACAAGAATCCCCGATCGTATGGTGGCAAAACTCCCTCGACGGACACGAGAACTGTCGTACCCATGCGGATTCTCTTCATCCGGGCGAGTATGCGGTTGTCCTTTCGCGGGACTATAAAAAGCTATCACCTGATAGTCGCTATACTTTTCCGGATTCTACCCTGCTTTTGAAATGCGACGGCTCTCTGCTCTCGGGCAAACTGACCCACAATCGTGGTGTTGCGCTGATTCGCAAATCCAAAACCGGACTTCAGGTTGATTCTATTTGCGGCGCACTCGATCCGGGACAGACTCTCGACTCACACTCCTCCTTTAAGCTCACTTATCCCGAAAAACTCCCCGACGGCTTTTCACTGGTGCCGAGATACAGCCTGTCAGCCGCCAAAGAGTACCGTATAAACCCCGATACCATATCACCCGGATGGGGTATCATTTCCGATAATGGCTGGATATCCGAATATCGCCTGGGTAATCCCGGACCAGACCACATTCCCTGCACAATTGCAGTCTGGTGCCCCCCTCTCTGGGATGCCGATTCCCTGGAATGGCATTTTGAGGCGGGTCATGTGGAATTGAACTCCGGGAAAGCAGAAATACGCCAACCATTCACAGTGTTTTCAGTATCGATGCCGAAAAGGGAAACGACTTTCTCAATTGCCTTTGCCGTGGACGGGCACGCTACCCAAATGAAAATTGACATCTCCGAACGATGGCTGCCGGAGAACCCGATCCGAATCTCTGAAATCCATCCCCGCACGCGGAGCGGGATGCCGGAGTGGTTTGAGATCACCAATGTTTCAAAAATCCCGGTCAACCTTCGCGACTGGAAATGGGGTAAGAGCATACCGACTAAGGAAATTATCACGTCGGGAGATTATGTCCTGAACCCGGGCGATTATCTGGTAGTCACCGAATCGATGGACAAGTTGCACTCCGTGGGGATCCGAATCCTTGAACCACCGCATTGGCAGGCTCTGAACGATTTTCGTGACTCCCTCTTTCTCGAGCCACCTCGAGATGCATCCGAACTGGAAATGGTCTGCTATGATGCCGACTGGTTTGGGGACTGGAACGTGCAATCATTGGAGCGTATTCATTTAAGCGAACCCGCCGATAATTACGGCAACTGGGTCTGCGCCGATCATCCAAGCCCCGGAATGCCGAACGCAACGGCTTACCGTCGACAGGTTAAAACGCCGGAATTGGAAATTGGCCCCATCCCCTTTACGCCGAATGGTGACGGCCGAGACGACTTTCTGAGGATATCCGCACTGCTTCCACCGGGTACAGAGGCCACTGTTACAATTCTGGGATTCAACGGATGCCCGATCAGGAACGTACGGATTCCTTCGGACGGAGTCTTTATGTGGGACGGAAAAAATGAGTCGGGTGCTCCCGCGCAGGTCGGTCCCATATTCGTGGTCGCCGAATTTGACTCCCCGGGCGGCTCGAAACGCCTCAGGAAGCGAGGTGTTCTGTGGAGATAGGTGGCGCCCTTGCCCTGAGTGTATCGAGTCGCCCGGACTCACAAAAAAAGTGTTGCGAATACCATTTCTTTCCGAAGAAACGGCGTCACGGCGGAAAACGAATGTGGCCTGCCGACTCCGGAAAGTGTCACTATTCACATCATGTCTGGTTCGGTCACTCTCTTTGGGCTGTTCGAGAAATTCCGACGCAGGCATTTCTGCTCGTCTGTGCGGCCGTTTCCCTGTCTTCCGGGGCCTTTGACGAACCATTTCCGATGGGGCATACGATGGGATCTCTCGGTACCATTATGTGGGAAGATGCCGCCGGCAGTCGAGACCCCACGGTTCCGGCGAGCTTTATTGGCGATACTTCGGTATTCGGTTTTTCATTGAGCGGAATAGACTACTATGATCGTATGGACAATTTTGAAGACAATCCCATCCGACGCGGCGCGGCAGGGTTCTGGGTGAATTTACCAGTGGCAACCGTCAAACTTACGTACCTTCGGTTCAACGCACTCGATATGTATTATGAACAAAGTGGTGTTTTGTCGGCGGGAACGTCAATCGGTTCCATAGCAAGGGTGGGAGGAAGGATTGAGCTTGGGTTCGCCGGTCTCAAAGGAACAGAGGAATCCGAGCTGTCGGCACGCCCCGGCCTGTCGGCATGGATACCGTTGAGGTATGCTTCGCTATCACTTAACTATACAGGGCCGGGGCTTGGCCGAAAGGTCCCGGCCGGATTTGTCACGCCGCCATCCCTGGAAGTCGGGCTCCACACAAACAGAAACCGGTTCGGTGCACACGGAACGAAGGTCTTGCTGGTATGGGAAGACGAGTTGAATGTCGGGTTCCAGACCGGCCTGGAATGCCGCCTGCACAAGGTATTCGCCGTGTCGGGGGGCGTGGGAATTAACCCGCTTCTCCTGGGCTTTGGAGCGACTATTTCGCTGTCCTGGTCGACCCTTCATATCGGGTTGGTCTATCATCCGATGCTCGGATGGTCGGAAGGCATTGCGACGGAATATATCGGCAGATGACTTGCCAACTGGAGAATTCCTTATCCGGCAAATCCACAATTCCACATCCCCGGAATCATCGAGGCGGCAGCTCTTCGAGAATAGTATTCTTTACGCTTTCCGGACGCTCGATCACCATTTCCAGAGGAAACTGTAACAGCCGTACACCATGATGTTCAAGAAGTTCCCGGCGTTTGGAGATCTCACTCTTTGGGGCACCATGAGAATCCCCGAGAACTTCGATAACCAGCCCGGCCGGTTTTGAATAGTATCCGACACGAAACGCCCCCAATCTTCCGTCACGCTCGAATCGATACGCGGTGATTCGCCGATCCTGAAGGATACTCCATAGTAATTGATTAGGCGAAATGCGTTTACGGGGTTGAAGGCCGACCCTGAATTTCTCATCGAGTACTCGCCTGACAAGAGACTTCAAATGTTTTTTCACGTGTGATTTCGCTCCATATATTCGACGTTTTAACCCAGGTTTCGCAACCAACTCACGGCATTCCGCCTAAGCTGTTGCACGATCTCGACTGCGAAACCTGGGTCAAGAAAAACGGAAAGGCCTTCAAGAGGAAGATCCTCACTCTGTGCGAATGAGAAAGAACCCGGATATGCCATTTGTCCGTGAGCGCCTTCCGTTTTTCGTGGTGAATGGGAGTTGATCCGTGAGCGGCGAAACACGCCTGCCTCGAACCGTATAGTATATGCCCTCGGCGGCTTGACCCGTAAACGGCACAAGAGCCGCTTGTATGCGGCCGGTCCCTTTCTCCATATAATCTCTTGTGGGACTGGATACAGACTTCGCACCGACCCCATAGGCGGGAGCCGAATGGATAAACAGATCCTGATAAGCACCGAATCGGCATATCTTCACGACCTTCTTGTCGTTGCGCCGGACAAGAACCGCATAGTACCGGTTTACCGATTCCTCCAGTGTGAGCGTATCATTCCTGATGCCGGTCAGCATGAAATTCTCATGATTTGACCACCCGTGGCTGTGCCATTTCCTTCCGGGATTCCCGATACTGAATGTCCCAAAGAGACTGTCCGGATACCGAAAAGCCCAGACAACCGAATCGCGTGAATTCTTCACCACGATAGTGTCGTGCCAGCAATTGAGATAGGATATCTGGTCCATCTCAGCCGGATCGGCACTGGGAGTTATCCGTGGCCAGCAGGTAGATGTACGGTGAGACGGAATAGAGAGCTTATACACACTGTCGTTCACTACGTCATAGAGGCACGGTGTTTTCCCAGCCGTACCAATCCAGCGGCCATCCTGCGACATCCCGCCTTTGTACCCCTGATCCAGCAAAAGTTCGAGTTCTCCCCCGAGGTTTTCCCCGAACTGATGATCTTCCAGTTTGCGCCGGTAAGTGCCGCCGCCATATTTCGTAGCCGAACCCAGGGGTTCCAGAAGAGTCATGCTTTGGTTGGTACCGCAGATCAGGTACTCGGAACCATCAGACGGATCGAGCCATATCTGAGGGTAAAACCCGGGACCAAGCTCGTAATGCTCCTCCTTGCGGTTGCCTATTCCCTGCATGTGAATTGTGCCGTCACTGTGATACAGAACATAGTTCCCATCGGGAGAAATCCGCACATGCTTCACGTCTTTGCTTTCCTGAACAATGGTATCGACCGCAAGATCGGGCAGTGAAAGAGAAACCAGGGTTTCTCCGTCAAGCTCGCGTAAAACCGCAATCCCCGTATGATCACCCAATACCTCTTGTATGTCGGCCGAAGTAACTCCCTCGCAGAAATCAAGCGCGGTTACAGTGACCGAGCAGATAAGGGAGAAGAGTATTGTCGGGATGCTGATTCTTTTCATTGAAGATCACGTCCTTTTTCCGAGGATTTCGTCCGCAACAGCAGTGTCGGGGCATTCACACTTGATTCGATTCTTGCTCCAAGCACACTGTACCCCGAACTCATTGCTCTGCCGGATGCCGATGACAAACCCACAAGCGATCGACTTACGGTAATACCCGCGGGGGAACGAGAATTCGACGGCAACACCGGATCGGCAACCGGGCTCGGGGCACCATCCAACCACATATCGTGCTGATGCCCCCGGCACAGAAGCAGACATGATTTGTCACTTTTCTTTATAAGCAAGAGGTCGTAGCCGTTGTCGACCTGGAGTCCGGTGAGGATATACTCCTCGTAGTTCGACCACCCGCCAACGTGAAATTTCTTGAATTCGTAATTCGGCAATTGATCCTCTATTTCGCTCTGTGCAACCGCCCACGCGACCTCGTCCGCCGAATTCTTTACGACAATAGAATCATGAAAAGAATTGAAATAAAGAATCTGATCCATTCTCGAGGGCTCGGTGGTGGGATTCATCACCTGGTAACAGGTGGAGCCACTAGTGAGGATATGAAGGCTGTCGGACGTACGATCATAGAGCATAGGAGTTTTGTTGGCAGTGCCCAGCCATTGACCGTCTTTTGACAGCCCGGCTTTGAACGCCTGATCAAGAAGCAGTTCGGGGTCACCACTCGGTACAAAATCCACCAGCTTGCGTCGAAACGTTTTCCCACCGTAAGAAGTCGTCAAAACCTGTTCGTCTTGTGTGCCGTAGACAATCCACAGATCACCGGTTTCCGGATCGGTCCACCATTGAGGATTGTATCCGATCCCCAGATCGTACCGCTCCTCCAGATTATCCGGTCGGATGCCGCGAACGATCATATGCTGTTGTGTATGAGCATCGGTGCCCTGGTAGTAAGCATTGACCACGACATAATTACCGTCGGGGGAAATACGAGGATTGTAAATACCCGAGGCATTGGGTTCGTCGGAGACCCGGTAGGACTCCATTGACGGCAACAGAAACACCTCAATACCACTGCCGTCACGAATGGCCACAACACCGGTCTGATCTCCAATGAATCCGGAAACCGCGGCCTGATCCGCGATTGGGTCGTAGGAGAAAGCGACGCTCCACAGGAGTAATGCGCCGGTAATCCCAAAGGTGAATAGTCGGTGATTGCCCATTATGGCCCTTTCCGTCCGATGCGAGAACCGTTTCCATTCTTTATTTTGGTGATACTGCATGGAGAGTAATACCGGGATTCCGGATACACAAACTCCCGGAACCCTGGGCTAGCATATTTCGACGAGTTCCTCCCCGTAAAAGGATACTCCAGTCGGTACTTTCGATGTACTTTGTGCCGTTCGAAGTCGTCTCAACCTAGCCCAAGTTTCGCAATCAACTCACGGCGTCTCTCGACTGCGAAACTTGGGCTAGACCGCCCGGACACCGCATTTATTTATTACAGCTTTTCTGTCGCCGGCGGATCGTCTTTCCCGTTGAAGCGGCTCGACATTCTGTTCCCGGTCCGCTCTTTTGAGCGGGCGTTTTATCGGCGTAGTGGAGATATACATGAGAATTCTCATACCCAGACCACTTTTGATCATATATGTGGCAATTGCCGTCCTGAGCGGATGCACGAACCCAATTCCTACGAATCCGGTTGAAGAAGCGAAAATATCTACTCATTGGGAAAATGCCGCTGAAACGGAATCTACCGTCACGGTAGTCAGGTCCAACGCCGCCGCTCCGGAGCATTCCTACCTACCCCTTGATACGTTACACCTGTTTCTGAGTGGTGGGTTGGCTGAAACGATGAAAAGGACTCTCACATTCAGTACCGATTCGGGGGCCGGTTCTCAGGTTTTCTCAAATGACAATGTCCTGTCGAACTCCGACTCCGAAATCACAATCACAGTGCCCTATCAGTGGAGAAAACGGCGACATTGTCGATTCTCCATTGAGACCACTACCGATACCGTACACAGCCGATTCTTCTCGGTAAAATCCCTTATCCTTCAGAAACCGGAAACCGGCATGGTTTTTCACCCCGGCGACACAATGGAAATCCGGTGGAGAACAAGGGACACGTTCAGCGTTGCCGCCTACCTTCGAGCACTAAGGGCGACCGAAAGCAAACTCTTGATGTCCGAGGCTTCGGTTACCCCACAGATGGACGAATGGCCCGCAATCTGGCCCAACTTTTTCTATATTGTCGAGGAAGACGATCTTTGTGAGGAATGCGTTCTGTCCATAGAAGACTATCTGGATCCGGTCATTTCGGACTATTCCCTGGGTTTTTCGATCACCCCTTCCGGGGCGGCATCCGTAGGTGTTTACTGAGGGTAGCCTGCCACATGCGTTTTACCCCAAAGCGGTTTTGTATTCTAAAAACAAACCGGCCCCGCGGGACTGAAGGAACGACGAATTTCGGTTCCATTCCGAACTTGCATGAACGCTAAAATCGAGTAGAAATCGACAACCACTCGCGTCCGGGAACACTCACAACGAAAACCGGTTGATACCTTCGGAATGCAGAGTTCTTTTCAGACGGTTCAATGCCTTTTCCTTGATCTGACGCGCCCGCTCACGGGTCAGATGAAACCGCCGACCGATCTCTTCCAGAGTATGTGAAGTATCTACTCCGATTCCGAAATACATCTTGAGCACTTCCCGTTCACGATGAGTGAGAGTTTCAAGGGTATCCGAGACCTCTTTATGCAAAGCCGTCTCCAAAACACCTTCATCCGGTTTCTCCTGACCGTCGTCACAAAGAAGATCCAGCATTTTGGAGTCATTGCCGCTTTGAAGCGGAGCGTCCAGAGACATGTGGGAATTGCCGATTTTCATTGTCTCCCCCACTTCCCTTTCGGAAATGTTAAGCTCCCGGGCAATTTCCTCGACGTTGGGCATTCGACAAAAACGCTGTTCCAGTCGCCCTTGCATTTTGCCCACTTTGTGAATGGTCCCAACTCGATTGAGCGGCAGCTTGATAATTCTCGATTGCTCGGCCAGAGACTGAAGAATCGCCTGGCGTATCCACCAGACGGCGTAAGATATGAACTTGAATTTCTTGGTTTCGTCGAATCGCTTCGCGGCACGAATCAATCCGAGATTGCCCTCGTTAATAAGATCGCTTAATGGAAGCCCCTGATTCTGATAGTTGCGGGCGACACTAACCACGAAACGCAGGTTCGCCTTGACGAGCTTTTCCAATGCCGAATCGTCGCCTTGTCGAATTCTGACCGCCAATTCGGCTTCTTCGACGGCGCTCAATGTCCTGTTCTTTCCGATTTCTCTCAGGTACAATGCGAGAGATCCTTCTTCCGCAAAAAAATGCGGTTTTCCCGATGGTGCCAATTACCTGCTCCCCTGTAGACGAAAACGACCGGATATAAGCCGATTTGAACAACTCCGTTGAGAATCGCCCAAATTGATATAAACAACCTCAAAAGAGAACGGTTGCCACGCTGATCGTGCAGGGAAGCTTCAACCCAGGTTTCGCAATCAACTCACGGCATTCTGCGTAAGCTGGGTTAAGAGACGTACAAACGAACTCCGGATGCGTCGGCCATTCGAACCGAATCACTAATTAACCCGACTTCGACGGTTAAGAGCCGGCAAGTTCGATGTTATTGTGCTTCAAGATCACTGCACGGCCGATACCTGTTCAGCCACGCCGCAAATCAAATATTCAAATCCGAACGGTACAAAAAATACACACGTTCGGCTGGAGACGCGGGGCATCACCAACTGTGCAACCTCATTACCCGGCACCAATCGCTTTGAAAAACGAGGGAGCCTTGGGCAAATCGCCAGAAATACAAAACTATTGAGAAAGCTGCATCCACAAACAATTCTCACGGAACAACAATATGCAAAATAAATTCCGTGACAAAGAGTCTGGGTGGTATTTCAGAGCGGCAGTTGAACACGCCCGAAGCAGGAGAGACTTCAAAGGACTATTCCAAGCCCTGTCCCGAATCCCGCGCCTCGGCCGCGGTGAACGGATTTCCCGGTCGTGCGGAGCCGTTTCGGGACCCCTCCCGAAAACGGGCACTATTTGAACCGGTGGCAGAAAAGCCCGATTGGCGTACCGATCCAGAGCACACCTCTGCGTTCGTCTATAAGCAGTGACCGGATCTCAGGCTGTTCATGAAGCCCACCATCCACTATTGGAACCGCCTCCAGAATTTCACCATCCAACCTGGCCAATCCCTTGTCCGTGCCTATCCAGACGATATCGGGCCGGTTACCCGAAGAGGCAAGTGCGGTTATGGCATCGGAGGGAATCGCGGATGATTCTTCCCGAAAGGACAGAGCAATTCCACTCTCCAAAGATTGAACCAAATGAAGCCCACGATCAGATGTGCCTGCCCAGACACCTCCTCCCGAAGCCAGTGTGAGGTTTCTCACCTGATCACCTCGAATCAGTTGCTGGTGCCACCGTCGGGTCTCGAGGTCGAAATTGAGAAGACCGGTTTCCTGCTGACCACCAAACCATACCGAAGCATCGTCCGTGGCCAACCCAACATTGAGGTCTGAAATGGGAATTCCGTCGAAACCGGTTTGTGCCGAAAAAGCAGAATCCAGGCTCACTTCGGCATATACAGTGCTCCCTTCCTCTTTGAGAAGCAAATGGGAGGCTCCCCTGCCGGTTCTGTAGTCGGGACTATCGGTAAGAATCCACAAATTATTTCGGGAATCGATCACCAGATCTGAAACTCTTCCAATTTCTACCCTGCTGATGGGAGGCGATTCATTTTGCCACCCGCCGCTCCAATCATACCACAGCCCTCCCCCGACCGTATCTCTTCCGCCATACAAGTCTCCTTCCGGCTTGGAACCAAGATATTTGGTTCCCGACTTTGTCACAAGTATTGAAAAAACTGAGCCGAAATAGGAATCGGTGCTTTGGGGATAGGGACGTTCTTCCTGGAAACTCGCTCCATCGAACCGCCACAATCCCATACGACCGCCGAGCCAGATCATTCCTGATGAGTCCAGGGCCATACACATCAGTTCTTTCTGAGCCGGGAACCGATCGGGATATTCATAGCGGCACCACAGCGGAGGTACGACCGAGGTATCGCGCCCCCGAGCGCCCCGCTCACTGATCACCTCGAGCTCAACCTCCAGCGAAATCCATCCGTTCGGAATATCCTGGGTGTACGTGAGCGACTCGGTAGTATCCACTCCGGTTTGACCATTTCGGGTAATGCGCCATACGCTGTAAAGAGGATCTTCGGTCTCAACCGATGCCGTAAAAAGGAGATTTTCGGAACCGTTTCCGGTGATTCTGGATTTGTAGTCCAGTGTAACCCCGAACCCCTTAGCGGCGTTCGGGTTTTCGGGATCAAGTGGATTGATTCGCGGACTGAAACAGGAGATCAAGGTGACAGGGAGAAAAACAACAAGAAGAAGAAGCGCCTGATTAGCGCTTCTCCACCAGCTCGATGTATTGTCCTTGCGGATATGCATCAGTGTATCGATTAGCCTTACGTTCATATTCGGAGTAATCTCCCGAGCGCTCGGCGCGCACCTTCGAGCACCATGCAGACCAATACATGGCATCCTCGCGGTGTTCACCCTGGGGATACTTTAGAATATACTCCTCAAAGTGGCTTGATGCACGTTTTGGATCTTTTTCCCGCAAGGCCGTCGCAAGAAGATACAAGGGCAGCTCCCGCGTCGGCTCTGCCGTCACCCACATTTCCAGTAATTGAATACGTCTTTCCGTGTTCGATTCTTTATGAGTGTAATAATTAACCAGACGACTTAGCGCTTCAGAACGATCCGCACCGTCTTGGGCAATGGACAGGTACTTTTCATATGCAGCCGCACTTTTCTCCCACATGCCTGCAAGATGACACAACCGGCCGATTCGTCGAAGAGCGGGAACACGGTGATTGTTTGGCACGAAAACGCCACTGCACGCGCGATAACACTGCAGGGCACTGTCGACTTCGCCCAGTTTTTCGAAAGCAAGACCCATGCTGAGCTTTGCGTCATGACCGTGTACGGTTCCGATGTACGTGCGCAGAATCGAGAGCGCTTCCTCCGGTTTTCCATTCTGAATCAGAGTGCGAGCCTTCTGAAGAGCACTGAGCCGGACATTGGGCTCATCCGGAGTGTCGGAGCTGAAGAACCGCGACGCGTATTCGTCGCTTGCGGATTCGGTATCGGCCTCCGATGCAGGCCTGCTTACCGCTACCCGATCGGTTTGTTCGATACGCGTTTTCTGAACGATCGTTTCCGGATCTTCGGCGATAATGAACTTTTTACTTTGTCCCGCGGAAATTGTGTCGGCAGCTTCTCCACCACCAAAGGGGTAATAGGCAACGCGGCCTTCTTTAACGGTAATACTACTGAACTCTTTTTCGGTGCTTATGCGAAACACCGTCCCTATCACTCTATACAGGCCCCCCGGGACCTCTATAGAGAGGCTTTTTCCGGCGTCATGGTCAAGCGATCCGGCTAGAGACCCCACAAGTGATCCCTGGATTTCATTGTCGCCAACGATTGAGAAAGTGAATCGCGATTCCACTTCGACAGTGAAATCAGCATACTTACCAACCGAAACCTCGGCTTTCTCGCCTTTTTCGGTAACCAGAGCAAATGTTTTTCCGTCGAGTTCTCTTTTCCCCCGGACCCTTTTACCGTTTATCGAAATATCACTGTCGCCGGTATGGACAGATACTTGATCGGGATTTTCCGCAACCGCTTCGGGGCCGGAGACCACCGGAGTTTGTGGTTCGATTCGGTCACGCACACCCGTGAACACCACAAGTGCAAGACCGGCCGCTACGGCAAAAGCGGCGGCAATTCTTCCCGCAGCTTTGGGAAATGAAAGAACCTGAGCGCTCTTCGACGGCGCCTCTCGCATGACATTTTCGAAAATTTCGTCCTTTTCATCCTTTGTGAGCGGCGCCTCGCTCCGCGTGGAAGGCAACAGAAGCGTCACCCAGCCGTCGCGGCATCGGAAGCAATGATCGATATGCTCGAGGACCTGATCGGCTTCATTTCTTGGAAGGCTTCCTTCAATGAATTGCCCAAGTTTGTGTTCCGATAGATGTTTCATATATCCTTCTTGTCTATACGCTCCCGGAGAGCTTTTCGTACTCGTGCCAACCGCATCTTAACGGTGGGTATCGATATTTTTTGAATTTTCGAAATTTCCTTTTGACTCATACCGTGCATCGTATACAACCAGAACGTCTTCGCCCATCCGTCGTCGATCGTTTTCAGCACCTTTCGCGTGATCTCCTCGATCGGACTCTTCACCTGATCGGGATCCACCGCATACTGTCTTTCTGCCACGTATTTAACCGAATCTTCCTCCATCGAGAGCGTCTTACTGCTCTGAGATTTCAGATGATCCAGACAAATATTTGTGGTTATTCGATAAATCCACGTTCCTATTTCCGACTGGTTACGAAACTGTCCGATTCGTGAAAAGACTCTTACAAAAACCTGCTGAACCGCATCCTTGGCTTCGTCTCGATTTTTCAGGATTTTCAGCGCCAACCCAAACACCCGATCGGCATATTCTTCATAGAGTTCTCTTCGGGCGTCTCGCTCTCCATTTCTGCATCGTTCCAGGAAATCGCTCATGAATGCCCTTAGCTATTTGACGAATGCCCTTACGCAAAAGTATACCTGTCTCACAACGGAAAATCGACTATTTTGCGGTCCAGGGCGGGATTTGGGAATACGAAGAACCGGCTACCCGATATACCGGGGAATATCTCCCGCTAATGCTCATCACGTGCCGTATCCGGGTCCCCGCTTCTACCGGATCCTCGGGAGGACGGATGCTTTGATAGTCACGCGGTAGGAAAATAGATCGTAGATACCCAAGGAGCAAGTACGCAGGCGGCGGTTGCCGTGCAATACCGGAGCGAGGCCGCGGAGGGTTCAGGGGAGTTGGAGAGGGAAAAAAGTTTTGAATCAGAATAAAGTTCGGCAAAAATACGGGTCTGAACCCCGCCCCCCTGCCTCAGGGTATATCCCAGGTAGCAACCAGTCCGACCGAAAGAGCAACACCGCCGAGAGCGGCTGCCGCATTACGGCCGACTACGGCAAAGCGGTATCTGGAATAAGCACGATCAAAATCCGTCCGAGTGCGATTGGGATCACTGTACTCATCGTATAATCGTGCCTGACGGTACTGAAGAAATGCGGCGGCACCGGCACACACCCCGGCTGCAACAAACGCCCCGATGCGATAGGGACGGGAGATTTTACGAAGATCGATCGTCATGCTCGTATCGGCGCCGGGGGCAAGCCGGATCCGGTGGTTAGTATGGATAAAGCGCTTGCCTTCGATCCGAACGTCGTAAGCCCCGGGAGAAGCAAAAGTTTCGAACGGCACTCGCCCGGCAAGTTCCCCGTTCAAGAACACTCGTGCTCGGCGACTTCCGTGTATCCGCAATCTGGTGAGCTCGAGTTCCCGTATCGGATCACTCCTGAATCGGTCCTGAAACAACACCAGAAGATACCCGAAATCGACTTCGTCCTTGGGGATGGATAGTTGATCGGAAACGACGCTTCTATCGCGCGAGCGGTACAAATCGAAAGAGAAGATAACCGCCCCCGAATCCCCGTCTCGCAACTCGGCCGAAAAAACATTGCTGTCGGGGTTGTAGGCGTCCTCGGATTCAATAGCCGTCACCTCGAACCGACCGCCAAGAGTAGAATCTATTGCCCGCTCGAACAGCTCTACGACTTCCGTGCCGAATTCACTCCGCAAGGGAAGTCGGTAGATTGTTTCGGCTTCGAGAGATGAAACCGTAAGAATGGTAATAGCGACAATGCAGAGTAATCTCAAACACACAGCCTTCGTTTTACGCAATTGCGTCGGGTGAGCCCGATATCAGAAAAGGTGCGGATCTATCGAAGCCGAATTATCCCGAAAACTCACCGACCCGCTTTTGACGGCAATATTGAATATGATGATTGGTTGGCCAATCGTGCAATAACGGCAGGTAAGTGTTCCGACTTTTTGGCCTTGATTCGCACTTCTCTCTCGGCGAATCGCGAACCGATATTAATACTACGAACAAGCACCCCGATTCGCTACAAGTGGAATTCTCCGGGATTCTGGCCGGGGCTCCGTCCGGCCCACCGAGCCGAAAGACGAATGTGAGAATACCAGCCCGGGTTTCGCAATCAACTCACGGCATTCTGCGTAGGCTGTTGCTCGTTCTCGACTATGAAACCTGGACCAGTGTATAATTATGTCGCGATAACCGCGGGAAATCAGGCCATTGGCGGTTTGACTGGCTCACCCGGAATGTATACTTTTGAATGATCCTGTTCGTCCCAATACCGCGGCCGTACTACAACATTTAGAATGCTGATCATAAAGCGGCCCGCATTACACGTGAGCAAATTATATGAGAAAACGTCTTCCCACAATTGTAGTTCTCCTCAATCTTCTCGTTTTCGGATTGAGAATACCGGCATTCGCATCGGAATATTGTGAATGCATAGAGAAGTGTACAGACTATTTCACCGGATCTTGTTGTTGCGAGTGGACTGTCGGACACTACCCGACGGACAATCTCACCGAATATCTGATTCTGGATGCATACAGGCTTTCTTCGGCGATGGAACAGAGCTATAAATCCAACGACGGAGTTCTGAGTCCGTTCTGGTCGGCATGGAGCGATTCGGCTTTTGATCGCGCTGTTCTGATGAAAGAATATGAAGGCAACGCATTTCACTTCCGACAGAAATCAAGCAGCAATATTTCTCGTATGGAAGCATTCGCCGCATATGGTGATTACGGTCTGTATCTCTGTTTTGTGGTAACCGACGATCGCTATCAAGACACCAGCAACTCCGGATGGGGTGAGCGGTGGATGTACGATGCCGTGGATTTCTGTATCGACCGGTATTCTACCACAACTCATCAGAGTTCATCGAACATATTCCCAAACCTGAACAGCGGACGGATTCCCGTCGACATGGTCCAGTACCAGCAGGCGTTCGGTAGTGATCATGCCCCGGACGTCCTTTCCAGGAATTCTGTAGTAGACACCGGCTCTCAGCCGAAAATGGTCTACGAGCGCAACATAAGCTCTTCCGAACTGAAATCAAGATTCGGGGTAACTCGCGACATCGTGATACTCGATCAGCAGCGGCGCGCCCAGGAATGGTTTCTTCCCTACAACCAGATCGGCAACAACGGAGGAATATCTTTTCCCCTGCCGGACTCGGATCGATTTGGGAGAACCGCTTTCTGCTTCGGCTACAACGACGTGGATTACCCGACACAAGAAAGCAGTTATGATCCTCTGCGGTGGAGAAATGCATCCGGACCGTTCAAGAAAGTCAGGAAGTACAACAGCGACATAGCTAATGAGGACTATGATCACGTTCCAGCCGAACCGTGGGGGGATATCAGATTTGTTGCGGAAAAGGTCGAGGTTAAATACACCGGACACAGAAGGATTGTTCAAGAGTCTTTTTCCGGGATTCCGGCCGATAGATTCGATCTGCGGGGTCGCAAAATACCGCAATCAGAACTGAACCCGAGCAATGGCGCCGTTCTTCTACGCAGAAAGCTTCCCAACGGCAGAGTTCTCGTAGAGCGAAGAATACACGGCCTGTAGTTTAGTGAGAAAAAGCCGACCGAATACGGCGCCCTGAGCCGTCATCGTAACGATTCAGCTTCTCCCGAGGTCTCGCGGAAGCAGATATCCTTCGGGAACTATTATAGTTTTAATCCTTCCCGGCAGGACACCGCGATGGCTGCCACTACCGGCATGGTATCTGTTTCCAAACTGGGTTTATTCCTGCTCAAACCCTACCACGGGCGTAGTTTTCGCAATCAGGCACATTTTTCGGCGTCGGCGCCCGAATCTTTTTATATTAAGAGACTGTGTCGGCAGGCCGGACAGCAAGAATTCACGTCTTGCGGTCGTCGAACGGATGCATATCTTCAGAATTCAGCATTTTATCGAAACCTTTTAACTGAGTATTTTCCGGCTTTGATAGTTCATAGAGAAGGGGACACGGTATGAAACGCATTGCCTGTTGGCTGAGTCTGGTTCTTGTTGGTGGTATGCCTGGAGGAGGCGTTTTTGCGGAGTTTGTGAAAGAGCCATGTGAAATGCAAGAAATCCTGGTGGATTCTGGGGTCAATGATCCATACGCCTGTGGAAGCACATCCTGCCCTCCCAATGTGAAAACAGAAGCAACGATTGTGCGACCTGAAAACCTGCGGGTAAAGGGTACTATGTTCATACCAACGGGTGGTATAGAAAAGATTGATATAAATCTCGAGGAATACGACAATGATTACCTGATAAACAAACGAAGATTAATTCCGGAAGTTGGGACCTCTGCGCCGATCTCCACTATTCAACTGACCCCAAACGGCAAATGGATAATGTACAGAGGCGGCGATAACGGAAATTCCGTTTATCTCATTGATACAAGCGGAAGCGGAAGGACAATGGTTCACGTGATAACAAAAACAGCATGCCTGTGGAGAGGACGAGGCGACGAGAACACAATCAAAGTCCTTATCATGCTCGGCAGCGAAAGGAAAGTTTTTTCCCAAACATATGATGTCTCCACTGGTACGCCCATCCGTACCGACGGGGATGGAGATGGAACTCTTGTCCTTTCCGGTAAGCCGAATGGAAGCAGTAGAAGTTCAACCTGGTTTGCGGCGGGAAAGGACTATGCATGTGTACAAGAGCGTCATGAGGATGATGCCTACGACAGAGGATATTTCTACAAAATTCCGAATGGTGGCGCCGCTACCGACGACGATAGGTTTCCATTCAGCGAGTTGTATCCCGCACAATGCAATTTCACCGTTGACATGACCGGAACAATGCTGGCTGGAAATTTTGGTCATGGGTATCAGGACTGCATGCCGGACAATCACAAAGGTCCCTGCTTGATGCCCATAGAGAAGTTTTCCGGTGATCCGAAAGATTTCATTACCCAACATGCCATAAGTATCAACTGGTGCCCCACAGATTATGAAGGAAAGAATCTGCGCCTGGGTAAACATGATGAGACGACGTTCGACTGGTGGAATTGGACCAACGACTCATCCTACCTTGTCTGTTCCAGGAAAAAAGACCATCCCTCAATCGGTGTGTACGGCGACTGGCTGGTCAACTGGAAAACCAACGAATGGACCAGGTTGCCCACCTATCCAAGCATAACGGTTCAGCAATTTGCCGTTCATATCAGCGGCCCCCGTAATGTTGACGTTGACAAATATGCCCCGACTGTTCACCGCAACCGGAGGGGAAAAGCACACGAGCTGAACGTGTGGCGGGATCTGCTCGGAAGAAAAACCAATTCCGGTTCCAGCATATCGGCAAAAGGCATCCAGATAGATAATGCCGGCACAAAGGTAAACAACGTGGACAAAACAGGAAAACGCTAGGAGTTAGTACAGACATGGTACTCTTGAGAACTGTATGCTTGGTTATTTCGAGGAAACTGGTTGTGCTGCCGACAATCCTTGCACTGCTGCTGCATACATATTGCACCAGGGACTCAGTCAACTCTAACGGCGCTCGGGAACAATCCCTGATTACCGTCTCTTCTCCCCAGAACCAAAGCGCCCCCTCGGAGGCGACACTCTCTTTTTCAACAACTCCTCCCGCATTGGCAAGGGCCTTCATCCCCTATGAGTACCAGCCGGCTTTGGAGGAATCGGATATCGCGGTCACCTGGAGCCTCGGGGAAGCCCCGACCGGGATGACGATCAACGAGGCTGGTGGGTCTGTTCATTGGACCCCTTCCGAAGAGGAAGGTGGCTCTCTGATAACCGCTACGATTGTGGCGACCGCCTCAGGTGATCCGTCCATAAAGGGAGTTCAGGAGCTTACTGTTTCAGTTGAATCACAGTGGTGGAATTGCGATCCCTCCGAAACGTTGCCGGATTTTGAATTCCTCGCCCCCGAGACCGGCGATACCTTTTTCGTTGGCGACACCATGCACCTCCAAATTTGCGTGAGAAATGACGAGGTTTCACTGGACCAGGCTAGTATTGCCTTCTCTCCGGATTTGGGTGTATCCGAATCTGTCATACAGAACACCCACAGTTCCAACGATTTCTTCATCGACCATCATTGGATCTGGGTCATTACGGAGACGGTAGGTGATGTTTTCGACTCATTCTCTACTGTCAGCGACCGGTGTGCACTGAAAGTGTGGCAATACTCAGTCCCTGAGAACTCGGCAAATAGTGGCGTGTTTACTATCGCCAAACGGTCAAGTTCTGTGTCGGCTCGTAGCAGGACATTGGTACTCCAGTAAGCGCTGAACAGTTCATTTCTATGTCTCAAGAGGTCATGCATGAAGCGTGGCCTCAAATCCCTCCCCCACCGCGAAAACCTTCATTTTCGAATTTTTCTTACCCACCAAATTCTTTGATTTCTGAACCATTCGATCCATAGCGACATCAGTTCGGTTCTGATTCAGATGAAACAGTCCGAGCTGCTTCACTTCCGAGGCCAGCCCCAGCTTCACGGCATCGGTAAAAAGCGAGTGCCCCCAACTCCGATTGTTTTTGTAATCTTTGGGATCGTACTCCGCGTCATGAATGAGAAGATCGGCACCGCGGCAGAACTCCACGTAGTCGTCAAACGACAAACCGCCATTATGGGTAAACCCAAGCTCATTGTCGGTCAGAAACACAAACGTCTTGCCTTTTTCCTCGAACTTGTATCCCAATCCCCCATTCCGTGGATGACTGAGAAAGATCGGGGTTATCTTCAGGGAGCCTATGCGAAACGGCTTATCGAGGATATTACGGAACCGCAGTCTGGCGCGAACAAAATTGTCCGTCAGGAGCACCGGGAAAAACGGTTCACTCATGAGCCCGGAAAGAATATCCCGATACGATTCGCGGTTGAAAGGGTATCCCCGAATGGTAATTCGTACCCCTCTCTGATACAGGGGAACGAAAAACGGGAACCCCATCAGATGATCCAGGTGAGCATGCGTGAACAGCATATTGAAGGACGTAACCTTCTCTTTTGCCAGTTTCAGCCCCAGCTTGCGCGCCCCGGTACCGGCATCGATAACAACAATGCGGCCGTCGTCGGAACGAACCTCCATGCAGGTAGTCTCACCACCGTACTTGATGTACTCTTTTCCGCTCACGGCAATGGAGCCCCGCGAGCCCCAACAGCGAATGTACATACGATCACCACTCCTCTTCCACTGGGTCACCGTGGATCCGTAATACGCGATCCGACAAGGAATTACATGACGAGGTCATCATTGAGTATACTCATGTGTGCCGGGGAAATGCAACATAAACAGAGAGCGGTGGGGGTGGCGGATGGCGGTGGTAGTTGAAGAGAAACCACGGAGCGCACAGAGATCACGGAGATGTTTTAGGGGTGGGATGGGATATGGTTCGGATCGACATTGCCAAGAAACGTTAAGGGGCTGTTTTTTTTGACGTTGTTGAAGAGAAACCACGGAGCGCACAGAGATCACGGAGATGTTTGGGGGTGGGATGCGCTTTGGTTCGGATCGACATTGACCCAGAAACGTTAAGGGGC
>CAYFVL010000010.1:0-38520 GCA_964346405.1 uncultured Fibrobacterota bacterium
TGAGCATTTTTCTACAACGAATCGCGCGCCGGCTTACGCATAATGCCGTGAGTTGGTTGCGAAACTTGGGTTAAAGAGAGCTACGCGAGACGGCAAGTCATCGAATTGGATGGAGTTGAGATAAGCATCATATCGATAGACGACCTGATCACGAACAAGCGAGCAACCGGAAGACCGCAGGACATCGCCGACGCGCAATCTCTGGAAAAATGGAGCAGGAGGGGAGCCGGGAGAGGAAGAAAAAAGCATTGAATTAATCCAAGTTTCGGAGTGAATAAATTCAGTCTCTTTTCTATTATGTATTTTATATGCCATTCATGCCCTGAAAGAACCACTTTTTTCGGCATATTATTTGACGCGTGAACCAATGAAAATCTCAGAATGGGTTACATATACTCGCTGGTTCATGCGGCTGGGAGATAGGAGAAAACGTGGCCCGGGAAGCAGAAGAAATTGTGATCGGCAGTGACCATGCCGGTTTTGAAATGAAAGAATTCATAAAGGAAGAGCTGAAGAAACGTGGTTTTGAGGTAAAAGATGTCGGTGCGGAAACGACAAAACCTACCGATTACCCCCTCTATGCCGGTCGGGTGGCCCATTCGGTTGCCAACGGCGAAAACGAGCGAGGGATCGCCGTGTGCGGAGCCGGCATTGGCGCCTCGATAGCAGCCAACCGCGTCCGGGGTGTGCGTGCCGCCCTGTGCACGTCGGCCGAAATGGCAAAACTGTCGCGTGCTCACAACAACGCCAATGTCCTTGTTCTGGGAGGACGAACCACGTCCAGGGAGCTGGCGACTCAAATGCTCGATATCTGGCTGGAAACGCCATTTGAGGGCGGGAGACATGTACCTAGAATAGAGATGCTTGACCAGGACATTCCCTAGCCCAGGTTTCGCAGCCGACTCACGGCATTCCGCGTAAGCTGTTGCACGATCTTGACTGCGAAACCTGGGCTAGCTGTAATGTCGAACATGGTAACCGGACCGCAACTTATTCCGGCTTCGGTAGGAAGGACCCGAGTGGCATGACGCGCTCCGTAGCGAAAAAAAGAAGAAACTACCTTTCATGGGACGAATATTTCATGGGAATCGCCCTGCTGTCGGCACATCGCAGCAAAGACCCAAATACGCAAGTTGGCGCCTGCATTGTAAGCGCTAAAAATAAAATCGTCGGTGTCGGATATAACGGCTTTCCAATCGGATGCTCCGACGACGAATTGCCGTGGTCGCGCGAAGGTGCATTTCTCGACACGAAATATCCGTATGTGTGTCATGCCGAACTCAACGCCGTCTTGAACAGCATCACCAGGGATCTTGCCGGCGGCACGATTTATGTGGCACTGTTTCCCTGCAATGAGTGCGCGAAGGTGATCATTCAGTCGGGTATCGGTCAGGTAGTTTACCTCTCCGACAAATACGCCGAAACTGATGCGGTACGTGCCTCTAAACGAATGTTTGATCAGGCCGGGGTTTCATATCGTCGATTGCAGGTCTGTCGCACATCGATGACAATCGATTTTGCAGCCGCGGAAGAGCAGGTGATTCCGGAAGAATGAACTGGAGAAGGTAGCTTGCCGGTGAACGGGGAAGACTGAAACAGGAAATGCTCTATGAAGATTTCAATATCGATTGGCCTCGCACTATTCGCATCGACGCTGGTTTTCCTGCTGAATTCTTGCCTGGGAGATTCCAACCCGGTTGAGGATACGCGGAAAACGGCGGCTATACGAAAAGTCGAACTTTCGGTGGACACCGGTACGGTTGAGCCTAGCCCAGGTTTCGCAGTCGAGAACCGCCGTGCCGAGCGGAGTCGAGGCGATGCCCCGAGCGAAGTCGAGGGGTAGAGCAGTATGCGTAAGATGTTGTGCGAGATTGACTTAGAAAAAGCGCAGGGGTATCCGGGGAGATACCTTGAGCATTTTTCTACAACGAATCGCGCGCCGGCTTACGCTGAATGCCGTGAGTCGATTGCGAAACCTGGGCTAGATTGCCCGATAGCCTGTATGCTTGAAAAACTTGCTTTTGACCTTTTGGCGCCCGGCGATCCTACCTTTTATAAGGAAATTTATTCCATTCCTCCTCCACTAATGCACGGAATTCACTCTCGAACCTCGAACGGGGAAAGCGCTCTGCGTTCTTTCTGATTTCCAGAGGATCGAATGTGTTTTCCCTGGAAAGAAACTGTTTTACCACATCAACCAGAGACGGTATGGTCTGTTTGTAGAAAAACAGGCCGGTATGATTCTCAACGACTGTTTCCAGGGCTCCCCCCTTACCGTAGGCAATCACCGGAATACCGCAGGCCTGAGCTTCGACATTCACAATCCCAAAATCCTCTTCGGCGCAAAAGACGAATGCCCTTGCCTTGCTCAGATACGTCTCGATCTCCTTGCCCGAAACATGGCCAAGGAGCGTGATGTTTTTCTTTGCGATCTTTTTCAGGCGATTCATTTCCGGACCGTCACCAAGAACCAGAAGTTTCAGGCCGAGTTCATTGAATGCCTGAACCGCGAGATCCACTCGTTTATATGGAACAAGACGAGAAACCGTGACAAAGTACCTATCACGTCGATCTTCGACATGAAACCGGTCGACATCGACGGGGGGATAGATCACGGTGGCCTTTCTTTTGTAGCATTTCTCGATTCGGTGCGCGATGTAGTGAGAGTTTGCTACAAATTTATTCACCCGTTGAGCCGAAACGGCATCCCAGAGACGGAGGTAATGCAGTACGGCCCGAACCGCGAAACCTCGCAGACCTTTTGAAAAACCGGTTGTCTCCAGGTACTGAAATGTCAGATCCCAGATATAGCGAATTGGTGAGTGGCAATAGCAGATATGAAGCTGATCTGAGGAAGTGAGTACCCCTTTGGCCACCGCATACGAAGACGAGAGAACCAGATTGTACTCACGAAGATCGAATTGCTCGATCGCCATGGGATACAGAGGCAGGAATAATCTATGATGGCGCCGACCGCCGGGAATCCTCTGAAGCATTGAGGTGGTCACGGGGATATCCCGCCATTGCGTGTTCCGCAGTCCATCGGGGTTATGGAACAGCGCATGAATATCACCGGGAAAGAGACGGAATATCGACTGAAGAACGCTTTCCGCACCCGCTTCGGTCACCAGCCATTCGTGTATAATCGCAGTGTTCATTGTTCTGATTATATAACCACGAGCGGGGGCTTTCAATTGAAACAAAATTTTCGTATTTGAAGCGGGTACTGTGGTGTTCCCGAAAACGAATCCATGCGGAAAGCAATCTGCCGCGCGAGAAAACTTTCCCGGTCGGGGGTCAATCATATATATTGACATTCCCGCGGTGAACATCGCGGCTTCCCTAACGGCCAACGAGATCGATCCTCGAATACGCCTCCGGGCTCACGAACGTGAACAGCAGTTACCGTTTTAGAAAACAAGGAGTAACCGACTATGTATCGCCCTGAAATCAAGGTGTGCGATTGCACCATCCGGGACGGTGGTCTGATGAACGATTCCCGGTTTGAACTCGAAACGGTGCGCAAGGTGTACCGGGCAGTGTGCGAATCCGGAGCGGATATCATTGAACTGGGATATCGCAACAGCAAACAGATGTTCTCCCCCGATGATTACGGTGCATGGCGTTTTTGCGATGAAGAAATGCTGCTGAAGGCGACCGACGGAATTGAAACTTCTACTAAACTGGCGGTCATGCAGGACGCTCACAAGGCCACGGCCGAAGACGTTATTCCCAAAGAAGACAGTGTTGTGGATATCATACGTGTGGCGACTTATGTGAAGGATGTCGACAAGGCCATTGCGCTTGTCAACAACGCAGTCGACAAAGGATACCAGGCGACAATAAATGTCATGGCGATATCGCACGTTTTCGAACGAGAGCTTGAAGAAGCGCTTCAGCAAATTGAAGAAGAAACCCGCATAGTCGCCTGCTACATTGTCGATAGTTTCGGAGCGCTTTACAGTGAAGACATTCACTATCTCGTGCACAAATTCCGCAAATACCTGAAGACAAAAGAAGTGGGCATTCACTGCCACAATCAGCAACAGCTTGCTTATGCCAACACGATCGAGGCTATAATCAAGGAAGTAAACTATCTCGACGGCACATTATATGGGTTCGGACGCGCGGCGGGGAATTGCCCTCTGGAGCTTCTGGTCGCCTTTCTGAAAAATCCGAAATACAATCTGGTGCCTCTGCTGAAAGTTATCGGCGAAGAGATAATACCGTTACGTAACCAAATGCACTGGGGGTACTCAATACCGTACATGATTTCGGGATATCTGAATTTGCATCCACAGGATGCTCTTGAAATCATGCGTCTTCCCGAAGACGACGCCAACAAATACGATTATGTAAAGTTCTACGAAAGACTTGCCGACGAGGCCACTTGATCACATCAGGTGACGAAGTGCCCATACCAGACGGGGAAACCGTCCCAGGCTCACGGTGAACATTTTGGACATCGTGAGCCGATCATGTGGAACATCGATGAGTGCGTGTGCCCCGGCATTGTAATCGCGATCGGGTATCCTGAGAAGGGAGCTTTTAACTTTTGCGAGTTTTGCGTGTTTTCGCCCCATTTTTTCATGCCATGTTTTTTCGTACTCACGCGCAATTTTCCCAAGCGCTCGCCGGCTTTGCGCACCCAGCATCTCGACAGCATACTTTCCGGCCAAATTCCCCGAAAGCATAGCCTCCGTAATTCCCGCACGCGAGATAGGGTTTACCGTCGATGCGGCATCGCCGGCCTTCAAAAAACCCGGGACTGCGATCCGTTGTCTTCCCGCGCTACAGGGAATCGCGCCGGCAAATCGCGCCGTTACCCTGCCGTGGGGATAGTGCCTTTGAACAATCCGGGAAAGCAGTTGGCGAATGTTGTTGGCGCCTTTTACCTTGCTTGAGATAGTCACCCCGACATTTGCACACGTAGGCGATCGCGGGAACGACCAGCCGTACCCTCCCGGGGCGATCTCATTCCCAAGAAAGATCTCAATTCGGTCCGTACGAACCGAAACATTATCAATAACGGCGAAAAACGCGGGTTCGAGATCCGTCGGTTTCCAACTGATACCTTCTGCTTTGCCGAACCGGGATAACGGCCCCGAGCCGTCGATTACGACCTTTGCCCTGATACCGGTTCCGCCACGTAGATAGACCGTTCGCACGCCCGCCCCATCCGGCTCCCCGACCGCTTCGACCCGCTCTCCAAACTTCACCTCGGCTCCCAGGATCTCGCACCGGTTTGCAAGATCCCGCTGCATTTCGGCACGATCTATGATGCAGCCCCTATTATCCAGAGAGGTATACTCGATAACCGTACCGTCGGGTGAATAGTACGCGGCATGCCCAACCACAAAGCGGATCCACTTATCATCGGGACTGATCACCGCCCGGAATTCGTTTTCAAAGACACCTTCGGCACAGGCGATCGGCGCTTCCCACGGTTTGCGCTGATCCAGGAGGATGACTGATATTCCATCACCTGATTCCAATGCCGTACCGGCCGCTCGCAGACCGGCCGGACCGGCCCCGAGAACTGCTATGTCGTAGGTTTTTTCCATATGCCGTTTCATTGTCTTCGGCCATTACTCCAGCGTATTCCCTCGATACCGCATCGCAGTGCCACGATTCAGACCGACATTTCACCGAATAGGGCAGGTTTCGTGAGACATCTTTCTAGCCCAGGTTTCGCAATCGACTCACGGCACTCTGCGTAAGCTGTTGCACGATCTTGACTGCGAAACCTGGGCTAGCTGTGTGGGTGCATTCCAGGACGGGAACGTGATGTCCGATCGATTGGGACCAGGAGGCGCGGAAAAACGACACAGTAAATAATATACATCGAAACCTGCTTTTTCAAATCGAATACGTAAGAAATGGGAGGCAATCAATCTGTAGATTCCGCGGAGAGTTCGGATACCGTTTCGTTCTCGATCGGGATCAAACCATTCGGATGCAAAAAGAAATAACTTGCAGTTTCTGCGGCCTTCAGGTATTTTCAGGTCACTGTGCGTCCTTAGCTCAACGGATAGAGCATCTGGCTTCGGACCAGAGGGTTGGGGGTTCGAATCCCTCAGGGCGTGCCACTAAAGTCCTTCGGCTCATCGAGTCGAGGGGCTTTTGTGTTTATTACACCTGAGTTGAGCGATTCTGATGCGATTTTCCGCGAATGAATCGCTCAACTCAGATTACATTATTTTATCATTCTACTCGTACTATCGGTCCGAAACCAGCGGGCTTTCGATTCGGCGCCCTCCAGTAGGCCGGTGTCCGAGAACTCCTGCGGTCTCCCGTGGTTAACCCAAGTTTCGCAATCAACTCACGGCATTCTGCGTAAGCTGTTGCACGAGCAGGGAACGTGAGTTTCTCAGTAGTACTCGGTACCGTGGAGTTTGGGCCGCACAGCGGATTCTTTGGCAAGAGCGGCTTGTGATGAAGTATTTTGAGAGGCTGTGAATTCTAAAAATCAGGAACCGGGAACAATCGATGACCGAATACACGAATCAATCCGAGAAGCCGGCCGAAGACATAAACGAGCAGATGCAGGTTCGTCTGAATAAGATCGAAACCATCAGGGAAGCAGGCGAACATCCCTATCGCGACCGATTCGACAAAGAATATACGCTCGCGACGGCACTGGAGCTGAACGAAGGCACTGCCGGTGTGAAAACCGCCGGTCGGGTTGTGGCCATGCGCTGGTTCGGCAAACTGGCATTCGGACATATCTACGATGAATCGGGAAAGCTTCAGTTTGCTCTCCAGAAGAACAAACTGGAAAATCGATTCGCTCAGTTCAAAAAAACTGTTGATATCGGTGATTTTGTTGGGCTGGAAGGTGAAATCATAACGACAAAGACCGGGGAAAAAACGATCGATGTCTCAAGCTGGACGTTTCTGAGTAAATCGCTTCGTCCGCTCCCCGAAAAGTTCCACGGTATGACCGATCCCGAACTCAGACTTCGCCGTCGATATCTTGATCTGATCACGTCACCGGAAGTAATGAATCGATTTCGCGAACGCACAAGAATCATCCGAACTATCCGGGATTATCTCAACGACAACGGTTTCACTGAAATCGACACTCCCGTTCTTACGAACAAAGCCGGTGGTGCACTGGCCAGGCCGTTTGTTACCCATAATAATGCTCTCGATATTGACGTATACCTCCGGATTGCTCCGGAAACATATCTAAAAAGGGCTATCGCCGGGGGTTTCGAGAAAGTTTTCGAGTTTGCCAGATCGTTTCGTAACGAGGGAGTCGATGCGTCTCATTTGCCGGATTTCACATTGCTTGAGTACTACTGCGCTTACTGGAACTACATCGATAATATGCACTTTACCGAAAAGCTGGTGAAGAATCTGGTGAAAACAGTCAAAGGCTCCGAGACACTCACTTATGGGGAAAAGACCATTTCTCTTCATGGAGAATGGCCGCGGATTTCCTTTCGGGACCTGCTGCTTCGCGATTGCGGAATCGATATCAATCAATTCCCGACCAAAGATGATCTTTTGGCGGAAATCACAAAAAAAGGTCTGCGTTTCGACGAGGATCTCGATGTAAAAAAGGCGGGACGCGGTACTTTGATCGACCTTCTCTACAAGAAAGTTTCACGGCCCTCGCTCATAGACCCGGTGTTCATTACTCATCATCCGATTGACCTATCACCCCTGGCCAGACGTAATGATGAAGACGAGACGGTGGTCGATCGGTTCCAGTTGGTTATCAATGGGTGGGAAGTAGTGAATGCCTACTCCGAGCTTGTCGATCCGATAGATCAGACGCAGCGTTTCGAGCAGCAGGCGCTTGCCCGGGCCCGGGGTGATGCGGAAGCGATGGAAATCGATACGGATTTTCTTCGATGCATGGAATACGGCATGCCGCCGATATCCGGTTGGGGCATGGGAATCGACCGGATGGTCGCGCTTCTGACCGATGCACATACACTTAGGGATGTGGTCTTGTTCCCGCTTCTTCGTCCCGAATGATTCCATTGAAAACACGGATTTCTTTTTCCGGTTTTCAAATCCGTTGGGTAAAGCGCAGGGGTATCCGGGGAGATACCTTGAGCATTTTTCTACAACGAATCGCGCGCCGCTTACGCGGAATGCCGTGAGTCGATTGCGAAACCTGGGCTAGGTAGGGTCAACGTCGAATGAAAGAGTTGCTTGTATATGGAATGGTTCATCGCTCTTCGCTATCTTCGCGGCAAACGCAAGATCGGCTTTATCTCTCTAATCACGTACATAACCGCCGCCGGGGTGCTTCTTGGGACCGCGGTACTCATCATTGCACTTTCGATTGCCAACGGTTTTGAAAAAGAGGTGCGAGACCGGATTATCGGTACACAAGCTCATGCCCGTATTCTGAAGTATCACGGAAGGGATATGCCGGAATACAGGGAAGTGCGTGAACAAGTTCTCGAGCTTCCCGAGATAATCGCGGCTTCACCTTATATCGAGGGCAAGGCCGGAATTGAGCACGACGAAGTGGCCGAAGGGGTGCTGGCTTTCGGCATTGACACCGATCTCGAAGCGGAAGTTACAGACCTGCCGCAAACGATAAAGTACGGTACGTTCAATCTCGATTCCGCGGTCTCCAAACGTGAGCGCAAGCTCCCCGGGGTACTTCTGGGGCTTGGGTTGGCTGATAAACTTGGTGTTCGGCAGGGTTCGGAGGTCGTACTGATCAGCCTCACGCCGCAAGAGGGGCAAGTCGATCCGGTTCCACGCACCGGCCGGTATGTGATCAAGGGCATATTCGAAACGGGCATGTATGAATACGACCTGAACCTGGTTTTCGTATCGCTCGAATCCGCGGCCGACCTGTTTGGCGTTTCCGGGGCGCACGGACTGCGTCTCAGGACACATGATCTCTTCAAGGCGGACCAGACGGCCCTGAAGGCGCGAGAGAAATTGGGCGGGTATCCGTATCGGGCAAGTGACTGGAAGGCCGAGAATAAGTCACTTTTTCAGTGGATGAAACTGGAGAAACTGGTAATCTTCATAGTGATTTCCCTGATTATCCTTGTCGCCGCCTTCAATATTATTTCTTCGCTCATAATGATGATACTGGAAAAACGCCGTGAAATCGGCATTCTCATGGGTATGGGAGCGACACGACGCTCAATTATGAAGATTTTCCTTTTGAACGGAGCGATCATCGGTTTTCTCGGATCGACTCTCGGTGCGGTTGGAGGAGTGGCGATATGCCTCGCACAATACCACTGGAAATTGATTCCTCTCCCAGGGGACATTTATTTTATTAATGAACTTCCCGTGCTCGTGCGTCCGATGGATGCCCTGGCGGTCTATATTGCCGCAAATATTATCTGCCTCATCGCTGCAAGCTATCCTGCATGGAGAGCTTCGCGCGTACTTCCTGCCGAATCGATACGATACGAGTAGGATATGAGTACCCGACTATCTGAAACCCCAACAATCGAAACGGTAAGAGTACTGAAATGGAAATGGTAAGAGTCTCCGATGTACGAAAAACGTTTGCGGGCGAGGACGGAGGCGTAGAGGTCCTGAGCGGTGTCTCGCTCAGCATCAAAAAAGGTGAAATGATCGCTTTGCTCGGTGTATCCGGTGTAGGAAAAACCACTCTTCTGCAGATTATGGGCGGCTTGGACAAGGCGACCTCGGGTTCGCTTATCGTGGACGGTAAAGAACTGAGTGGCTTTTCCCTGGATAAAATGGCAAAATTTCGGAGAGATTACATAGGTTTTATGTTCCAGTTCCATCACTTGCTACCCGATTTCACGGCCTTGGAAAATGTTCTGATTCCGGGGATGATCAAAGGGAAATCCCGAAAACAGGGATTAGGTCGAGCCAACGAACTTCTGGCGATTATGGGCCTTTCCAAACGTGCCCGCCATTATCCCTCGGAACTTTCCGGCGGCGAGCGACAGAGAGTAGCTCTTGCCCGAGCATTGTTCAATGAACCCGCAATCGTGCTCGCGGACGAACCCACGGGAAATCTGGATGTACGCAATGGTAAGACAATGATGGAACTACTGCATAAAACGAACGAACAGCTTAATCAGACGATATTCCTGGCCACCCACAACATGGCGCTGGCCGAGAACATGCATCGAGTGCTTCACCTTGTAGATGGAAGAATCCTGGAGAAAACCAGCAGTCGAGAGGAGCCGGCATGAACCAGAAGATGTGTGAAGAATGCGGAAAACAACCGGCCAGCGTCCATTTGACACAAATTGTCCATTCCGAAACTTCGGTGTGGCACATCTGCGAGGATTGCGCGCGGAAAAAAGGTATCAACATCGAAGTAACGGGACGCCCGCAGGAGAATACCGAATTTGAGAAGGATATCAACTGTCCTCGATGTCGTATGAGTTTTTCCGAATTTCGGGAAAAGGGACGTCTGGGATGTGTTGAGTGCTACCATTCGTTCAGCGAAGACGTAAACGAGTACCTCATGCAGGCCCACGGATCCCGCCTTCACCGCGGCAAGAGATATGGGGCCGGCAAACGAATATCGGCTCTTCCGGGTGATGTGGCACGTTTGCGCATGGAGCTGGACCGGGCCGTGCAAAACGAGGACTTCGAGTTGGCTGCCACTCTTCGAGATCGAATACAGGACCTGGGAGCGATTGAGCCGTGCGGTGAGGGGAAGACCGAGAAATGATATCTACCACCGAGTTGTATACTCTTCCTGCATGGTTCTCAAATAACGGACGGGATACCGACGTTGTAATATCAACCCGTATTCGGCTGGCGCGCAACCTGGCGGATCACCAGTTTCCGTCACGGGCATCGCTTCTGGAAAAACAGAAACTTTTTGCCGAAGTAACGGATTCGGTACGATCTTTGCCTTATTTCAATGGATACGAGTGCATCAATTTTGCATCGCTGGAAAAACTGGATCAGCAGCTTCTCGCTGAAAAGCGTGCAGTCAGTCCCGACATGCTTCGAATCGACGGTGACCGCGGAGTCCTGTCCGATGTGCAATATAAGACCTGCGTACTCGTTAATGAAGAGGACCATCTCAGAATTCAGGTAATGGACGCGGGGTATCAGCCGAAATCTATATGGAAGACAATAGACGAGCTTGATACCGAACTGGGTAAAAAGTTGAACTACGCATATGAGGAGCAAAGAGGTTTCCTCACATGCTGTCCGACCAACGCCGGAACGGGAATGAGAGTTTCATTTCTCCTGCACCTTCCCGGGTTGGTTCTGACCAAAACAATCGACCAGGTCCTTCAGGGAGCGAGCCAGATGGGAGTTTCAACACGGGGTTCGTTCGGGGAGCATTCGGAGGTCATGGGCAATTTTTTTCAGCTTTCAAATCAGACCACCATGGGGGTTGGTGAGAGAGACGTGCTGGAAAACATGATAGCGGTTATAGACAAAGTGATTCAGTTTGAAAGAACGGCGCGGGAAAGAGTCCTCACCGAGGCTCGAGCCGAGCTTTCCGACAAAGTTTTTCGCGCATACGGGATGCTTCGGTATGCGGTAACGCTCAATTTGGGAGAAATGCTCAATCTGACGTCGGCATTGCGCACCGGCAAGGAATGTGGCATTTTAGATACGTTTTCAACAAATGAACTAAATAAAACGATGATTCTATGCATGCCTGCGCACATTCAGCTCCGTGAGGGTAAAACTATGGAGGTGGATCGGGTTGGAATTAAACGTGCGGAGATTATGCGTCAATTTGTGGTTGGTGTACAGGTGTAAAAGCCACACACAGGGGAGACTATTGTGAACGGAATGTTTACCGATCGAGTAAAAAAAGTTATGCAGATAGCCCGGGAGGAATCGGTTCGCCTGGGTAATGACTATGTTGGAACCGAGCATCTTCTCCTGGGTCTTATCAAGGAAGGTGATGGAGTCGCGGTTGCGGTTCTGAGAAGCATGGGCGTTGATCTCGACCAATTGACGTCGAACATTGAAAAGGCAATCACGTCCACCGGAGGCATGATGACTATCGGGCAGATGCTTCCTTTTACCCCTCGGGCGAAAAAGGTTCTCGAAATCGCGGCAAACGAAGCACGCTCGATGTCTCATAAATACATCGGGACCGAGCATCTGCTTCTTGCCCTGATGAAAGATACCGAATCGGCGGCGGCAAACGCACTGGCCGCGGCAAATCTCGAATACGAGAAGGTGAAAGATGAAATCGGCCGTGTTCTCCGCGGTGGAGAAAGTGTTGGTACCTCCAAGGAAAAGAGCAAAACACCGTTTCTCGACCATTTCGGCCGGGACCTGACGAATATGGCCCGCGAAGGGCGATTGGATCCGGTGATCGGTCGAGAAAAGGAAATTGAACGCGTGGTTCAGATTCTCAGTCGTCGAAAGAAAAACAACCCGGTGCTCATTGGCGAACCGGGAATCGGTAAGACGGCCATAGTCGAGGGACTGGCACAGAAAATTCACGAAAAGGCGATTCCTCAAGTACTTGAGAACAAACGAGTGATTAATCTCGATATGGCCTCGATGGTTGCCGGGACGAAATACCGCGGACAGTTTGAGGAACGACTCAAGGCACTCATGGTTGAACTGCAGAAAAACGAAAATATTATCATATTCATCGATGAGTTGCATACAATTGTCGGCGCAGGCGGTTCCGAAGGAAGCCTTGACGCATCTAACATTTTCAAACCCGCGCTTTCACGCGGGGAGATTCAGTGTATCGGAGCGACCACCCTCGACGAATACCGAAAATACATCGAGAAAGACGGTGCACTGGCGCGTCGATTCCAAACCATAATGGTCGACCCGCCGAATGTGCAGGAGACAATACAGATACTGCGCGGACTCCGTATTCGCTACGAAGAGCATCATACTGTCAATTACTCGGAACGAGCTATTGAGTCGGCGGTGACTTTATCCGAGCGATATATTTCCGACCGTTTTCTGCCCGACAAGGCCATCGATGTCATTGACGAGGCCGGGGCGCGCAAGCGGCTTTCCAGCATGGAAATTCCACCGGAAATCCGTGATATGGAAAAAGAAATTTCCGATGTTGTCCGGGAAAAGGAACTGTCGGTTGAGCAACAGGAATTCGAACGCGCCGCAAAACTGCGCGACAAGCAAGATAAGCTGAAAGGCGACTTGCTGGAGAAAAAAGCGCTTTGGCGCAAATCCAAGTCGGAAGAACGTCTGTTGGTGGATGAAGCAACAATTATTGAAGTTATCTCAACAATGACAGGCATTCCATTATCCCGACTGGAAGAAGAAGAATCGAAAAAGCTCCTCAACCTCGAAGAAGAGCTTCGTCGACGGGTTATCGGACAGGATCCGGCTTTGGAAGCCATTGCCAGGAGTATCAGACGGTCGCGTGCCGGACTGCACAACATTCGTCGCCCGATCGCATCGTTCATATTCCTCGGGCCTACCGGCGTGGGGAAAACGGAGCTGGCAAAGACTCTCGCCGAGTCGCTGTTCGATTCCGAAGATGCGCTGGTCCGAATCGACATGTCCGAATACATGGAAAAATTCGCCGTATCGCGTCTAGTCGGTGCACCTCCAGGATATGTCGGTTATGAAGAGGGTGGACAGCTCAGCGAAAAAATTCGTAAGAAGCCGTATTCAGTGGTATTGTTCGATGAGATTGAAAAAGCCCATCCGGATGTGTTCAACATCCTGCTTCAGATCCTCGACGACGGCATTCTAACCGATGCATACGGGCGACACGTGAACTTCAAGAACACTCTTATAATTATGACCTCAAACGCCGGTACGCGTGAAGTGAAGCGCACCGGTAAGGTCGGATTCGGAAAAACGACTGATCTGTCTACCTATGATGCAATGAAGTCCAAGGTCATGGACGAACTCAAGCGGCTGTTCAACCCCGAATTTCTCAATCGTGTGGATGAGGCAATCGTGTTCAATCCTCTCGGTAAGAAAGAAATTGCGAAAATTGTCGATATCCAGATCCGCGAGGTCGAGAAGCGACTGGAAGAACGGAACGTTCACCTCAAGGTCAGCGACAAAGCCAAAGACTTTATCGTCGACAAAGGGTACGATCCGGTTCTCGGAGCCCGTCCGTTGCGTCGATCAATTCAACGGCTTGTCGAAGACCGCCTGGCCGAAGAGTTTCTCAATGAGAGATTCCATGAAGGCGATACGGTCAAAATCGACTTCGACAAGGAGGACCTGAAGTTCACAACCATTCAGGCGGTGGATGAAACCGCGTAAATGGGTACTGTTTGCCGTTCTCATTGCCCTCGTTTTGATTGTATCTCTTTACGAGGGCATCCGATACATTGAGAGAAACCGGGATCTCGAACGAATCCTCGGCCAACGGATACGTCCGCTGGTCGAGGGTGAGTTCCATCTTGAGAAAGTGAAACTCGGTTTTCTTTCCGCAACCCTCATAAACGTCCGTCTCTCAATTCCCCTTCATACACTTACCCTTGATATCAAAGACATTAGAGTCGGCTTCAGTCTCCGCAAACTGATTCAGACCAAAGGTGACTTCGGGAAAAGTATCAGTACGGTGGTCCTGCTTCATCCACGGATAGCAACTTCGCTCAACGCCCCGGGCTCGCATACCGACACCGACAAGGTGCAGACACTGTCTCAGAAAGAATTGATCTCTGCCTTCCGAGAGCTTCCCGTCGACCATATCGCTATACAAAAAGGCGCTTTTCTGCTTAGCGGGCCGGGAGGTCGGGAGGTGGAAATCGGCGAAGAGCTGGATGGGAATATCAAAGAATCACCCGGCGGCCTTGAATTTGAGTTACGCGGGCGATTCGGATCACTTCGGCCGAATTTCTTCCTCTCGGGGCTGATCGCCGGTCAAGGGGAGCAGCACCGGGTGAGCCTTCGTCTTGTGGATGCGAAAATCAGACATGCGATTTCATCGGAAGCATTTACCGTTACTCGAGCGACCCTGGACGGGGTATGCGAGATTTCCTTCCGCGACACGACCGATATTGAGTCCAATGGTAGTATTCTGATCGAGAAGGCCGAAATCGAATTCAAAGGAGTCCCGAGTCCGGTCAAAAACATTGCAGCCGAAGTAATGCTCACCGGAACATCGTTACAACTCGCTTCGCTGCACGGCGAATGGGCCGGCGCCGGTCTGTCCGCAAACGGTGTATACGATTTTTCTTCCGATGGAATGCGTCGTTTGTCTTTACGAGTTTCGGACCTGCATCCCAAAAGGATTCTTCCGGATCACTATGAATCAATTCGTCCTTATTTCGACGGAAACGGATGGATAGCTCTGGAGATTTCCGATTCCGAACGCAACGGGGTTCGACTCGAGGCGGAAGCAGGCGGATATACGAGTATGGGGCGCCCCTTTGTAGAACTGGCCTCCGAACTTCGGGTGCTTCGAGATACGATTCGCGTCGACACTCTTAATGTGAAAACACATGCATACTCCCTTTCGGCAGGGGGAGATATTCTGACCCCAACCAGAATGCCGGTCTATTCTTTTTCCACCGTTTTTGAGTTTCAACCGTCCTGTTTGGTCAAATCAATGAGTGGAATTGTACGCGCTACCGGCTCGGTGTACGGCACGGGTGAAGAGTTGAATTACTCATTAGGGATAGTTGGAGAAGACCTCTCTATTTCAGGGGTTTCTCTGGGGAACCCGGGTTTTTCGGTACTGAGTACCTCGACCGGGTTTGCCTTCAGCACCGACCGTCATTCCTCTTCCCGGCTTGTTCTGTCCGGTGCGGTGGACAGTCTTTTCAGCAACCCAATGTACTCCGCCGACGTGGCCCTCGGCCCGGAGCTGTTGCAGGCTCTGGCAGAAGAAATTCCATTCGACACCAAAGGAGTCTTCAACGGTGCGACACTGCGAGGCCATTTAACCGGAACGACACAAAGCATGGCCGCATCGGGCGAACTAACGCTCGGTTCCGCACCCCTGCGCGGGGCAATGAATCTGGTGGTGGCATATACAACCCCGGATTCGATGCTCACCTGGCAAATCGTGGACTCACGGTGCACGTGGTCTGGAGAAGAATTTCCTCTAACCGCGGGAGGATCATATCAAGCGGGAACCTTCATGATCGATTCTCTCCACGCGATGCGCGGATTGCACGCTTCAGCACGAGTGCGACTCGGCGAGCCGGGACGCCTGGATGCCCGCATCGATGCCGAGGATCTTGCAATGCCGTCACTGGACCGATGGTTTCTCAACGGCAGTAAACTGCTGCACGACGGAACTTTCGATCTCCATGCCCGGCTCGAAGGTCCCATGGACGCTCTCAACTCACATGTCAGAATGCGATTTCGCGAATGCGACCTACGAGGTTTTTCTCCGCTTCAGACCGATATTGTGCTCAAAAGCAGAGATACCGAGATTACGATTTTACCGTTTGTGGTGCGGAAAGACAATGATTTGCTTCTCTCGATCGATACCGTCACCAGCGCCGACGGGTTTGCTTTGTCGGGTGAATTTGTCGATCTTGAACTTCAGAAACTTCTGGTGGAAATTGCTCCGAAGGAATACCGCGTGCGAGGGTCTGTCTCGGGCGCATTTCACTCCCTTGACTCTCTGCTGCCCCTTCGTATTTCAGCCGAATCTCCGCGTGCATCCGTCAATGAAATCGGACTCGATTCTCTGAAACTCACCATGGACATCCGGAAGGACGGTCTCCAGATACACAATCTCACGGCAAAAGACTCAACTCGTTCAGACATACACGTTGAAGGCTATGCCCCCTGGGCCTTTATTACCGAAGAAGTCGGTGAGAGCGATACGCTTCAGGCAAAAATCGATATAACGGGAGACCTTCTTGCGAGTCTCGGTCGACACATGGACGGGCCGGTGGGGGGACATGGTGTTGGGAAAATCCATGCGGATCTGATGATTACTTCCGAGGGGCTCTCGGTCCGGAAGGCGACGGGATCGGTCCCCGACGGGACGCTGACGGTACAGATTTTCATGGCGGATCCGGTGGAAAATTTCTACTTCGATCTGCATGTGGAGGAATCGGGCAAAGCTCACACAAAACTTGGCGGCACAGTCCGAGGTCGACCGATAAGGGCATACTCCACACACGACATTCCCGAGGGGTATGAGCCATTTCGTCTGGGGCCTCTGGATGCAGGCATTCTTCTGGTGGAAACGCCAAAACGCGGCATCGACATACATGTGGTCGGATTTCTGGAACCAGGCGCTCGTGCCGATGTGGAATTCGCGCCACGCGATCCGTTCCCGGCTTTTGCTCTTTGCGGTCCCCTGGACCGCTTCCGTATTACCGGCACCTGGATATTGCGGAATCTCGAATTCACGTTTCCGTTTCTTGAGGAAGAAGTGATTCCCTGGGATTTCGACCCGTTCCCTTACGTGGAATGGGAACTGGACATCAAACCGGGCAACCGACGTGTCGCCTATTTCTATGATGTCGGTTTGAGACGCAGAATGATCAGATTTGTCGAGGCCTATCTCGAGCCCGGCGCCACACTGGTTCAGATCCGAGGCCGGGACATGGATAAGACGTTCCGCATCCATGGAACCATGCAATCGTTCAAGGGTGAGGTTTTTTACGGGAAGACTTTCGACCGCAATTTCGAGGTCGGTGTTGAATTCGACCCGGTGCCGCTCACCGATGGGGGGGGTTACGATAACATGCCGATCATCTGGGGAGGAGCAGAGGCATTTTCGGATTCCAGCCGGTTCGATCGTATTCGGTTGACGCTCCTTGTGCGTGATACCACTACCGGAGCTTTGGCTGAGCGGGGACGGTTTGAAGACATACGCTTTCGCCTGTCTTCGGAATTCGATGAGATCCCGGGTGAATCGGAGCGGCAGTTTTACCAGGCGGCGGGGCTTCGGTTCACCACCCTGGCGGGAGCGGGTGGCGCAGTATCAAATCTCGGAGAGCAATATCTGCATCGATATCTTCTTCAACGTTTCGAGAAAAAACTGGCCAAACGACTCGGTCTCGATGTTATCAGCTTTGAAACCTCGATTGCGTCGAATTATTTTAACTACCTTTATGAGAGGCAGTCCGATGATATTCGGGCTCAGTTCAACCATCTGGCACTGGCAAATGTCGGTATAACTTTTGGGCGTTACTTTGTACGGGATCGATTGTTTCTCAAATGGCGGAGTGAGCTGATCCCCAGTGATGCCCTGTTGACCCCGGAGCACAGCATCGGGATGGAATTCTATCCGATGCGGTATCTGACGTTCGATGCCAGCTACGGTTTTCATAGAGATGTCGACGAAGGGATGTTCGAGTCGAATCCCAGGCTGAATCTGCAGCTCAGGTTGCCGATTGGCCGCGTACGCAAAGTGTTGGATTTTTGATTAAACCTAAGTTGAGCGATTCTGAACGAGGAAAGCGCGCAAGTCCATGAGCCGAGAAGGTTTGAACCGATCGCAGGGCATACCTGATAGATGGTATGTTCAAGATCGGTGAAACCCTTATCGGCCATGGAGTTGATGCGATTTTCCGCGAGAGAATCGCTCAGCTTAGGTTAAAGTCGGGTTAAACCGGGCGTAATTGGTATACGACCGCACGAGAGTGTGGATTCGTTTTTGAATCAGGCTTCGCGACGAGTATGTTGAGCCGGAAACAGCTCTGAAATATGCGGATATAGATAAGGAAATGCCACACCGGGCCGGCGCCGGTTCCATACAATTATGGGAGATCCCGGACGAAATTAGGGGTGTGGGCTTTCAGCCAGAAAAAGATTGCACTCTCACGGCGGTAACTTTTACGCGGTGCCCGCGGCAATTCCTTGCCGAAAAAACAAAAAAAACGAGTCCCTTGCGAAAGGCCTTTCGAATTTTAATTCTACCAGAAAAGCGACCCGTCCGTCCAGAAGAGCTAACCCAACAGCCGATGCGGGAAAACTGGCGCACGACGGCACACTGCTACACCACAGCCGGAGATGGAATGTATTCTTATATCAGAAATATAGTCATCATTTTCTTACTTACCTTTTTTGCAGTTCAATCACGGGCCAAAGTGCTCGATACACTGGTCATTGAGGGAGCCGAAATACACAGCGAAGCGGTGATACGCAACAGTATCCCGTTGCGCACTGGAAAAGAATTTTCGGCGACTGACGTGCAGGAATCCATACGAAACCTGCATCACCTCGGTCTTTTCGACCAGACAACCTTTTTTGTTACCGCGGAAACGGATTCGGGCGTATCGATGATGCTCGAGGTCACTGAAAACCCAGCCGTGGAATCCATTGAGATCTCGGGAAACAAAAAACTCAAGGAACGGGATCTGCAGGAGCAGATCACTCTTCGTGCCGGACAGGTTGTCGGAGACGCCGCCTTGTACAAGAGTGTCCGGGAAATTAAAGAAGCTTATGCCGAAGAGGGATACCTTCAGGCGCAGGTTGAGACCGAACTGGTCGAAACGGCCACGCCGGGCAATGTTATCGTGCGGTTCAAAATCGATGAAAATGAGCGCGTACGGGTAGAAGAGATAACATTCACCGGTAATGAAGCATTCACCGAACGACGGTTGAAACGAAAACTGAAAACAAAAGAAAACAAGTGGTATACCAGCGGCGACTATGATGAAGACCTTTTCCAGCGTCATCTGGATACGCTGATGATGTACTACCACAACAAGGGATACCTTGACGCAGAGGTAGCGCGGGACAGCGTCTGGTATGGAGACGAAAAAAAGGATATCTTTATCCGGATAGACATTTCCGAAGGTCCACTCTATTATGTAGGCGATTTCTACTTCACCGGTAACAAGGTGCTTGATACCGACAAGCTGAAAAGCAACATTGCGATGAAAGAGGAGAAGCCTTTCAGCCGTGAAACGTTCGAGGCCACAAAGATGTTTCTGGCCAATGCCTATCGGGAAGAGGGCTATCTCTGGGTGCAGCTTCAGGATGAATTTCGCTACCGTGACGACACCATAGACGTGGTTTTCAGTATTCAGGAAGGGCGCCCCGCGGTTGTTCGTAAAATCGATATTGAAGGCAACCAGAAGACTCACGAAAAGGTTATTCGACGGGAGCTTCAGCTTTTTCCCGGCCAGAAATACCGTCAATCCGGTATGGAACGAAGTATTCGTGAGGTCATGGCGCTGAACTTTTTCAGCAATGTGACACCCGATCTCCGTCCCAACGAGGACGGCACGATCGATCTGGTGGTCAATACCGAAGAAAAGGAAAACATCGGACAGTTCTCCGCGGGGGTCATGTATTCCGAGATCGATAGGTTCGGCGGCAATTTCAATATCAGCATTCCCAATTTCCGCGGACGCGGACAGCGACTGGACGCCAATGTCGAGGTCTCAAAGTTTCGTCAGGATTTCCGGCTCGGGTTCACCGAGCCCTGGATTCTCGATAACCCGATTTCCGGATCGGCTGAGGCATTCTGGCGGCGTCTGGTGTATCAGCGGGAAGGGAATGAACCTGATGATGAAATCATCAGCTACGGTACGGAGCTGGGAGTCGGTCGACGCCTGAAATGGCCCGACGATTACTTCAGGGTATACGCAAACTATCGCATCAGTAAAGAGCAAGAAAGTGTCTCGAGAGATACCGTTGGAAATTTCCGCGTCCTCAACGACGGTATCCTGAGTAAGCTTTCTCTGACACTCGAACGAAACGATACCGATGTCCCGAATTTCCCGACCAGCGGTTCTCGATTCGTAATCAATTCCCAGTTCGCGGGTCTCGGAGGTGATTATCAGTACTGGAAAGGTTCGGTCGGCTATGACTGGTACTTTCCGCTTTTCTGGAAATTCGTTCTCGGGCTCAAGGCAAAATATGGTCTTATGGGACCATTCGGCGATATGGCCGACGTTTCATATCTCGACTTTTTCTCGGCCGGCGGCGTCTTCTATGGTGAACAGCTCAGAGGGTATAAAGAGGAGACGTTTGGGGGCCGTAATTACCGATACACCGACACACCCGGTATTACCGCGCTGACGATGTCCAGCGAGATCCGTTTTCCGGTACTCCCACAACAATTGTACCTGGGGGTATTCGGAGATATGGGGAATGTATGGGATGATCCGCAGAAAGTGAGTCTGACCGACATGTACAAAGGCGTAGGTTTTGGCCTGCGGTTGCTTTTCCCCATGATCGGTCTTCTTGGATTTGATTTCGCCTGGGGATTGGATAATCCGGATCAAGCCGGTATACCGGACGGCTACAATAAATTCGAGTTCCACTTCATGATGAATAAAGGGTACTGAGCCGGAAGAGCCGAAAGATGAGTAATCATCCGGTTCTCCTCCCACCCCGGCGGGAGGGACAAATTATGGAAGACTTGTGGAAAATACTTGGCATTGCTACCTAAAACGAACGACACGTGTGCATGTTGAAGACACACAAAGACAGAGGAGTTCACGAATGAGGATTAAAGTTGCGCGAATGTTCGCGATTGCTGGAATTGCAGTTTTTGGCACGATAGCGGCGGCATCGGCTGAATTGAAAATCGGGTATATCAATTCGGAACAGATTTTCCGTGATTACGAGGGGACCAAGCAGGCCCAGGAAAAGTTCAACAAAGAAGTGGCCCGATGGGAACAGGAGGCCACGAAGATGCAGAAAGAAATCAAAGATCTTCAGGAGCAGTTGGAGAAACAGAGTCTTCTGCTCAGCGAAGAGCGCAAAGGCGAGATCCAGGCACAACTGCAGGAAAAAATGATCGAGTATCAGAAATTTCTTCAGGAAAAGTTCGGCCAGCAGGGTGAAGCGTTGAAAAAGAACGAGGACCTTACCCGTCCGATCGTCGAGCAGATCAATGTCATTCTTGAAGACATTGCCAAAGCCGAAAACTATGATTTTGTATTTGATGCGCGCAACGGTGGTCTGGTGTGGGCAAAACCGGCGTATGACCTGACCGAACGCGTTCTTCAGATACTGAACAAAGAAAAATAGGAGTACGATGCAACTTGCACGTATAGCTGAAATTCTCGGTTGCGACATTCCGAAGAACCGGGGTGAACTTGAGATCACCTCGGTTGCCTCTCTTGAATCCGCCGGTGAGCATTCGGTTTCATTCTTCTCCAACCCGAAATTACGGGATACCGCACGGGCGTCAAAAGCCGCGGCAATCATTGTTGATTTAGAAACCGAACTCGAGGACAAAATTCTTCTCAGAGTACCCGACCCTTACCTGGGATACGCCAGGATAGCTCAGGCATTCGAGGATTCAACGCCGGTATTCGGTCCGGGAATTCATCCTTCAGTGGTCGTGCATTCATCCGCAAGAATCGCGGCAAACGCATCTATCGGTCCTCTGGCCGTTATTGGAGCCGATTGCGTGGTCGGGGAATATACCCAAATCGGAGCCGGGTGCGTTATTGAAAAAAACACCTCCATCGGTCGCGATTGTCGGATTGACAGCAAAGCCACTATTCGATGGGGCACGAAAATCGGTGACCGGGTTATCATCCAGTCCGGTGCGGTAATCGGATCCGACGGTTTCGCGAATGCGATGGATAATGGAACCTTTGTTCGGATTCCCTGCTTCGGAGCAGTAGTAATTGAGGACGATGTTCAGATCGGGGCCGGCACAACTATAGACCGTGGGAATTTCGAACCGACTATCCTTCACCGGGGCGTCCGCCTCGACAATCTCATCCATATCGCCCATAACGTGACAGTCGGCGAGCACACCGCAATGGCCGCTCAAGTCGGCATTTCCGGGAGTACCCGGATCGGCCGAAACGTGATTATATTCGGTCAGGCCGGTTTTGTCGGACATATTGATATAGGCGACAAGTCTTTGATCGGCGCAAAGGCGGGCGTTAGTAAAGACGTCCCCCCCGGCACAAAGGTAACGGGCTGTCCGGCCAGAGACTTCATGAAAATGCGTCGGATAGAGGCCGCTCAGGCAAATCTCCCCGAATTGCAGCGGGAGGTAAAGCGTCTGAAGGCCCGGGTAGAAGCCTTGTCAAAAAATTCGTAAGAACAGTTGGAAGTTTCCGCATATAGAAGGGATTGTTTGACCATGGCCCAGCAGCAGACTATTGGTTCGTCTGTGTCTCTGTCCGGTATTGGACTCCATACCGGAAACAAAACAACCATTACGATCAATCCCGCCAAGGAGAATTACGGCATTCGTTTCGTGGCGGCCGACATTCCGAATTCTCCGGAAATCCTCGCCGACATTGACAACGTTACCGACGTCAAGCTCGGGACGACGATCGGCTCGGATGGAGTCTGTATTCATACCATCGAACACCTTATGTCGGCTCTCGCCGGTCTGCAAGTGGACAACTGCCGGGTGGATGTCCATGGTTCGGAAGTTCCGGTTACCGACGGCAGCTCGTTTCCGTTTGTCGAAATGATTCAAGAAGCGGGAGTGGTTGAGCAAACGACCGAACGCGAATATATCATTATTGATCGTCCGATGTGGCTTTACAACAAAGACGATGTGGCGCTGAGCGTATTTCCATCCGATCACTTTCACATCACTTTGATGATCGACTACAACCACCCCGCGGTAGGTGCGCAGCATACCACTCTCTTTTCACTTGATGATTACTCCAGAGAATTCGCTCCGGCTCGAACGTTCTGTTTTCTTTCCTGGATGGAAAAAATTCGTGAAGAGGGACTGATAAAAGGTGGTTCACTGGATTGCGCGGTAATCGTGCAGGATGTCCCCTTGACCGACCATCACAAAGACTATCTTCAGCGTCTTTTCAATGCCAGGGGGCCGATTACCGAAGGTGAAAACGGCTATTTGAACAATACCCCTCTTCGATTCAAGAACGAACTGTGCCGACATAAAGCCGTGGATCTGATTGGTGATCTCTACCTGCTGGGAAAACCCGTGTGCGGACATGTTCTGGCGGCTCGTACGGGTCATGCGGCAAATATCGAGATGGCCCGCAAAATTCGTGAATATATCAAAGAACGCGAGGAGCGGAAGGCGAATGTCACCACCTCGGAGAAAATTACGCACGAGGATATCCTCAATACACTTCCCCATCGATACCCGATGCTCCTTATAGACAAGATCGAGGAGTTCGACGCTGGGAAACGGATTATCGCCGGAAAAAACGTCTCATTTAACGATCAGTTCTTTCAAGGCCACTTCCCCGATAATCCGGTCATGCCCGGTGTTCTCCAGGTAGAGGCAATGGCTCAGGCGGTTACATTTATGGCCCAGTTCGGCAGAAATGAAAACAAGGACGGGGTCGTGCTGTTCCTGGGTATCGACAAGGCTCGATTCCGTGGCATTGTCCGTCCGGGTGATTACCTGCGGATTGAATGCGAAGTCTTGCAAAGCCGAAGAAACACCGTCCGGGTAGCCGGCAAATGTTATGTTGGTGATAAGATAGTGAGTGAAGCTGAAATCCTGGGGCATATCGGCGCGAAGGGGGCATAGAACAGTGGGCACCGAAATCCATCCGACCGCGATCGTCGACCCAGATGCCCGCCTGGGCGAACACGTTTCGATCGGCCCCTACGCGGTTGTCGAGGGAAACGTGATCATCGGCGACGAAACCACAATCGGCTCGCATGCCCGTATTGCATCCGGAACAAGAATGGGTAAAGGATGCCGGGTATTCAACGGCGCCAGCATCGGTACGATTCCGCAGGATCTGAAATTCGCCGGAGAAGAAACCGTTGCGATCATCGGGAATAACACTACATTCCGGGAATTCTGCACGGTCAACCGGGGAACCGCCGCAAGCGGCAAGACGGTAGTTGGGAGCGATTGCACGTTTCTCGCTTACTGTCACGTTGCGCATGATTGCGTCGTGGGAAACGGTGTAGTTGCCTCAAATAATCTGGCCATGGCCGGACACGTAAATGTTGGTAACAACGTCATATTCGGCGCTACCGTAATGGTGCACCAGTTCGTCAATATAGGTGACTACTCATTTATTCAGATGGGCTCACGAGTGCTCCGCGATATCGTTCCATTCGGGATGTGTGGCGGTGACGGCTCCGCCCCATCGATTATGGGAATCAACTCGGTCGGACTGGAGCGACACGGATTCGACGGTCCAAGAAGAGCCAAAATCAAAAAAGCGCTTCGTCTTCTCCTTCGCAAAGCCCCCACTATTCAAGAGGGGATCTCCATTCTCAAAGAAACCTTTCCGGGCGACGAGGACGTTGAAAAAATACTCTCGCTTGTTCAGACCTCACAACGAGGCTTGATCCGCTTTCCTAAATATAAATAGCAAAGCAGGTAAGAAGACGACTCAACAGCGCATTGGATGATCGACTCTGAGTCTGTTGCTTCGAAACTCTGGATAGATTCTATCGTGGGGATCCCGCCCGAACCGATGTGTTTTCTCTCGCCCGCTACGACTCCGTAAGTCTCCCGACTCGCTCTTGTGCTCGAAGACATTTTGAAGGTGGAGTATCTCCACGGCAGTGGTTCCGCAGGAAGGTTTCCCAGACGCGAAGGGCCAGAAGTCGGTTCTCGACAGTGGGGTTCTTCGCATACATAACGTCGCGTGTTTTTCCGAGCAGATACGTGGCCTCCCGAAGAACGTCGTGTTCCGAAGAAGGAACGGATTGAGCACGCGAAAATGCCTTTTCGGCAGCCGGGTACTCCTCCGCCTGGAGGTATGCTTTCCCAACCAGGAGATGATACTTTCCGTCTTCCACCGAGGCTTGTTCTATCAATTTGAGCGCTTCTGTTGTTCTGACCGACCTGACATAGGTTTCCAGCAGACCAATGACGGCCGCCTCCCGGACATTTTCCGATTCGGCCGCATCCAGTGCGGCTCGATACTGTTTTTCGGCGTCATTCCAATCACCGCGCCGAAAGGCGACCGTGCCGGCATGTATATAATCTGTATTCTTTTTCGGTGGTCTGCCTGTTTGGGTCTTTTCAGAAGGCGACAGCGCGAGGGAGGAGGGCTTTGGTGACGGGGCGGATCGGGATTTTGATACATTTTTAATTGTTTCAGTTCGAGACGAATTGACTGTTTGCAATTCATCCGGCGGCGAGACCTGCTTTTCCGCGACGGATTGTTCAGGATTAACGGAACGCTCGAGTTCGTCGATAATCCTGGATATCGGGGCGGCATTCGATACCGAGGACTCATCATGGCCTCTAAGACGAAACCAGAGACTTGCCACCGTGGCAAGCAAGACGATGATAACCGCGGCGGCGGGAATGAAGAGCGGCGCAAACTTGCGTAATTTGGCGGGGGTGCTTATCCGTTGTATTACTCTGCTGGGTGTAAGGGGTTCGTCGGGGCGATGCAGGTAGTTCTGCACGATCTCGTGAGGCGTGGAAGCCGTTTCTCCGCACAGAAAGGTCTCGAGGTCTTCCTTGAGTTCTGCGGTTCCTTCGTACCGATTCTCACGATCCGCCTGTAAACAACGATATATGATCTGAGTAAGAGCCGGTGGACAATCGTCGATCATTTCATTGAGCGGCCTGTACACACCTTTCATTTTGTTCTCGACCAGGTCGGCGACCGTCTGCTGGGGAAACGTACGTTCCCCGCTTACCATCTCGTACAGGACCGCTCCTATTGCGTAGATGTCACAGCGTTCATCCAACTGGTCGCCGCGTAGTTGCTCGGGGCTCAGATATGCGTAAGTCCCCATGGTATACGGTCCTTGTGTGTGGATACTGATACCCGCGGGAAGAGCGATGCCGAAATCGGCAAGTTTTACCTCACCTTCTTTGGAGATGAGCACGTTGGCCGGCTTTATGTCGCGATGCACCAGCCCGGTGTAGACTTCACCGTATACCGTGAAATTCCTGTTTTGCGCATATGCCAGAGCGGTACAGATGATTTGTGCAATCCCCGCGGACAGGATCGATGGTAATCTCGCCGCTTTTGTAATGCAGCACTGCAGGGACACGCCGTCGACGTATTCCATTTCGATAAACGGGATGTCGCCGTTCCAAGTTCCCACCCCGAAAATCTGGACAATATCTGGATGCTGCAGATTCGCCGATATTTTGGCTTCGGTTTCGAAGCGTCGTCGCGTTTCCTGGGAGAAACCAGGCCGAAGCAGCTTAATTGCCCGAATGACCTCAAGATCGGTATGTACGACCTTATAGACCTGAGCTATTCCGCCGGCGGCAACATGCTCCAGAATCTTGAGGTACCCCAGGTGCTCACCTGGTTCCGGCAGAATTGCTCGGGTATCTTCGCCGGGAGCATTGAATTCTATTTTCTGACGAGTAGTGTCCATGAGAAAACATCGAGTCGAAAGCAAATCCGATAAAACCAGGTCTTTTAGGGATACCTTTAGATTTATAATATACGTGAACAACCGCCACCGGCAAAAAATACGACTGAAATACGTCGGAATGCAGCGCTGGAAGAATACCATAAAAAGTTTGGAATACAAAAAATTCTAAAACCGGAAAGCTTTTTTCTTGATTTCCCATGCTGGCAGATTATATTATCAGTAGTATGCCCGAATTATTTTTATATGGGTCCTACTAAATTCGTTAATAACAATTCGATACCTCAATCGGAGGAGGTCACTGTATGATGCACCCGCGAGCATTCACTAAACTTTTCGTCCTTGGCTCACTTGTAACCGCTTTCAGCCTCACCACCGGCTGTACGAAGCGGCCGAGCGAAGAAGAACTTGCAAAGCTTGAAGAAGCCCGTGATGCGGCCGAAGCGGCGGAGAGGAAGCTCTCCGATTTGAGGCAAGAACGACAGGCGCTTGAAGCTCAGCTCGCGCAGAAGGAAGCCGAGATGGCCGAGCACAGAGAAGAACGTGATGAGCTGAAGCAAAAAATGGAAAACCGGTAAACTATTACAGTATCGATAAAAACACCAGGAGGAGGCACCATATGAAATATGCGGGCATGGCTCTCTTGTGCTGCGCTCTATCGTTTTCGGCCTTTGGTCAGGAAACGGAGATGACGTACGAAGAGTATGAACTGGCCTTGGCACAGGCCCAGGAAAGAGAAAAAATTGCTAAGGAGCAAATTGCCGAAGAACAGGCAAAAATTGAAGACCTCAAGCAGCAACTGGCCGATATCGACCAGCAGATTGCGGCGATCATTCAGGAGAAATATGATATCCTGGGTATTACCGAACAGGACGTTATCGATGCCGAAAATGAAATCGCCTCCATTCGGGAAGAATTGGAGCTGCTTCTGGGGCTCATGCCCGACGAGCTTGCGCAGCGAATGGACGATATCAGGAAAATCGAAGGGCGAATCGCCGCCCTCAAAGCAAAACCGGTATCCTACCTGTGGAGAATCCGCGACCAGATCATCGATCTCGAGGAACTGCTTGAACGCGTGAAAGCGAATCTCCCCGACAAACCGATGACCTACACGGTTCGGCTTATTCCCGAGCGACGAGACTGTCTGTATCGGATTTCCGAATACGATTTCATCTACGACGACGCGACGCAGTGGCCAAAACTCTATCGGGCAAACAAAAATCTGATAGACAATTCGTATCAGCGCTACGTTAATAATGTCGAAGATCCCAAGTACAATGAACCGGAAAACCTGATCTTTCCAGGTCAGGAACTCGATATTCCACGCTAACGCGGCGATATCAACGCTCGACAGTTGTCTTAACCCGAGAAACGAAAAGAAGGCTTGAATCTTCACCCGATTCAAGCCTCTTTTATTGCTCTGTTCCCCGACGTCCATTCCCGCTCTATCGCGGTAGCATAATCGGTTTCACCGTTCGTATACATGCTGATCGGTGCTATATGGCAAACGAATCCACAAATAAGACTCCTCTGAAGGATACGAGTACTCGGCTCATGGTGCGTCTGGGCGAAAAGGCCAAAATCAAGCTGCCGCGGTTCGTTACCGGCAACTCCGTGGTATTAGCGGCTACCGTTATAGCCGTCGTACTATTGTATCCTTTTGCCACGACCGTTGAGACAATCGATTTGCCGAAGGAAGGGGAAGTTGCCAAAGAGGCGATTATCGCTCCATTTACCTTCGACATCAAAAAATCCAGATCCGATTTGGAGAGAGAGAGACGGGAGGCCATGGCGCAGGTCCTTCTGGTAGCCGAATACGAAGAGGAGGTGAACAAACGCGTTCGTCGTAAGTTTCTCGATCTCCGCGCCGATATTCTTGCTCTGAAAGCGGGTGATACCGCGAGTAGTAAGGTAGCAGTTCTCCGAGCGAAACTCCAGAAAGAACTCCCTCAATCCACAATCGAGGCGCTGGCGGTACGCCCTTACCTGATAGACGACGCTCTTCTACACGCGGAATCGGCATTGGAACAGGGCATCCTCAGCGTACTTCTTGTGGAATCGGAATCCGAGCTCGAGCAGCTTCGCGACCGCTATAACGCTTCCTTCAATCAGTTTCTGCTTTATGAGAAAGAATTTATCACTCTTCGACACGACTCAACCGAAAGAACCGTAAATCTCTCCGAGCTGCTTATTCGAGAAATCGTTCTTGAGAATGTCGTGACCATGCTGAAAGTGGATCGCATGTTCAGCCAGGACGCATACAGCGCCATTTACGAGCTTCTGCACGCCTATCTAAGGCCGAATGTCAGGATAAACGGCGAGGATACGCAGCGGCGCAAGCAAATGGCCGCAATGGCGGTTCGCCCCACAAAGGGGAAGGTACTCAAAGACTCGGAAATCGTCCGTAAGCATCAGGTCGTAACCTCGGAGATTCTGGACAAAATCCGGTCACTCCATGCGGTTCTGGCCGAACGACGAGAATCCGGTACCACGTTGCGACTCGGACTATCGAATTTCGGGTACGTGATGCTGGTATTGATTCCACTTCTGTTCACGGCATACTATATCAAACGGTTTCACGAAGAATTCTCCCGGGAAACAAAGCATGTGGCGGCTTTTGCGACCATAATAGTGTTTCAGGTGGCAATAATCCGCATCGGTCTTCTGCTCCTGCCGAAGCTCTTCCCGGTAGCAACGGAACTGTCGGGAGCCGTTCCGGAGTATCTCATACCTATCGGGGTGGCTCCCATGCTGGTCACTATCCTGTTCGGATTGCGTCTTGGTTTCGTGGCCTCAATCTTTACGGCTATTTTCTTTGCCGTCACGACCGGGTTTGATCATGCGATCTTTTTGTATGCGGTGCTGGGAGGAATTACGACCGGTATTGCCACGCAGAATATCAGATATCGCTGGGATTTTTTCAAAGCCATGCCGCCGGTCATTATCGTATATGCGGTATTCATCGGACTGGTCCACATAATCGGCTTTAAGCCGGCATTCGGCACATTCGGTCAGAATCTCGGATTCGCCGCCGTGAATGCGGTATTGTCGACAGTGGTAGGCATGGTTCTGGTGATTGTGTTCGAAAATTTGTTCGACATTACCACGAGCATGACTCTTGTTGAATTATCGGATATGAACCATCCTTTGTTAAAAAGACTTTCAATTGAGGCGGCGGGAACCTACAATCATAGTGTGCTGGTCGCCAACCTTGCGGAATCCGCGGCCGCGCGTATTCACGCTAATGCCCTTCTTGCACGGGTATCGGCATATTATCACGATATAGGCAAAATCCTGAAGCCGAACTATTTCGTTGAAAACCAACGCAACGACAAGAACATACACAACAAGCTATCTCCCAGTATGAGTGCGTTGGTTATTTCCTCACATGTGAAAGATGGACTCGAGCTGAGCAGGAAATACAAAATGCCGAGAGTCATCCGTGATGCCATCATGCAGCATCATGGAACAAGCACGGTATCCTTTTTCTATGAAAAGGCACTGGAGCAGGATCCGCACAAGCAGGTGCAGGAAAAGGATTTCCGCTATCCGGGGCCCTCACCGAAAACCCGGGAGAATGCGATAATCATGCTGGCCGACTCAGTTGAGGCAGCTTCCAGAAGCCTGGGAACTTCTTCGCCGAAACTGCTTAGAGAACTGGTCAAAAAAATCATTCACGATAAGTTTGCGTCATCTCAGTTGGATGAATGCAATCTTACATTTCAGGATCTGCACGAGATTATTCAGGGCTTTATGCCGGTATTGCAGGGCATTTTCCACACCAGGTTGGAGTATCCAAACAAAAAATAAGGTGGTGGTATGAGCACCGAGAAGCAATTCGTCCGGAAGCACGTGTTTATCAATCGTCGCCTTCAGGGACGCTACATGCTCACATTCCTTGTTCCGATGATGATTATGCTGGGGTTCATGTTGTTCACGCTTTATCTGGGCGCACAGACAATTGTCAATACCACGACGGCGACCCTCAAACAGGAGATTGAGAACAAAACATCGGCCACGCTTCAGGACAAGTTCGAGCCCTCCGCAAAAGACTATGAAATACTGCTCGAGGAAATAAATCGCTATATACGCGATTTTTCTTCGAACGAAGAGTTTCGTAGAAGTCTGTTGACTTCGCTTCTCTGGGTTTTCGGCACAGGGACTTCTTTGATCATCCTTCAGGTCGTGCTGTTAACAATATTTTTTTCCCATAAGCTGGCCGGCCCGATATATCGTCTGGAGAAGGTGTGCCATGGGGTGATCGACGGCAACTATGATCAGAAGGTCTTTCTCCGAAAGGGGGATGACATGCAGAATTTGGCGACTCTCTTCGAGGAAATGGTTCGCCTGAGTGGGCGGCGCATTCAAGCCGCGGCCGACGAGGAGCATCCCGAACGTCGCAGAGAGGTGCTTTCCAGGCTTCGACTTCCCGAAAACGAGAAAAAAAACCCCTGAAAAACCGTTCTATTCAGCAAAATCCATATAATTCTCACCTCTCCGCAATTTTCTCGTACATTGAACGAATTATTGCCTTGACATGGTGTGCGTCATTTACTAGTTTATGAAGTCTGTTTGGAGATGTTATGGAAGGCTTAGTCTTCTCGCGAAAAAATTTTGTTCTGCTTGCTGTCAGCATCATTCTGTTGATTGTGGCTTATATACTTCTGGGGCAAGGCCCGGTGTATAGTTTTGCTTCGTGGAAAGCAGCACCAGTTATCCTGGTTTTGGTATACTGTGTTCTTATTCCATGGGCAATCATCGCCAACATCAAAAAGTCTGACATGCAGCCGAAGCAAACGCAGAAATCTGAATAGCGGGCGTTTAGCTCAGCTGGTATAGAGTGCCTGCCTTACAAGCAGGTGGTCGTAGGTTCGAATCCTACAACGCCCATATAAATGTACTACCCGGACCGGTAGTTCAGTTGGTTAGAACGCCGGCCTGTCAAGCCGGAGGTCGCGAGTTCAAGTCTCGTCCGGTCCGCCACGAAGCTCCCGAGTATCAATGCTCGGGGGCTTCGTTTTTTTTAGCCGAATTGTGGCCCACACTTGATTCTGTGGTATCATATATCATAGTTTTCTATTGCTGGTGATTTCCCTTACAAAACAATTAGTAGCTCAAGGAGTATGAAATGGCTCACAAGATTACAGACTCATGCGTAGCATGCGGTTCCTGTGTACCCGAATGCCCGGTGGAAGCAATCAGCGAAGGCGATCCGGTATACGTCATCGATGCGGACAAGTGCACCGACTGCGGCTCTTGCGTCGACGTTTGCCCCTCGGAAGCTATCGAAGGCGAATAAGGGAGTTCCGCGGAGCTAACCAAGGAGTCGTAACGATATCTGAGGGCTCCGTTACGACGGAGCCCTTCCCATTTGGCAGCCAAAAAAAACTATGCCGTATTCAGTTGCGATCATCGGCCCTGTTCCGGAGCATGATCTTATACAGCTATCCGAAACCGCCCGAATAGAAGAAATCGATTTAGTCCCTGTTCTCACCCCCGCGGGCATTCGCGATACCACTCCTCTGGGCTACATTTCGTACATACCATGTGTCCCGGAGGCAATACGAAATCTTTTTGCCGATCTACCCACGGGAGCCGGTGAAAAAATACCGATCTTTCAACGAATCGAATCCGATTCTCCACCGGATTTTCTTTCCGCATTTCCTATCCTCGGGTTCTTCAATTCTCCCCTGAACTCAATCTTTGTAAAAAATATCTGGAATACCATCCTGAGTCACGAGAGCATTATGACTCAGAACAGAGATATTCTCATCGAAATGATGAAATACCGCCGCCAGAAACATCAGTTGATAAAAATATCATCATCCCTGAGTTCCATCAGTGATCTTGAAACCATTCTCAAAAGCATCCTTCTCGAAAGCCGCCGCGTTGTCGGTGCCGATGCGGGAAGTATTTATATGCGTGAACGAGGTGGACCCGGGAATGAGTTTGTGAACAGACTCCGATTCAAGATCGCCCAAAACGATTCAGTCGAGCTTCCTGAAACGACCGAAATCACCAGTATTCCAATCGATACGAACACGATTGCAGGCTATGTCGCCCATACCGGGGAGCCACTGAATATTCGTGATGTCTATGAACTCGACGACGCGGCGCCGTACACGTTCGGAAAAGAATTTGATATACGATTCGGCTACCGCATGAAATCCATGCTTACCGTACCACTGAAAAACATGAACGGTACGGTGGTTGGCGTCGTACAACTGATGAATAAGAAGACCTCACCCGCCGTGCGCGTGCTCGACCCCGAAACCGCAACGCATGAAGTGATCGTATTCAACTATTCCGACGAAGACTTCATTGTTTCCATCGCCTCACTTGCAGCGGTAACGATGGAACGGGCGCAGCTTCACGAAGACATCGAAAAACTGTTTGAAGGGTTCATGAATTCGTCTATCGCCGCGGTCGACGAGCGAGACCGGGTGACATCGGGGCATTCGCAAAGGGTCATGGCATATTCACTGGCACTTGCAGATGCCGTATCTGCTCAGAAAGACGGGCCTTTTGCCGATATTTCATTCGCTCCGCAACGCAGACGCCGACTCCAGTTTGCCGCATTGCTTCACGATATTGGTAAAATCGGTGTCCCCGAAGCATTGCTGAATAAAGACAATCGACTCTCCGATTCTCGAATGCATGCTCTGAATGCCCGTTTTGACTACCTGCACTTGCTCCATGGGATCCAAAAAGAATCTGTCTCCAACGGTTGGCTTGGCGTGGAGGAAATTGAAGCGGATCGCTCACTGCTGGAAAAAGTGAACCTTATCGGATTTCTTCCCGAGGAAGAGTATACCCGTATGGAAAAGCTCCGGTGGAAGCAGTATACCGATCCCCGCGGAACAGTCTCGAATTTCCTTTCAGACGAAGATTGGGCCGCCCTTTCGGTCCGACGAGGAACTCTAACCGACAAGGAACGGGCACGAATCAATTTCCATGCGGTTTCTACCCATCGGATACTCGCCGAAATACCCTGGACCTCGGAACTCGCGGGCATTCCCGAGATTGCCGCGCACCATCATGAAAAACTCGACGGCTCGGGATACCCGGATCACCTGAAAGAATCCGATATTACCCTGGAGATGCGCATCCTTGCTATCGCCGATATATTCGAGGCCCTTGTGGCACAGGATCGGCCGTACAAACCAGCCATGTCAATCGACCGTGCACTCGCGATTCTTCATGAGGAGGCCAAGGCCGGCAAGCTCGATTCGGCACTGGTCGATCTGTTTGAGTCGGCCGGAATACACTCATATCCCGTACAGGGTTTTGCGATTGAAACACCATTGACCAGACCTGACGGAGGAGAAGCATGAAAGTATCCATTAAAAAATTCGTATCCGGGCCACTAGCCACAAATGCCTATGTTGTTCACAATGAAAATCTCTCATCGTGCATCATGGTTGATCCGTCGAGTGAGTGCGACGAGTTACTCTCTTTTGTGTCCGGCGATTGCAACAATCCCGGTGGGATTCTTCTGACCCACGGCCATTTTGACCATTTGCTCGGCATTGGAGAAATACAAACAAAATTCCCCGAGCTTCCGGTCTGGATACATCCCCAGGACCGCCAAATGCTTCAGAATTCCGAACTCAACGGTGCGCTGATGATACAGACGCGGTTCGATTATCACGGAGATACGCGTGATCTGATCGAGGGAGATATGGAAATCGGCGGAATATCGTTTAAGGTCCTGCACCTGCCCGGACATTCGCCGGGCGGATGTGCATTCCTCTTTGAGAACGACTGTATCTGTGGTGACGCGGTTTTTGCCGGTTCCATCGGGAGAACAGATCTCCCCGGCGGTAACGGCCCCGCCCTGGTTGCGGCTATTCGGGAGAAAATTCTCACGCTCCCCGAGAATGTAGTACTTTATCCCGGGCACGGCGGAAGGACAACTGTCGGACGAGAGAAACGAATGAATCCATTTCTGATTTAGCCCGGGTTTCGCAGTCGAAAACCGCCGTACCGCGCTGCACTGCGCTGCACTGAGCGGTGTCGAAGTGAGCGGTGTCGAAGTGAGCGTAGTCGAAATGCCGAGGCGATGTCCCGAGCGGAGCCGAGGGATAGAGCAGAATGCCGTGAGTCGATTGCGAAACCTGGGTTAAGGTCAAGATCGGCTCATCATGATGAGTCTCTCATTTGAGCGGAAGACATAACTCGACAGGCAATGTAACAAACGGCGTGAATTCAAAAAACAAATTGTCCAAATATCCGGAACTCCCCTACATTCGGGCATACCTGGCTCATCTCCAGCTCGAGCGCACATTGAGTGAGAACACGCTTGAATCCTATCGCCATGATCTGGATAGAGTCTGGAGTTGGCTCTACCGCGGTGGGATCCGCACGCCCGACGCGATCACAACCGACAAACTATCGAAATATGTGGCAGATCTGCACGATGTCGGTTTTGCTTCCTCTTCGATACAAAGAACGCTTTCGGCGCTCCGGGGATACTTCGGTTTTATTACCGCCGAAGGAGTGACTTCGAACGACCCGACCGAACTGCTCGACAGTCCCCGATCCGCCCGGTATCTGCCGTCGGTATTGACGGTCGAGGAAATGATATGCGTGCTGAATTCCGTGCCGACAAACGATCGCAACTGTTTCCGTGATCGGGCTCTCCTGGAAACGCTCTACGCTACCGGCATGCGGGTTTCGGAGTTGTGTTCGTTTAAATATGAACAGATCATGCCCGAAGAAAAACTGGTACGGGTGATAGGGAAAGGCTCAAAGGAGCGGCTGGTGCCGATCGGAGACATAGCATTATCCCGGTTGAACGAATATACCGAAAAGGAACGCAGCCGGCTCTCCCGTCCGACCAGCGACAGTACGGTCTATCTCAATTCTCGGGGAGGAGCTTTCTCGCGAATGGGTATATGGAAAATCGTTCAGAAGTACGTTCTGCGCGCTGGTATTGAAAAAAATGTCTCTCCCCACACGTTTCGTCACAGTTTTGCGACTCATTTGCTCGAAGGCGGCGCCGATCTGCGAATCGTGCAGGAGCTGCTGGGGCATACCAATATCGTTACAACTGAAATCTATACCCATGTGGATCGGGAATATCTCAAAGAGGTTCACAGGACTCATCACCCGCGGTACAGGTCTCGAACCGGTTGAGGATAACCCAGGCTTCGCAGCACTCTCATAATCAGACAAAACGCCTGTTCCGCCCTCTGGGGCCGTGATATGCGCTGGAGATCATATGATCGACGAATCCTCTCTTTCCCGCTCTCTTCTGCAGATCCATTATCACAACCGTCCCGGAGGGGTAACAACCGTTATGAACGGCTATCTCCGTTCTTTTCATCGCTTGATACCAAACGGAAGTACCGCTTTCTTCGGCTGCAATGGAAATCCTTCGGCATTGCCCTGTTCACCGGCATCCGTTCATGTGCCCGAATGTGATTATGCCTGCTACAAAAATGTAGAATCATTCGAACAGACCCGGGTTGATCTGAAAAACACTCTGACAGAGCATATCCTCGACACAAAACGTTTTCCCAGACCTTTATCGATTATTGCGCATAATCTGAATCTCGGGCGGAATATCGCGCTCTCGGCGGCATTTGCCGATACGGCTTCCCAATTGGTCGGGGAAGACACTCGATTTTTCCTGGTCATTCACGATTTCGTTGAGGAAGGACGGTGGGAAACTCTGCGTGCTCTAGGCGAAATGGTCGCCATTGGTATTGATGCCTGGAATCACCTGTATCCCAAAAGAGGAGTCCGCTATCTGACGATCAATCAGAGAAACGAACTGATTCTCGAAAATGCCGGTATACCGACGTCATTGATTGGGAATCCCCCATCCGGAGCAGATGTTTTTCCATGCCGCCGAACTGTAGCGGCACAATCATCCATTCTCGAATCGAAAGAGAGTTTTCAGAAGCATATCCACGCTCTTGCTCAAAAGGAAGGCGTTACCCTTCGAGAAGACGCCTCCATCTTTCTTTATCCGGTACGGGTGATTTCACGCAAAAATGTGATAGAGGCAGTAATTCAGGCATGCCTGTCGGGCGGCGGGAATTTGCTACTCGGGAGCCCCGGAACAGCTCCGTCCGACCTGGCGGTTTACCGGCAACTCCGGGATTTCTGTATTGAGAAGAAACTCCCCGTTCTGTTCGACTGTGGGCGGATGGGTGAATTTCTTCCTGCCGATCGCAACGTTTTTAATTATCTTATCAGACATGCCGATGCTTGTATCAGCACATCGATTGCAGAAGGTTTCGGCTATGCGCTGTTCGAGCCGTGGACTCTGGGGACACCGGTTTTTGGGCGACGCCCACTCGGATTCTCCCCGGTCGTGGGCACGCATTTCGATTTCTTGTATGATCGGTTCGATATTCCGGCCGGATGGGTGAATATCCCGGGTCTTGCGTCAAAATACGTTGAATGTATGGCGAATTTCTATCTCGAGGATGATTCCTCATGTTCCAGGAGTGCATTGAAGAGTGAATTTTGCGCAACATTCATACGCAACGGTACAATAGATTTTGCCGTCCTCGACATAAAGAGCCAATTCGAAGTTTTGAGCCGTTTGGTGGAAATTGCTCGATCGGGCGCCGGAAGCAATCAACTCATTCAGTCACAACTCGAGGTAATTCAGTTCGGGATTGAGGGGGGGAAAACCATTCCGGAACATAACCGAACCCGACTGAACGACTATTTTTCCGAGGAACGTTTTGATCGGGAGTTTGCTTCTTTATTGGCGACCAAAGCAACCGTAAGAACCTTAATCCGGCTCGATCACAGATCAATTCGCCGCTATTTCGGCGTCCTTTCGCGTATTCGTTTGCTATTATCCCCCTCGGGGTTCTGATTATATAATTATCTATTGACATATCTGCCGGATAGTTGGATATTTATACTCATTGTGGGAATCTACTTAAGAGGAGTTGTGATGAACACAACAAAACATGACATTATCGCTGAAGTTGCGAAATTCACGGGTCTAACTCAGTCGGATACTAAAATCGTTGTTGAAGAACTACTTGAAACCATTTCGGACTGTCTCGAAAACAACAGGACCATCGAAATACGAGGGTTTGGCACGTTCTACACCAAAGTGCGAAAACCCCGCCCGGCACGTAATCCCAAAACCGGGGAAATAGTACCTCTTGAGCGTCGACGGGTTCCATTATTCAAGCACTCCAACGCACTGAAACACAAAATTTCCGATAGCCTGAGCGGGAGCTGATACTCGTCGGCATTCTCCGCCCGGCTAATAATAGCGAAAAATATCACCAGCCGGTTCCGCCCTCTTCGGAATCGGCTTTTTCTATTTTTCAATCTCAGCCCAAATTTCGCAGTCGAGAACCGCCGTACCGCGCTGCACAGCGGTGTCGAAGTGAGCGGAGCGATGTATTGCGCTGCACTGAGTCGAAGTGAGCGGTGTCGAAGTGAGCCGAGTCGAAGTGAGCGGAGCCGAAATGCCGAGGCGATGCCCCG
>CAYFVL010000011.1:0-38160 GCA_964346405.1 uncultured Fibrobacterota bacterium
AAAGCCGACCTGATATCTTCGCGATTTCTGGAGACTTTATTCCGTGACGACTCCTTACAGTTGATTGCCCCTGTTCCCGACACCCGCTCTCAGGACCGGCCATCAGGCCAGGGAATAGATGCGAATCTGTTTCTTACGCGCCAGAACATCTTTCGCAGTTTAACATACCAGTCGTAGAACAGGGGTTCCTTTACGCATAATTTGAATAGCCCTTTTCCCAGAAAAGGATTCCGATGCGAAGCAGAAATAAGAAACTGCGCCCTCTTCAATTGCTCTTTCCAGCTCTCAGAAAATCCCAGACACGATTCGGTATAGTAGTCTCGGGGCACCGGGGTATCCGAGCTGAAGATTCCGTCTGCAATCGCCTTGTCATACAGTTTTGTACCAATCAAGGGATGGAAGATAGTTGTCTGAACGGTAGTAAGCTTTGCTTTCTTGAGAATCCCAAAGGTCTTTGCGACCATATCAAGATTCTCCTCCGGAAATCCAACCATTGAGAATGCATGCGTTCTCAGACCGACTCGATTTGCATTCCCAAAGGCGTCCACGATCTGCTTCTGAGACTGTTTACGATTGAGAGTTCGTTTTCTGAATTCTTCGTCTCCCGACTCCACGCCAATCGAAACACTTAAAGCACCGGCATCACGAATGAATTTCACCTTTTCCAATGTCATATTCTCGGGGCGCTCCATAAAGACAAACGATACCCCGATTTCGCCTTTAAAACGGGGGAAGAATTCTTTCACCCAAGAACGTTGAGTGAGAATCACCTCATCGATCCAATACACAAAGTCGAGGCCGTACAACTCTCGAAAGGCCTTGACTTCCTCGATAATGCGATCAACCGATTTCTCTCGTCTCCATCTGCCGGCCCCGCTGTAGAGTTCTCGAATGAAACTGTTGGTGCAGTAGGTACATGCAAAAGGGCATCCCCGTGATCCTTCAAAAGTACCTACGACCTTCGCATCGGGACACTCCCGCTTGATATAGGAATTTCGGTAATGCACATCATCAAAAATCTTCCAGTGAGGAATCGGAAGAGAATCGAGCTCCTCTATGAGCGCTCTCATTGGGTTTTCGTGTATTTCGTTACCGCCCTTGACCCAGCAACCCGCAACATCCCGACAGGAGGCTTTTTTCTCAAGCCGGTCGAGCAATTCCCGAAAGGTAATCTCCCCTTCGCCGCGGACCGCAATATCGGCATTCTCCAGCACCTCGGGAGGAGCGACCGTTGCATGTGCCCCCCCGACCACTTTGATCGCCTTGCCGAGCTCGGGATTCCGGGAAAGCTTGCGTACAAGCGGCCACTCGTTACTCCTTGATGAAACACCGATCGAATCGGGCTTGTACTCAAGCACCGCATCGGAAAAATGCAGCCTCCTCTTGTCCTTCGGCAACAACAGTCACATCAAACATCTGAAGCTGATGACCGGCCTCACGTGTTACCGCGGCAATAGATGCAAGCCCAACCTGCGGGGTGTGCTGTCGAGTGATATTCGGGTAAACGAGCAAGATTCTCATAGGCCACTTTTCCTGAGAGCGTTCTCTTTCTGAATGACAAGGTAAAATCGATTGGTATGTGCAGAATACGATTCCATAAGAAACCGCGAGGGATGGAACCGAGCATCGGTAAACCAGTTTTTCAGCACCGACAGGACCAAACGAACGTATGGAATCCTGGAAAAATATCCACGCTGAGCAACGGAGCGAAAATCTCCTTCATAGAAAAGTGCTGCTCCGAATTTTTCCGCAACCCTTACGATTTCCGAGGGCTTAGGGATACCGAATTCAACATGCTCCCGCACATAGGTCAGGACCTCCGGATTTAAGTCGCATCGGAGAAGCAGGCTTTTCTCGTATTCGATATGCTCGTTGGTACCCAGCGGACCGCAGATAACGGCTGTTCTACGGGCGACTCGATGAACCTCAGTGCAGAAGCTCAAACGTTCTTCTTTCGGAAGATGCTCGATTGTGTCGCAAGACACCACAACATCAAAAGCATTGTTTCTGAAGGGCAATCGATCTCCCTGCGCAATGATATCGGCACTACGCACATTCACCGACACCGTTTTCATTCCGGGAAGGTAATTACTGAGAAGGCCTTCACCGCCTACGTCTAGAACGGTCCCGGCTGATTTAGCGATTAGTTCTGTTACACATCGATGCCGAATGAACGTATCCTGCCCGCAAGTATATTTACGCATAACTGCAGGTATCGGTAGTGACATTGCTCTGGATCCCTCAGGTATTTAGAAAAGGTGCTCTGCTTCAGTTATCGGATTGTTCTTTGCCGGTTTTGGGTCGGTTTACGACATCCGCCGGTACCGGTGCTCTCAGGATACCCCATCTCGTACCAGGCTCATGATGCATACATTTCTCTCTCATGGGCCCCAGGTGGACTCAAATTCTGTTAATGAGCCAACGCGCCGGTTTTCTCAGACGATCCTGTAGCCACTCCGGCGTATGGCGATTCAGCAACGAAAGGATACCACTGTTTCGTATTTTGTCTTCCATGTAAACCTGCGGATTCACTTTCATGCGGAATTCCTGAAGGCGGTTTCTCAATTCTTCTTCATCAAAGTCAGTGGTTGTGTATCCCACATAGTCACCGAGAATAATCGTCTCATCTAGATTTGGATCCAGAAGCCACCCATTCCGGAGGCATTCTTCGCCCAGCTCGGTGCCGGGATAGGCACGGGTGATTCCGACCCCGAATCCCTCAACGCCGATATCTTTGAGCTCAAGAGCAAACTTCAGACTGTTTTCAAAACGCTTACGAGTTTCTCCGGGAAAACCGACCATAAAAAAGCAGAATGTCGGTATGGCGACTTCAACGCACCACCGCGCAACCTCCCGCACTTTCTCAAGATCCAACTTCTTTCTCATCATCCTAAGCACGTCCGGATCGCCACTTTCTACCGCCAGTGTAATAAGTGAACACCCGGACTCTTTCATTTGTTTAACCAGGGGATAGGTCAAAGTGTCAAGCCGAACCCCATTTGGTGTGGACCAGGTCAGACCAAGGTCTGACTCCCGGATGAGCGTAAAAAGCGTGAGGGCACGTTCGGGGTCATAGGTCAGATTATCATCTTCGAACTCGATATGCTCAATTCCGTGCTTCTCGGCCAGAGCGCGAATCTCCTGCATGACATTTTCAGGTGAACGAGCCCGCCACTTGTACCCGCACATTGGGTGAACAGAACAGAATGCACATCGGAAAGGACATCCCCGGGACGTAATAATAGATGCGGTTCGTTTTGATGTCTTTCCACGCGGGGACCAATTGACATATCTTTCCATGGGAAAGAGATGTCGGGCCGGCAGCGGCAATGAATCAAGATCCACCACTCGCACCGAATGGCCATTATCCCGGACGACATCCTGACTCCTGAACCACACCCCTTCAATTTCCTCCAAAGGGATTCCTTCGAGATATCTGGTGATTGGGGTTTCTCCTTCCCCCACAACAACGAAGTCGGCGGCCGATTTGAATGCGCGATCCGGAAGGGTTGAGGGATAAACGCCGCCCACCATCAGAGGTATGGATGGATATGCCGCCTTAATAACCTTGGTTAGTTCGTCGGCCACCGACATCAGTGTCGTGAACGGTACGGTAATCCCAATCAGATCCACATTGTGTGATATTCTTGCCGCAACTTCGGGATACGAGAGTCCCCTTCTGTACAACCGTTTTCCCTTGTGCTCTACCTCCGTCGACTGCTCGATTCCTTCTGCAAGTGCATCTATTATTACAGCCGTATGCCCCAGACGCTCAACCACCGCAGCGAGGTACCCAATTCCCAAGTTTTGCGAAAGCCCCTCATCACTAGGGATTCCAGCCGATTCAAAAAGCCATGGGGGATTTATGAAAACAACAGTTTTCGTCATTGAGGGGACCAAAGGATAACCATTTCTCCGGCATCGCCGGCACTATAACACATCTGTCCTGCCAATACATGCACAAAAAAAACGAATCGATTAAGACTAAACAATCCCAGCCTCCCGACCTTGAGAATTCGGTATTACAGACAACAGCTTCCGACGCAGCTCACGTCCCCCTTTTTCCCAGGAGAAGCCTCGGCATCGTTCGAGCCCTTTTGCGACAATCTGTCTCCGCAATGTTTTCGAGGTTAAAACCATTTCAATCTTCTCAGCGATGTCGCTATCATCATGGGGATTGCAGTACACCACCGCATCGCCACCAACCTCGGGCAATGATGCCGCCCGGGAACAAACGACCGGACACTTGCAGGCCATGGCCTCAATGACCGGTAACCCGAATCCCTCAACCAGGCTTGGAAGGACGAGGAGTTCGGCCCCGGCATAGAGTTCCGGAAGCTCGTGGTCACCGACCCCCGTTCGGATGTCAACCCACTCACTCAAGCCCAGTTCCCGGACCACCTCCGGCATATTGTAATAGAGTCGTGAATTCGCCCCACTGTTTCCCACCAGCAGCAGTCGCTCTTTTCGACCGGCGCTGAGCAGCTTTTTGTATGCTGTCAGAAGCCGATAAAGATTCTTTCTCTTGTCAAACCCCCCGACAAAGAGAAGGTATCCGGTTCGGGGAACGTTTCCCGGGGGGTTCTGGAAACGACGGGTAAGCCCGCAATGAATAACCGAAATTCTTGATTCGACGCCCGGAACAATCGAGATAATTTCATCTGCGGAATACTGAGAAATGGTGATTATTGACTTTGCCACATATTTGACCATCTTTATCTGAATACCAGCCTGAATTTTGTCTATGAGGGAATTGTGATAGTCCTTCAGCACGGTAACGGGCGCAACATCGAGCAGTGTTGCAATGGTCGGGACCACCGGAACTATCCAGAAATCGTTCGCCGGGAAGTACATTACGTCCACTTGGTCCTTCCAGGCAAAGAACGGAAGGGTCGCATTGAGCCAGGGAACACCAGCCCGTTTGGGAATATGCTTGACCGTAAAACGAGGCAGCGTTCCCAGATTTCTAGGGTAGTGAGCGCAGTACCCCAAAATTTCATCATTGTCGGTGCAGGCATTGCAGAGGGACGTAAGCATTTCGCCCGCGAATCGTCCCGGACCTCGCCCTCCGGCAATAGCCGTTATGTCAAAACCAATTCTCATTGATCCCTACTCATAAAAACAGTGGAGCGCGGTTCTATTCCGGATCCCGCATTTCGGGTGGATTCCCACGACAGATATGACAAGACGTAGCAGGAGAGACTTTTTCATTTATCAATGCTTTTCGAGCCGATACAAAGTATTCATTGTTCCAAATTTCCCGGAAAGCATTCTTTCGCAAATCGCCAAAATCAAAGTGTCCCTTTTCAATCCAGTGACAGCAGGGAGTTACTATGCCCCGCCAATCGATAACGGCATACTTCCAGAGCCAGGAACAGCTGTTCAGCGTCCCTTTGCGATCCGAACCGTCGCTGCGATACCGGGAAAACTGAGGATTCCGCGGTTCCCATTTCTCTCGCGTTGCGGTCGACGTCGCATCGAACATCAACGGTTTGATTTCAAGCTCCACCCGCAACTCTGCTGCGACACGATGCGCCTTTTCGATTTCGTTTTCATTGAATCGGTTGGCCAGAAACTGAAGTTTCACGAACGGTAGTTCGGAACGCCTGCTGCGTTTCGCCTGCTGAATTCGGTCGACCGCAGTGAGCACCTTTTGAAGATCGCCGCCCTTCCGGTATTTTTCGTAGTTTTCCTGAGTAGTACCGTCAAACGATACCACCAAACGCTCCAACCGGCTGTCGACAAGAGAGTCTTCGTAACCCTCGGGGAAAAAGTTCAGATTTGTACTTATGGTAGTCGAAACATTTTTGTCTGAAGCTTCGCGAACCATCTCGAAGATTTGCTTATGTAGAAAAGACTCTCCCCAATTGAACAACCAGATTTCATATAGATACGGAGCGAGCTCCTCAAGAGCCTTTCGATACACGTCCATCGACATGTACCCCTTTTTACCGGTCATACCTCTCCCGGTAGGGCACAAAGGGCATTGCAGATTGCATACATTGGTCGGCTCAATCAATGCTACCGGCGGTATCGACGAGAGATTTGAAACCTTATGCCGGTATTCGCGTCGCATTCTGAGCAGATTTATCAATCTTTTTGGAGTCGTTCGTCTGAGCAGGGGTTGATACAGCAATTTCAAGCTTGAGATACTCCCTTCAGGGTTGCTGATTCGCGAACGGTTTTCCGAACACCGAGGGCACGTGCACACAGCTCAATGTACCCAAGCAGAAGCTCGCACATCCGATATGATCCAAAACGCGAGGCAAGCAGAGCCGTCTTCGTAAGAATACTCAGAGATATTGGGCGATATAGAACGATTTTGGTCAGTTTTTTGCCCGGATTCGGCCACCATTGGCCCATCTCCAGGGTTTCGTGGTCGATTCGTGCTTTCTGTTCCGGATGCAGGGCACTAAATATTGTGCTGGAGGCCCCGTGTTCATGCGCCTTTCTTATGATACTTGTCAGGTTTTCATCATATGAATGATACCCGACGGCTTGAGGGGCATAAACAAAAGGGTAGCCCTTTTCATGTAAACGAAGGCCCAATTCCGTATCCTCAAACGAATACTTCGAAAATTCCTCGCTGAATCCGCCCACCTCTTCGAGTGCGGACACGGGGACGGAGACGTTGCCGGTCAGAAAGAGCGTGTAATCGTCGGTAAGATGATTGAGGCGTTCATGTATACGTCCAAAACGCCGGGCGATGTACCGATTCCACACGGTAGCCGGAACATCGGATGCCGGCGGAACGGCACCTATCACAACTCCTCCCCCCAATTCGGTTTGCCGGCGAAGGTGTTCGGCTAGAAGACAGGGGACGGCATAGATATCATTGTCGAGAAAAAGGACATACCTTCCCCGGGCAGCCTTCCAGCCTACATTTCTCGTTCCCGCGCGCCCCAGGTTCCGTTCATTCTGGATGCACACCCAATTCGTGCGCCAGCCGGAGCCAAAACCCAAACAGTGCATATCATCCGCAGGACAGTCATTGACAACTATCACCTCAAAAGCCGGCGCCTCGATTTGCGTTTCAAGACTCATCAACGCTTTTTGCAGTTTATCCGAGCGACGATATGTCGGTATGACCACTGAAATTGCAGGCGTAGTACTCACAAGGAAAAACCTTCAGAAACCCGGATCATTCACTCATCCCAACCCGACTCGTTTTTTTTGTGGCGTCGGCATCCGACCATAAATTGCCAGTAAATCTTCAACATGTCGTTCCCAACTGAATTTACTCTCGACATGCGTTCTCGCATTTTTTCCCAATTCAACAATTCGTTGTTTGTTATCCAGAAGCTGTTCCATTGCACCAACAAGTCCGTCGACATCTTTGCAGGTCACAAGGATACCAGTCTTTCCGTCAATCACCGATTCTACAATACCTCCGGTTGCATAGGCAATTACAGGAATGCCGGCGGCCATCATCTCTACCGGTACCAGTCCAAACGGCTCATTGTAGGTGGATGGTACAAGACCGACATCCATTTTCGAAAGGAAACCGGGCAGATCGTTTTCTCTGATATCCCCTACGAGTTTCACGGCGGGAATCCGAGCCGCCCACGATTTAACTTTTTCGTCGATTTCCGCGGCGTCTCCCCATTGCGAATCCTTGTAATGAGCATAAGCCGACCCCCCAAACCAGACCACAAAGTCATCACGTTGGCGAAACAGGTCCTCGGCGGCTTTCAGCACGTCGTAAATTCCCTTTTCCGGAATCCACCCCGCATAGAAGCAAAAATTGACCTTTTCACCGACAGTCTTCTTTTCTGACGGCCTGATCAGTTCCGTATCCGCGCCTCCATAAACGACATGAAGCCTATCCTCGGGGATATCGGGATACCGAATACGAAATTCTTCCTTGACATTTTCAGCACAAAAGACATACCGTGCCCGATGATACCGCCTTGTAAAGTATCGATACAATGCTAACTCGGCAACGGCCATGCCGTGAAAATGGATTACCGCCCGCTCGGGAAAGAGAAGGGCAAGCAGCGGAGTATAATGCCCGTGGAGAATCCTGCATTTTCGTGTCGCGAATCCAAACCGCAAATAATAGTAGAACTTTCGAAACCGTCCCCGATACCCCAGGTCCCGCAATTCTTTCACATGCGGATGCCGACCCGTAACCGAAGCGGCATACAGGGTCACCGTGTGCCCCCGTTTGCGCAGCCATTTCAGCTCGCACAATTCGACGCGCTCCACACCTCCGTGAACTTCGATATTCAAAGGTGCTGTTGGTGTTTGAAGAAGCGCTATCCGCACGAGCTAAAACCCACAATCTATATCGGCACTCCGGAAACTACCGGGGAGAGCATCTTCGGATTCGGTTCCCGATTTCCCGCTCTTCCGCACCAGTAACTCCTGCTCTGCAAGCAGTCCGGCCGGTCGCATTTGCACTCCCCAGGCCATTGCCCCATGCGATGTGAATGTTTTTAGGCCAAGGCTGGGGTCATGAAACATGCAGTTTCCGACCAGCACACTTCTTTGCTTGAAGTACCTCATTGCAAACAGTACGGCATCAGAGGCAACGTTTTCATCAATCACCTGAAAATCGACCAGATTCGTCCCGCAGAATACCAGATATCCAACAATGCAACGGCCGTCCTCAACACAATAACAGTCGTACTCATGCAATGGATGACCAAAATATCGCCAGTTCAGATAGGCAGCATTCTTTTTCAAGGCAGCTCGCCCCAAAGACAACTCAAGGGCAGCCACCATTTCCGACGGAAACTGCTTGACTCGTCGATACCTGTACCACGGACTGCTTGAATGCCGGAGCGAGGCTACCGAGTCAACAAACTTCCCAAGAACTCTAAACACGTACCCTTTCGTTCCCAGCAAATCGGCGTAGGACGGTACCAGAATGCAGTAGTCCAGAGAGTATGCCCTTTCATACCCGAGTCGTAAGTATCCCTTTTCCGCTTCGTTACTCGAAAAAAGGAAAGTATCCTCGCCTCTGGTATCGAGACAAGCCAGACCGAATTCCATGACGGATTTAAAGACTCCCTGCTTGCGATAATCGCGTCGGGTCACGACATCATCAACATTCCACACCAATCTGCCTTCACGGCCGACATAGGGAAAAAAGCACGCAAAACCGATCACCGAGTCTTCATGTTCACAGGCAATGCCCACTGGAGCGATATCTCCGCCGGGACCGCCGATCCGGAAGGCGAACTTCCACCTGTAGTATTCCTGCGTGTACTGAGGGACCGGCATGTGATCCCGTATCAATGTCACTATGGCAGGAATATCGGAATCGCGGAAATGACGACATTTCATGATTTAAGTATTGCTACCCCAAGACGACCGCCACCAGGCCTATAACCGTGCAACTATATGGATGTCCTCTCCAGCAATTTGAAAATATCGAATTTCATTTTGTTTCGTGAGAAGTATAATGCACTGTTGTAACGTTCTACTTTGGTAAAATGATATTTGTACTTCTCATCGCCACGCATAAAGTCGTATTCTTCCATTCCGTTCTCAATCGCATCCCGTATACCATAGGTAATCATTACGTGACCGAGTGAATAGTACCTGTATTCCATATCCAATCCGGGCAGATACAATCCTCGTTTGCCGTGGAAATCGTATGAATAGGTTGACGCAACAAGTTTTTCGTCGATCTTCAATTGACGCAAATCAAGATACCGTTCCAGTCGCTGCGCGACCGCCACATGAAAACTCCGTACTTCGGGAGTGTTCAAGGCCCCGGTCTGACCGCGTGTTTGCCATTGCTGTTCATGTAACCGCATGAACTCTCGCATTGCCGAAGGGATATCTTCAGTTCGGCTGATTTTGTCGTAACTCACCGATCCCAAACGTTCGACCCGATTACAGAATTTTGTGGTGTTCTGCCGTGCATTTTTGCTGAGAGTTTTCCGGTAGTTCTCAAAGGTATCGGGCAATTGGATGAACGGACATGGTGTATGTTTTTTCTTGAGAATGGAGAATTTCTCGCGACGTAGAAAGCCTGTAAGCAGCAAATCGGTTGGCGTTTCGGGATAGAGGTCTGAAAACCATGCGATGTCCCATCGCAATTTTGCAATGTGACGAACCAGGGCAGCCAGGGTTTCTTCCTCTCTGCCGTTACGCAGAATTAAGGATTGATAGTCGGACTCCGGAGCGCCCGCGATATGCAAAATCCGAAAAAGCGGCAGCCCTTTTAGGCTGAATCGACGAAAAAAGAGCGGAGCAATCCCAAGAACAGCATCACCCTCATATACCGCAAGAATGAACATGTTTCCAGTTCGGTCAAGAAACTCGGACCAGCACTGCAACCAGTCAAACGTCTGGAAAACAGTCGGGACGGCCGAACTGTTTTCCATTTCCCGCCACTGGTCTTCAACTTCGGCAAAGGTAACTTGTCTAACCTGTATCATGTTCCGAGTCCGCTCACGATCTTTTCACGCAGTAATCGAGGTAATTGCGGCAAGAAGCGTACGTTGTAGATAAGACGCAATTTTCTGCGCATTTCGTTCACCGGCCAATCTCCCCTGATTTCAAGCCTTCTCCGCCGGAACCTGTTTCCCAGACCCGTGAAGGGATTTTCTGATGTCGTGACAGCTTCTCGGTAGCCATTTTTTTTCACCTCGGCAATCACGTTTTGATCAAAATAGCCATACGGATATGCGAATTCAGTGATCTCACAACCGATGTTGTCCTCGATGAGACGTTTGGAATCACCAACCTCTTTTCGCAGTATCGAGGGAGGCAAGCCCCGCAGGTCCCGGTGTGTCATACCGTGTGATCCTATCTTCACTCCGCGCGCAACAAATTTACGCACAAGGTCCCAATCCGCCAACTCGGCTTCAGGCAACAGGCCGTTGGTGCCCCGCTCGTTCGGCTTTCCGACAAGCCCCGCCACCAGATAGACAGTAACCCGAGGTAAAACATCGTCTTTGCCTTTCAGATAGTCAAATACACTCCGATAACCGTCATCGAATGTCAGCTCAATACTTTGAGCTGCTTTGCAGAGCATGTCAAGCATTGAAGGAGCGATGGTATATCTGCCGGCCTCTTCACCGACGTTATGCAGCATCAGACGCCGCATAGTGCCCATTTCTTTTGGCAGCCCAAAATGCTCCGAATTCGACTTGTGCGCATCACGATTGTGCAGTCGGTTTTTCGGCCTTTCCAGAAACTTCTGAGAGAATTCTCATGATCCTCTCCATCTGAATATCCGGCATGAATAAGGTATGGACTCGGTCACGAGCTTTTTCTCTGAGCTGCCCTTTTTGTTTCTCCGGAAGCGCCGCCACCTTGAGAATCGTCTCGGCGAAGGATTCCGGAGTGGGCTCTGCCAAAAAGCCACATTCTCCGACTACCTCGGGAATGGCACCGCGGTTACTACCAATCACAATTGCGCCGGCAAGCATGGCTTCAGCGGCCACGAGCCCGAACGCCTCACGACACAGAGAAGGCATGATGAGGAGTTCAGAGGTAACCATCGCCTGCCACAGTTCCTCTCTTGGAACAGGTCCGTGAAAAACGATTGACGATCCCAAATCATGCAGAACCACCAGTTCTCGAAGGTCGCGAGCGTACTGTTCGTCTCCGGGAGGACCGTAGAGTGCGAGAGACAAATCCGGCATCTTCTTTTTTGCTAAGATCACGGCTTCAACAGCGACTCGCACGCCCTTATGGTTCGCCATGACCCCTGCGAACACAATTGTTTTTTCTTTTCGAGGAGCAGAAAGGGTTTGAGCAGCCTTAAACATATCATCAGGCAGACTATTGTAGATCACGTGGGTTGAGTCGGGATGGAAGCCCTTGGATATCAGACCATTTGCAATATCCTCTGAAACAGCAATTACCGAAGTGGTGGGCGAAAGCCTATCCTCCCCCAGGAACAATCGATAAAGCCTCGTGCCGACACCGCCTTTCTTTGTTACTCTTCCGGCAAAATGGTGATTATGGGCATGAAGTACAAAAGGTATCCGGGCTGTGGCAACCGCCGAAACCGGACCGGCCGTCAACCACTCCTGGTTATGAAAGTAGACAACATCGGGGGTGAATTCGGCCAGAACGCGCTCGGTGTACCTCCGATTTAGTAGCCCTAAGAAAAGCCAAATGATGCGATACCTCATGGTCCTCATGCTGGCGTGTTTCTCCACAAGGGGTAATAATCGAAGACCGGAGTACCCCTTCACGCCCTCAATAGTTTCGGTCGGTGCACTGGTGAGAAGTCCCACCTGGTGCCCATGTCCGAGTAGGCCGATTACGGCGTTACGGCACACCTGCTCGGCGCCCCCAGCCGAGCCCGGCGGCAAGACATTCTGTACAACCAGAATTCTCATTCGGCCCCCCTCCGCACGCGCCGAGCGAGATCCGGCATGCTCAGTAGTCCCCATAGAGCACCAACAGCTTGCGAAAAGTGCAGTAGCGGACAAACCACCGGCAGCAGAAACGAGGCAGTGCGAACTAAGGCGGCCGCTTCCCGTTTTTTTGCACCGAGCCCCTCTTCGGGTATCGGTATATCGGGCATCCGGTTCGCCTGATGCACCGCACGCCCCGACAGTATGGCATAGGCCGAAACCAGAAACGCGAGTACGCCAACGGCACACAATCGAACACGCTTTGAGTGTGCCCGAAATCCGAGCCCGGCAAGGAGAGTACCGGTAAACAGCGACAGTAGCGGCGCCAGATGCCTCATTCCAATAGCTGATCGAGTGAACAGCACCGCATGTATTGCACCTGCCCCGTCGGCAAATTTCTGCCTAACAACTGCGCCGAGGGTAGCCCGAGGAAAATACCAGGCCCGAATTTCCGGTGATAACACAATCTTGTAGCCAGCCTTTCGAATGCGCGCATTGAGCTCAATGTCCTCCGACCGTGGAAGCCACTTATTAACGTAACCAACCTGATCAAGGACGTCACTTCGGTAGCAGCCAAGCCAAACCGTATCAGCTTCCCCTTCGGCCGAGAGGCTATGGAACCCAGCGCCACCAAGGCCGAAAAAGCTGTAATGAGCCAGAACGATCGCTTTGGCAACCAGAGTATTGGCCGACGGAATCGCGGTCATGTGACCGCCCACGTTTGCGGCGCCGGTTTTTCGTGCGATCTCCAGGCATTTTGTCAGGTAGTCCGGTGCGTACAGCGCATGCGCATCCGCACGGATTATGTATTGACCGGTCGCATGCTCGATACCGAGTCTCAAAGCAGCAGTGACGGTCTTCTCCACATTATCGATAATACGAATCTGCGAATGCTTCCCGGCATACGCTTCGAGGAGCGTTCTGCTTTTGTCCTCAGACATGCCGTCGACAATAAGTATCTCTACCCGGTCGGTGCCGGTCTGCTGCCGAAGCAGACTGCAAAGACAGGCATCGATGAACTTCTCTTCATTTCTGACGGGAAGAATTACCGATGCAGCCGGGCCGATGAGTCCCGGTCCGGACGCGTCTCTCACGTTACTTTTTCTGTTTAACATTTACCCCAAGACATTAATGCCGTACTTTTCCGCGCAGCTCCAATGCTGCATTGAAAGCGTCCAGTGTCATACGAGCCGTCTTATCCCAGGAAAAAAGGCGGACTTGTCTGAACCCTTTGTCCCGGAGCTTTTTCCGAGCCGCGCGATCAACAACCAATCGACACAGCTCCGAAGCCCAGCGGTCGATTTCATCCGGCGAAATAAGAATTCCGGCATCCCCGACCAGTTCCGGTAACGAACTGCTGTTCGATGAAACTACCGGGACACCAAAAGCCATTGCCTCAAGCACAGGCAGCCCAAATCCCTCGTACAAGCTCGGCATTGCAAATACGGTTGCGTTTGTATACAGCGCCGACAGCTCGGCATCATTCACGTGCTCACGGATTTCGATCATTGAAGCCGAAGGAGTAGATCGGGCAAGCTCAAGTATATTCTCGCTCCCCCAGCCCGGTTTTCCGCAGATTACCAGGCGAATGTCGGACACCTGCTTCCGTAGTTTTTCGAATGCCCGTATAAGTGTTTCATAATTCTTGCGAGCCGTTATGTTTCCAACCGCAAGTATATACGGAGTTTGCTCGCGATTCCCGCCAGCCTTCTCCAAATCGCGCAAACCAAGATGAACGACCTGTACTTTTGAGGAATCGATGCCGAACAGGTGTTGAAGATCACTGCCGGTAGCATAAGAATCGGCGATCACAACAGAAGCGGATTTAAGTGACACCGGGAAAGCCGATTTGAACATGATTTTCCAGAGCGGCTTCTGATAATCCCACGGTTGATATGGAGCAAGATCATGTACGGTAACCACCTGCGGAACGCGACAGAGCGGTCCCGGGATCAGCAGATTGGGTCCCCAGAAAAGGTCAATTGAATGGTTTCTGATAAAGAAAGGAATGCCCAGGTGGAGCCAGAAAGGTGCGGACCAGTTGCTGCCGGGACGGCGGCTTGTGAGCAGGGGCAAGGTGTAGCGATGTATGCGGCACCGCGGAAGCGCGGCAATATCAGGGGGAATTCCACCGACATCACCGTCTACAAAAAGCTCGAGTTCTACTGAGGGGTCACTTTGTACCACCCGTGCCAGGAGTTGTTCGAGATACACCCGAATTCCGCAAACCGGTCGCAGCAGCACACGTGCGTCAACGCCTATTCGGACCATTCTCTTATTTGCGCTCACGCTTTCGAGCTACTACGACAAGGTTATCGAGATTGCCGCGCATGCGAGCGATAAAACCGGCAAGTGTTTTCAGAGGCCCGAGAGCGGGGCCGGCTTTTCGCACCAGCGACATAACCGGCCCGGCAGTCGTCCCGCTCGTACACAACCCTGATCCACCTTCGTGTAGCACTTTCCGCGGTTCGAAACCGAATTCGGCAAGAAGGGCGCGAAAGCTATCTGTGGTATAATACCACAGATGGGCAGGCGGTCGCATTTTGTCCCAGTGTTCTATTTGCGTCTGAGCGATCCGACTTCCGAAATCGGGAACACGTGCAAGCAACAGACCATCCTCCCGAAGCAGCGAATTGACCTTCCCCAGGACCGCATCAGGATGTCTGAGATGCTCTATAACATCCAGCATCACAATCAGATCGTACAAGTCGCCGCCGGGATCGAAGTTTTCAATCGAGCATTCGCTCACCGGTAACCCTTGGGTATTGCGACAATAGGCAACCGCCGTGGGATCAAGCTCTATTCCGCGGACCCGATGTCCGTATTTTCTCGCTTCATCAAGAAAAAAACCGTACGCACACCCAATCTCCAGTACATTCCGAGAGGCGCCGGGAATATTCCGCAGATACTTCCGGGCTTCGGTTCTACTTATATCTTCCTCAAGCAGATACGTTCCATCATATCCGGATCGTTTCTCATCACTGAAGTAATCGTCGCGGTATATTGCGACTATGTCCTCCGGAGACGGCATTGGACTGACCCGTCCGGTTCCGCAGCGGTTACACCGAACGATGGTGTGTCCGTTCTTTCCACAGAAGAAATCGTGGTCGGTCGCACCGCAGACCGCGCATTTATCGATCGCCACGGGTAAGCTCCCACTTCTTGGCTTCGCTGAGAAAAATATAAAAAGACTGAAATATTGAGATTAAGAATCCCCGATACCCGTCCAGAAACCCTCGCTTGAAAATGAACATATGTAAAAAGAACAGTATCGGCTTTCCCGGCAGAAAACCCCAGATACTCCTGACCACTCGTTTCCAGAGCGGACGTGGAATGGGGCTCTTGTTCATCATCGCCTGTCCTTTTCGAAATGCGATTTCCTCGGCCTCCCAGGTGGTATGTCTATTCAATCGCTGAATGTAACTGAATATCGAGTCTCTGGTGAAATGCAGCATAGGAGAAGAACAGGTTCCAACCGGTCCGGTCAAAACCAACTCAGAATGCACTCGCCGACCGTCCCACAGTCCTGTTCCCTTCTTGAACAGACGCAACTCATACCCCGGGCTCCAGCAATATTTGATTTCCTTGCCGAGAAAATAGTTCCGTCTGCGAATGTAATACCCAACCATGTCCCCCGGCGAATCAGTAACCAGGCCAATCTCATCGGCCAACTCCGGAGTTATTCTTTCATCGGCATCGATAAGCAGGAGCCAGTCGTTTCGGAACGGCAGATTTGCGAGACACCAGTTCTTCTGGAGGGCGGAATTTTCATACTTATGATCATAAATCTTATCGGTATATTTCCGCGCGATTTCTTTCGTCCGATCGGTGCTGAAAGAATCGACCACCATGATTTCATCCGCCCACGCAACACTCCGAAGACACTCTTCCAGCACGAGTTCCTCGTTCTGCACATGCATGAAGACGGTTACCTTTACTTTATGCATACCGTAGGAATTACCTTATACCAATCAATCGAGGTCGATCCGTCACTTTCTCAGATACCATTTCAGTACCTGCAGATACTGTTCGCTTCGTTCCCGTGCGACATGAGGACAACGGAGCCGACCGACAGTGTTCCAGAACACCAGTCCGCGGAGAGTAGCAAGAATCAGGACACCGGCAATAAGCGTTTTGTTTATTCTCGAATAGTGTTTCTCGACGAAACGGATCTGGCTTTGGTGAAATGCGAGATACGCCGCGGAAGTCTCTTTTTCGGCACTTTTGTTTCCGTGATGTACTATGCCGCCCTCGGCATAACAAACAACCCGAAAATCTCGCGTCCGCGCACGGAAACAGAGGTCTTTTTCTTCCCCATACAGAAAGTACTCTCCATCGAGTCCTCCGACCTCCTCGAGCAGGGTCCGCGGAAACATCATGAACGCACCGAGGACCCAATCGGTCGTCTGAAAACGTTCCGAAGCTTTAAACCCTGTACGAATCCCCAGCAGTTGCTCCCGCGCTGTTCGCAAAGGAGCTGGAAACCGCAGGCCGCAGCACTGAAAGGTACGGTCGGTGTTCAACAATCTGCTGCCGATAATGGATTTCGGGTATTCCTCACCGTATCGTAGGCACTCCTGAACCGTCCGATCGATTATCTCTGTGTCGGGATTCAGCATGAGAATAAATCTTCCTCGAGCCATCGCGAAGGCCTGATTATTTGCCTTTGCGAATCCCGCATTTGATTCATTCCGAATTAATACGACAGCATCGGAGCGTCTTTGTAGTTCATCCAGACTTCCGTCGGTTGAAGCATTGTCAACTACAATTATTTCATATGAAACATCCGCGAGGCTCCGACGGACCGAATCCAGACAGGCAGCGAGGTAGTCCCGGACGTTGTAATTGACGACGACGATACTGAGTTGAATTTCCGGCTTCATGCGGCTTATGATTTTTTTCGGCAGCCGAGGAGCTACTTTGTTTCGTTTGCGATAGGATTTTAGGCCAATTGGGATATAGATGAAATCAAATCCATTCCGATCAAAGCCTCAACACCGACCGGCAAAAAAGTCGGAAATCGCAGCGGTAACATGATCGCTCATTTCCCGAGTCATTTCAGGATACATCGGCAGAGACATTATCTCGTCCTGATACCGGCCGGCAACCGGGTAATCCTCAGTATTGTGGCCTTGTGACCGGTAGGCACTGAGATTCGGCAGGGCGACAGGGTAATGAACTCCCGTCGCGATTCCCCGTTCGCGAAGATATTCCTGCAATCTACCTCTGTCGGGTACCCGAATTACGTATAGATGGTATACGTGACGCGACATTTCAGGTGATTTAGGCGGAACGACTTCTGCCAAGCTGCCTAAATTCTCTGTGTACCGTTTCGCGACGGCTCTTCGGCTTTCGGTCCAGGTTTCCAGATGCGGGAGTTTTGCAGAAAGAATAGCAGCCTGCAGACCATCGAGTCGGGAATTCGTACCTTCGATTTCGTGATCATATTTGGTAAGCCGCCCATGATTGGCGATCATACGAATACGAGTTGCAAGTTCTTCGTCGTTCAGAACGACTGCTCCGGCATCTCCATACGCTCCCAGGTTCTTGCCGGGATAAAAGCTGTAGCAGAACACCCCGGGATAGGCAGAAAGCGGTTTATCCTTATATTGCGCCGCATGGGCCTGGGCACAATCGTGAACCAGTTTTAGTCGATGTTTCTCCGCCAACAAAGCGATTTCATCAAGCGCTACAGGCAACCCATACAGATGAACCGGCATAATTGCACGAGTTCGGTCGGTGATGGATTCAGCAGCCTTTTCCACATCCATGGTATAATAATCCGGATGACAATCAACAAAAACTGGTTTTGCACCTGAGAGAGTAACCGCCTCGGAACTCGCGATAAAAGAATTCGCGGGCACCAGGACTTCATCACCGGCCCCTATCCCCAAAGCTTTCAGGCTGAGGTGAAGGGCGTCCGTACCGTTGCCGACACCAATGCAGTAAGAAGCCCTGCAGAATTCGGCAAACTCCTCTTCAAATTTCCGCACATGCATTCCGCCGACAAAGGCGGTCTCGGCGATCACCGTCGCAATAGCGGTGTCGATGTCGCTCTTGACCGAAGCGTATTGTGCTTTCAAGTCAACAAATGGAACACGCACTGAACCACCGTCCTTCCTTATTGGCTTTTGGTTATCGTTTTCATCGTTTACAGATCAGGATAACAGGGGGGGGGGGATTGAGCGCCCGCCCAACGAGTTCGTCAATAGGGAAGATCCGATCGTGATTTCATGGGCACCGCCGGATTGCCCGCAACGACCGTCCCGGGTGCCACATCCTTTGTCACCACGCTTCCGGCACCAACGATACTTTTCTCCCGGATATGAATGCCGGGCAACACCGTTGAATTTGCACCGATCACCGCATCCTCACCAATCGTCGGACCACACAGTCGGTCCTTAACACCGGGAGACTGAGGGTATTTAGCATTGGTAAGAACAACATTCGGACCAATCCAGCATCGGGCGTGCAAGGTTGAATATTCCGGAATGAATGCCTGAGAGTGCACTCGCACATTATCTCCGATTTTCACATGATGCTCTACAACAGAAAGAGTGCCGATGCTTACATTGTCTCCTAAAAGGTTACATTCCCGAATGTTCGCTTTGTTTCCGGTTTGGAAGCATTCTCCGGTTCTATTACCCGCGTATATGATGGTGTGCGCACGGATAACAGAATTGTCGCCGATAACAGTTTCATACTCGCCCGGCTCGGCACCGGCCGGAGGTTTTCCGACGATCGCAAACTCCTCAACAACCACGTTCTTCCCCAGGCAAACGTTTGGGTATATGACTGCGGTAGAGTCAACTGCCATGGCTGACTCCCAGACGGCATTTTTTTGGGGTAAACCGCAGGCTGCTTTCAACCCCGGTTTCCGACGATTCGTAGATCGCATTGATCACTTCTATAGACTTTCTTCCTTCGAGCCCATCCACCAGACCACGGGATTCGGACCTGATGCATTCAACGACATTTCGGAGGTACTCGGTATGGTTCCAGGCGAACTCCTTGGGCACACCGGCACCTTCCTGCCACACCCGTTCATCTTCGGGTGATGGATCGGCGAATGTCCAGGTTTTCAACTCGTTCATGAAGAATCCTCCAATTTCAACACTCCCCTTTTCTCCCAGAATGCTTATGGATCCTTCCAGATCCCGAGGCCGTGTGGCGGTTGTGGCCTCCACGATGCCGAGAGCACCGCTGCGGAATTTGAGGACGGCTGCCCCCGTGTCCTCGGCCTCGATATTGACGAGTCGTGTAGCGGTCTTTGCGAAAACACTCTCGACCGGCCCCATCATCCAAAGAAGCATATCAATATGATGACTGGCTTGATTGGTAAGCACCCCACCGTCAAGTGCCCACGTGCCGCGCCAGGACTTCTGATCATAGTACTTTTGGTCGCGGCACCATCGTACTCGCACGGTCCCCATCACCAGTTTGCCGAACCGACCGGCCTCCAGCGCCTTCTTTGCCCATTGGACAGGTGGATTGAATCTGTTTTGTTGTACGACAAAAAGACTGACACCGGCTTTGTCGCATTCTTCCAGAATCCTGTCGACGTCATCCAACCTGAGTGCTATCGGCTTCTCCACAACGACATTGCGCTTGTACCCGATTACCGACAAAACATTCTCGGCATGCGCACCGGATGGCGTGAGTATGCTGAACACATCCGGTTCGGTCAGCCGAACCAGATCGTCGAGCGTATCATAGGCCTGCAGGTTATGTGAAGAAGCAAATTGCCCTGCGGCATCGGCGTTCTCATCATAGACACCCACGATTTCAGCATCCGAAAGCCGGTTTACGGCCGCCGCATGTTTTTTTGCGATTTGCCCGCATCCGATCAATGCAAAGCGTACTCGGTTTGAAGTCATATAGTTCTCCTTGCGGCAACCGTACTCCCGGAAAAAACTGCTGCCTTCCGGGCGACCACCGCCGATATGAGGTGGCCCAACTCATCCGCTCGTGCCTCCCAGGTCCAGCCGGCGACCAGACTCCGGATTTTCTCGCCCGTATCCGATTTGGTCATACGCTCTAGTGCTGTGTCAAGTTCTTTGCAGAAATCGGCTGGTGTATCGGTCACCGCAACTCCCTCGGCAAGACGCGCATCGAGACGAATCCCCTGCGCAACCACCGGTTTTCCTGCGGCGAGGTATTCCACCAGCTTTAATGGACATGATATTGCCTTTGTCCAATCGTTACCGGCATACGGCATTATGCAGATGTCCATGGCGTTGAGATATGCGGGAACATCTGCCCATTCCCGTCTTCCCAGGATAAAGCAATTTTCGGATTCCTCTAATACTCGCACTTCAGATACAACATCGTCGTCCACCGGACCGACCATCACGAAACTGTAGTCCGGACGTTGCGACACGACCGACTTCAGCAGGGCGAAATCCTTAACGCGGTCAATTCTGCCCACAAATCCGATTCTGGGGTGAGGAATGTGAGCGATGTCTTCCGGTTGGGCCGCCGATGTATTGAGTCGAGAAGGGTCGACCCCATGATTGATCATATGTGATTCCGGATTGAAGCTGATGCAATACTCTTGAGTCTGTTCGGATACGGAAACGGCAAGGTCAACTCTTCGGATCATTTCCTGCTCACGGCGTCCAAATTTGTCTCTAAATTCGCCGCTGAAATGTGCGGAGAAATTGTCGGAGCAGTGATAAACCGTGCATGCGGCATCTGGAAAGGCATCCAGCAGGCATGTATTCCACGCGTTACCCAGAAACAACACCAGCCGGTTCTGATCAGTGTTTCTCAGCAACCGGCGAATACCTTTCACAAACAGGCGAGTGTCAAAAGTACTCGCGGCATTGAGTCTCGAGCGAAGCGGCATGGAAACCGGACGGTAGATTTTAAGATTCGGCTGGGGCCCCTGCCTCTGTCGGGCACGACTCGAAAGGAATCCCACGGGACCATATTGTTTCAGTATGTAGCGCCATTCCCGCGGGGGTTCAACAAAAAGGACTTCGTTTCTTTTTGCCAGCTCAAGCATCAAATGATGCTTACTATACCACGCGGTTTCCCAGCCGATATTTGAATCACAAAGAATTGTAAATTTCTGCAACATTTTCTGTCATGAGACCGAAACGGACATTACCGTTCGGATAAGCGCGGAGTTTCGTGCTGTAAGTGTATAATTTTCGAGTATCCGTTTGCGAAATTCCTCATGAAGTGGATGTTCGAGCGCCGCTGCGATCTTTGATGCTGCATCCGCAGCATTTCCATACTCAACGATATAGGCATTCGGTCCGGCCACTTCCGGCAATGCACCTCGATCGGTAACAACGGGAATACATCCACACGCCATTGCCTCGGCCAGGGCAAGTCCAAACGACTCCTGAGCAGAAAACTGGGCATACAATTTTGCCCGCTGCATGTAGGCGACCACATCCTGATGCGGAACCGCTCCCGCGAACCGAACGTTTGGCGGAGCGGCCGCCCGCAGCTCCTCAAGGGCATCACCCCCACCAACTAGGACGAATCTTTCCCGCGGCAGAAGTCGCGCCGCGCGGCAGAAAAACTCCAGCCCCTTTATTTGGATGTTCCGCCTGAATATCCAACCGACGGTGAGTATGAAATTCTCTTTCGCCGGCCCGGGCAGAAACTTGTTGGTGTCAACACCATTATAAATCAGATTCACATTTTTCGAGCAACTGCACTCACGATTCAGACTTTGGACAATATGTTTCGAAACTGCCAGGACACGATCTGCGTGCCGGAAGGCCCAGTAACTTAGTCGCCACAGCGCGCTCTCGGCTCGAAACCCGTACCCGAGTTCAGGAAGAAAGACCGCATCGTATCCTCCCGCCACAATCACCGTTTTCTTGTTGAGAACCATTGCCGCGATAACCGCCCAGAAGGCATGAAGTCCACCGAACCAAATAAAACAGATATCGTGCTTGCGGAAGTGCTTGAGTATCCTGAGCGGAAATAGTAAATCTCCCCGAACATACGACATCCTGTGGACGGGGAAATGGGTGCGCAGGCTCTCAAAATCCTGGACGACAAACGAAGACTCTGTTGCCCAGGAGGCGGCGAGAAACAGGATAGAAGGAATCCCGATTTTAGCTTTCATTGGCATTTTCGAAGACGGTCTCAAGCGGAGGAAATCTCTGAACTAACATTCCGGTTCCGGATACACAGAACAACCGCTTAGATGATTCGGATCGTCGATCGGATGTGAATCCGCATCTATGCCCCCAAAGGTCCTTTTCCCAGGAAAGCTTTCGCTACCCGTATCCTTAAGAAAGGATCGAACCAAACTCCTCGCACCGCGCGTAACACTTTCAATGCACAACCAAGCCTTTCGCCAGTCGAAAGAGTCATTTCTCCATTTTCCCAACCAATCAGCATGTCAAGCTGCTCAATCGTCTCTCTGAATTTCTTCTTGTCGGGTATCTCTTCAGAAAAAAGCGAAAGAAAGCGGTTCTGCATTTCCGTACGCCGGCCGGGAGGGAAATGCGATATCTGAAGACACAAATGACTCAATCTGTCGCGAAAATGCCGGAAAACACACGGGTCGTTTCCGACAGCCTTTTGCGAATAGAACTCTGCCTCAGCCATGTTTCCCTGAGTAATGCACTCGACAGTCAACCACATGGCGGCCATGGTGAGAACCCACGCTTTCTTACGACGCAGGTTTTCGGGTAGGTCCTGGTTTTCGAACAATTTCTCCCGTAGTCGAAACCGTTCCCGGCGCATCTGATCGTTCGCCGATGTAGTACTCGACATTGTCTTGGATTGCTCATGCATCCGCATCGCCGCAATTTCCAGCGGTAAACGACCGATTTGGGCTCGCATCGCGATTCTGGTCCACATGTCTAAATCCATTACATAGTGGAAACTCTCATCGAAATATCCCACCTCATCCAGAAGTGAGCGTCGCCAGAAAACAGTAGGCTGCGCAATCGTATCCATTCGTTCTTTGTGAGCAACAGCCTTTTTCCAGCGAAATTCCCGAGCGGGCTGCCGACGTATCATTTCCCCGTTCACATCGACATACCGAATGCCTCCATGCACCATTCCAACTTTCGGGTTCTTCCTGAAGAATTGGGCCACCGAATCGAATGCGGCGGGAAGATAGTAATCATCCGAATTTATGTACGCAACGATATCTCCGGTTGCCCGTGCTAGCCCCTTGTTTATGGCTTCCGATTGCCCGCGGTCCTTTTCACTTGTCCAATACTTCAGTGCTGAAGAGTACTTCTCGATTGCCTGGACCGATTTGTCCGTGCTTCCTCCGTCTATCACGATGTACTCGAAATTGGAGTAGTTTTGAGACAGAACGGATTGGATGGTCTGTTCGATGTGAGCCCCGCTGTTGTAGTTGGGGGTGACAATACTGATTTTAATTGATTCTTGCGCTTTCATGATCGAAATGACGGAGTTGGTCGGGGTGTTTTAACTGTCGGCCCAAAGGCGTCGGGCAGCTCAATAAACTCGGAACAAGTCTGTGCGAATACAGAGGGCCCCAGCCGTTCGGAAAGAGCCCGACTGATCGCGTCCTGCGTTCGAGAAAAAAACGATCGGTCCAGCACCATATTTTCAAGCTTCTGCAGAATCTCTTCCGCCCCGAGACTATGACACGCAACCCCTACGGGGTACTCATTCAGAAAGATTCGGGGTGAGGAATCGTATGGTCCGTGATAGAAGACCCGTAGCCCGGAGGAGAGATAGGTGCTCAATTTGCTTGGAAAGCAATACTTCACCGAAGTAGTATAGCGTTGATCAAACCAGTATGGCAGGTATCCGATATCAAACGAGCTCAATCGCCGCGTAAGGTCCTCCGGAGCGCACCACCCCTCAATCACGATATGTTCGTTCTGTTGATGTTGAGGCAAAGTCGGACCGAACACGTGCAACGTGACAACAAGCTCTCCGATCCGCCAGTTTATGCTCTCAAGAGCATCACAGAAGGACTCAAATTCGTCGCGTGCATAAAGCGATCCGGCAAATACAATTCTAATATGCCCCTGTTTCTTAAGCCGGGGCATCGGGCTCGAGATTGCGTGCTCTGGTGTAGCATGTATCCAAACCAGTGATTCTTTTCCGTATAGAGTTCGATAGTGGTCTCTCATTGGTTCGGACGCAACCGTCACGGCTACCGCGTTCCGAATACAATTCCCGAACGCCTTCAACACCGCGGCCTCAACCCCGGTAGGAAGCCCCGCATTATGACACAGAGTCTGCGGTGGATCCCATACGGTACATTTGAGCGGAATATCAACTTGACTATCAAGGATCTCGGCCAGGATAATGGCGGAGGGAGTATTCAGCGTAATCCACAATTGCTCGGTCCCGTTTTGCGAAACGATTGTGCGAATCTTGCGGGCGACCCTGGGAAGATGAACCCGAAGTGCGTAGAGAAACAACGCTCGTGCGGTGAAACGCTCAACGATAGGTCCCAGCCTTCGAATCCCCTCTTCCCTGGGAGCAGGCAAGGCATATCCTTTGAAAGACAGCCAGTCCGCGGATTTCTCGATTTTCGGAAGAGGACACAAAGAGATCCGAATCAGACGCTCAGCAGGATAAGCACGACAGGCATCCCCGAGAAACAGGTTGCCAATAGCCACCTTCCATGGACCATGTCCGGTTATCAGACAGGTCTTTGGTGTGCGTGAAACCATTTCAGTCTCTTTCATCGCAGCTCGTCAGCGTAGGATATCCCCTTCTTCCTTCAGGATATCTTCGGGCATCAGGTGATATTTCGCAAGCATTTTTGCCGTATCCTCGAGACTAAGGACATCATTACGAGAGCTGTATTCCATAGATAAAGCAGGAGCCACCCTCCTATCCTCCAGAAGCTCCGGAAGCATCGGGGCTATTGCATAGTACTCACCGGCATCTCGGGTTCGCCAGGCTTCCTCTTCCGAGACCATGATTTCATGAATTTTTTCTCCCGGACGAATACCGGTAATTCGAAGTTCGATTTTACGATCGCCAATCATTGCTCGGGCTAGATCGACAATTCGGCTCGACGGCACACGGGGAACGAAGACCTCACCCGGCGCAGCGTTTTCGAGTGCCGCCAGGATTGTGTCGACCGCTCGCTCCAACGGCAACAAAAACCTCGTCATTTCCTCAGTTGTGACAGTGACCGGTCCTCCCATCCGAATCTGATCGTGGAAGAGTGGCACTACCGATCCCCTAGATGCGAGAACATTTCCGTACCGTACACAGATATATCGGGTTTTCGGCTGCAGAATATTGGCCCCGATGAATACCCGCTCCTGAAGAGCCTTTGTCATCCCCATAACATTTACGGGTTTACAGGCTTTGTCGGTTGACACTCCCACAACCGTGTCGACATCGAAGTCATGCTCCCGTAACGCCCGCGCAATGTTTGAGGCGCCGCCGATGTTCGTCGCCACCGCTTCGGTGGGAAAGTATTCGCACGACGGGACCTGCTTAAGTGCGGCAGCATTAACCACTAGGTCTACATCTTTCAAGACGGAACAAACTGCCCCGTAATCACGGACGTCACCTATTCTGAATTCGAGAAGGCGATGGAAGTTATCATAAATCACTTCGTCGGTTGAACGCTCTTTCCGGAGGTACTCCAATCTCATATAGTGCTGTTTTGCTTCGTCGCGGGAGAATACGATGATCTTCTCGGGAGTGCCACGGCTCCCGGAAAGCAGACGTTTCGTCAGCACTTTTCCGAGTGAACCCGTGCCACCAGTGATGAGGATCCTTTTGTCTTTCAATAAGTCCATTCCCACTCCATTTCATATATTGCGGCGTGTTCCGGGACACGACCCCTACAACGAAGGGTTTTCAATGCCATGCCACCTGTTGCTCAGTTGGCTCAACCCCGTAAGGGCTTTCAGTACCCGCCACGAGGTATCGCGTATAGTGTATCCCTCGGGAATGCTCCACTCAGTGCGCTCTCGCGCCTCCGCAACTGCAACGTCCACCGAGCGTAGAACCGATAGCGGGTCGACTCCCGCGAGAATTATTGAACCCGTATCGAGAGCTTCAGGCCTTTCAATTGCATTGCGAATAGTAACGCCCGGGAAATTGAGGATTGCCGATTCCTCGCTTATGGTTCCGCTGTCTGAAACGGTACAGAAGGCGTCTTTCTGAAGGCGTACGTAATCAAAGAAACCAAATGGTTTACACCATTGTACCTTGGGGAGCTCCGGCTTTGACCGAAGCATATCCAAACGTTTACGCGTGCGGGGATGCGTGGATACTATTATCGGCAGGTTATATCGGTTTTCCAGAGCCGACAAGGTATTGAGAATGGACACCAGATTCTTTTCACCGTCCACATTCTCTTCGCGATGGACACTGACCACCAGGTATTCCTTCGGTCTCACATCCAGATCTTTCAGAATTACGGATTCAGCGATACCTTTCTCGTGGAATTCGAGCACCTCTCTCATTGGCGATCCGGTGAGAAGAATTCGACGGTGCGCGCAGCCCTCGGACAACAGATGGCGACGAGCATGCTCCGTATACACCAGATTGAAATCGGCAATGTGATCAACCAACCGGCGATTTGTTTCTTCGGGAACGTTGAAATCGAAACATCGGTTGCCCGCTTCCATGTGGAACACGGGAATGTGCCTTCGCTTTGCAATGAGAGCGGCAATTGAGCTATTGGTATCTCCCAGGACCAGAAACGCATCCGGCTGTTTTTCGATTAACACTTGTTCGCTTTTTATCAGCGTTTCACCAAGCACCGTTCCAAGGCTACTCGTATCGACTTCGAGAAACCGATCCGGTTTGCGAATCCCCATAGAGTCAAAGAATACACCGTTGAGTTCGTAGTCGTAATTTTGTCCCGTATGCACGACGGTATGCTCGGTGTGGGCGTCAAGAAGTGCCATGACTCGCGACAATCTGATTATTTCAGGACGGGTTCCTAAAAAGGTGCACACCTTGAGTTGCCCGGCTGGTCCACTCATACTTCTTCTCCGTAGGTATCCGGATCATCGGGGTTGAAAAGCTCATTTGTCCAAAAGACAGTAAGTAGGGAACCCTCACCAATATTTGTTATGTTATGGGTATGGTAGACCGGCATGTCGACATAAGCAGGTTTATTTCCATCGACCGTGAATTCCGTGACAGCATCAGAGAAGATCTTTCGTAAACGAATACGCGCCTTACCACCGATTACACAAAACCGCTCGAGTTTTCGCGTGTGGTAATGATTACCCCGCGTCACTCCGGGCTTTGTCACCGAATAGAAAACCTGCCCTCCCGACTCGGACTTGATAACCTCGGCCAGTGCACCCCGTTCATCTTCTCGTAACTGCGGAAAACGGCGGAGTTGATCGTGTTCTGCATAGGCAAGCAGAGTTGTGAGCAACCGTTGCTCAAACGAATCGCACCACTTCGGCAAAATGCCATTCACAAAATAGGCGTTACGAAACCCCGACAGGATTGCGTGCAGCCGGCTAACAGTTGCCGTTGCCTCGGGCTGAACCCATATCGCCTCAGCGGACTGCTCCTTATGGAAAAGGTCCTCAATTCCGTGCATTAGGTTTTCGACATATATCAACGGTAGTTCCGAATCATTATCGATTTGAGGTGACTCTCCATGGGTGAGCTGGTGGCAGAACGTCGCTACCACCGAGTTATAAAAGGGCTTGGCGAATGGTCCAAATACATTCGGGATTATAAGGCCACTGAATTGCGCCCCGTGTTCTCGACACCACTGGGCGAGTAACTGCCGGGCCTCAACTTTGGATTTTCCAAACGCGGTTGGTCGTGACTCGTGGGTTGAAGAGGCAAATAGTACATGCGGGCGGTGGTCAATACGGTTCAATGCGTCGCGAAGTCTCCGGGCAAGGTCCACATTGGTCTTGTATACTTCATTTTCGTCGCCCCGATTCATGCCCGCGAAGTGCACCACGATATTGCACCTGGCCAATTTCTCGGATAAGACATCCACACTCCGGAAATCATCTCTCCCAATGGGAACTACGTTGTCATACCGGCAGTTCTTTTTCAAGAACAAACGCAGGTGATACCCGAGAAAGCCGTCGAAGCCGGTAACTGCAATACGGTAACTCATTTAACCCCGCTCCGGTTCCTTATGGTGCGTTGTAAAAGCTCTCATCTGCCGGACAATTCCGCGGCAAATGCTTTCGCCCAACTATCAACATTTTCCGGAGAAATCATGTCCGAATACTGCTTCACCACCCTGTTGATTTTTTGCAGCGGTTTTCGATTAATGCGGTTTCCCCACCAGACAAGGCCCGAGTTCGGGTTCAAACCGGTGAACCGGAAGGCTTTCTCAGCCGCCCCGGCAGCGTTCCGATAAGCCCAGATCTCGAAATCGTGTATCAATATGGGTGTTCGTATTTCAGACCTGCCCGTAAGCGCACGGATAGTTGTGACTCTGGAAGGCAGATCCGCAGAATCGTCGAGCAAAACGAAGTCATAGTCCGCAAGCTCGAACTGCTTCAGGATCTCGGAAACGGGCTCATCCGCGGCAACAATATGACAACGGTCGTCTTCTTTAGTAAGAGACCGAACTTTTGACGCCCATTCGCCATCGTTCTCAACTGATGTCAGTTGCTGCAAGTCCGGAAAAGCGTTTCTGTTCAGGAAGGTCATTGTGCTGTATGTGCCGCTGCCCAGTTCCAGGATGCTCCTGGGACGCAGAACTCTGGCAAGTCCCAATAGGATAGGCACATGAGTTGCGTAGGGGGTTTGATTTCGTGGAGCCAGCCTGTAGTTGCTCAAATTGCGCATTCTTCTTAGGACAGGGTAGACGAGGCGGTGTCTGAAAAAATCTCTCACACTTCGCATTTTGATTCCTTTGGTCGCTCGCCCTTTTCAGGTATTCTTTGCTGATTTTAACTTTGCTGCTCGAGATAACGCCTCTCCCAAGCATGAATTGCCAAGATGCCACCGGGTGAAGGGCGTCCAAGCGGCACGGGGAATAGAGTCGGGCGGATATTGCCGGTCTTGCCCCAATCCAGGAGCAAAAATATTTCCGCGCTCATATAAATAGTGCCTGTCCGAGAACTACCCGTTTGCCGCGCCGTTGTGAGCGAGTCCGAAGTGAGGGGAGTCGAGGTGAACCCGAGATTAGGCTTTGAAACGGGCACTAAATATCAGTATCCGATTTTCTTCAACACCCAATCAGCTTTCCTGACCCAGAACCGGGGATAATGGCGTTGGGTCTGTTTAAGCCATTTGTGAACCATCTTATCAAAAGGGCTTCTGGGGTCTGCGATCGGTCCCGGCATGTCGTGATCGATTGCGAGTCGTGACCAGTCCACGTCCCAAACACTGAGGTTCCTGAAATCTCCGAAGCCTTTCTGTGCCATAAAAGCGAGCGATTCACGATCGTACCAGTACTTGTCTTGTTTATTGATTTTCCGCATCGAAATACCACGTTTTTCGTATCCCGCAAACCAGTTCTCATCCAGTGAAAATAGCGCATCCTTTTTAAGGCAATCCATATGGTGATACTGTCGATAGACGTCGATTGAACTCCGCTCGGGGCGCAGAAGGGCTTCCTGAAACTGGTACCACCGATGCTTGCTACGCATTCGGTCCCAGTCAGTGAATTGATAATGAAGCACCCGCACCTGCTTCAGAATGAGCTTCCTTGCGTTTGCTGGAATTGGAATGCGGGGACTGTGGATCAGATTACCGACATGATTACTTCCGTCATCCATGTATCCCCAGGGGAAATCGATGCCCGGATCCCATCCGCGAGACAGATCGGGATGGATGTTTACCCACCTGAACGTGACAACGGTTCCCGGGGATACCCGAAGTGCGCACTCCCAATCGAGACTGTCTTCAAAGTTTGCTGTCAATACCTCATCAGCATCGAGAGTGACCAAAAAACGGGGCGCTGGAAACTTGCGTGCCTCGCTCAAAAGAAGCTGCTGCCGGGCTCGTTCATCAAATTGGCGTGAGCTGTTCTCGACAAGGCGTACTTTCTTGAACTTTCGACAGATGTCCCGCGATTCATCACCCGAGCCCTGGTCAGCGATGACAATGTGATCTGCCCAGAGAGAGGTACACTGGAGGAACGGTTCAAGAATCCATGCTTCATTCTTGACAGGCGTCAGGCAGATTATTCTTGGACGACCCGACATACCAATCCTATTCACTGTCCATTGTAATTGTATCACCTGCGAATGAACCAGCCAAACGTGAGTCTACCCTCTCAAAAACACTCTTGACAGTGTCCGTTTTTTCACTAATAAACTTAGAACGTTTTGACTCATAGGAATCACTTAATGAAATCACGGCGGCATTGTGTTTGGCCTTCGTCAACAGTTTCTTCTTCGAAACGTCGGAAAGGATCCTATGTAGTTTTCTCGGATTGAATTTCGTTCCAAAGTGGTTGAAAAGTTTTTCAAATTCGGAATCGGGATAGCGCTGCATTCCTTCGTAGGTAAGTACGGTCTTCTTATCGGTGCATTTCTCCTCTATAAGCCACTTTTGCAGATGACGAGCATAGTGTTCCGACCAAAATTGTATTCGCAAATCGTCGGAGTAATCTTCTTTGTAATACCCCATTTGGGAGAAAACCGTTTGTACCGGATTGCGATAGAGATAGATTACGTTCCTTCGTTCAATCGAGAGTTCATTGTCATGGGTATGGAGACAGGTAAATACTGATGCATGTCTATTTTTCCGGTAAAAAACACGGGTGAGGGATGGAATGCCAAGGTATTGCTCCATAACCATTCGCAACCAATGGCTTCCGGTTCGGGGAAAGCTCACTAGGAAAGGAAACTCCGGATCGGACGTATGTTTTTGAATTAGATCCGAGTCGTTGATACCGTAGGAGCATTTTCCCATCAAAGAGCGGACATACAATCTGGCCTCATTAATCAGAACGGTGCCGGTCGCAAGACCTTCTTTCTTATACAGCACGCCGCAAACCTTGTTCATCAAGCGTTCGGATAAACCGAGGATCCGGAATGATCCGCGCCTCAGCCAGAGACTTTTTCTGCCATTTGCCTTCGCTGTAAGATTTGCCGGGATTGTCCAGTAACGCTACTTTCGAATGTTCTCGACGGATCTGCCTTGAACCGTCGATAGAGGTTTGGTCAGCAATAATTATAAGATCTGCCCAGAGGGAAGCACAGCGAGGAAACCGGGCAATTAGTAACCAATACCCGGACACGAGTAGACGATCCCAAAGCAGTATAACGGCGTATCGCCCGACCGTTGCTGCCATGGTTCTTTTCCACGTGGCAGCGAGCAGAGTTATGCCTGACCTCTGGGCATCAACAATAGGAACGGGCGCAGCCTTGCTTCCAGATACCAAAGGAAGATGGGTTACTGGAAAGGCCAAATCTCTACTCCGTGAATGGCATTGCGTACATCGTTACTCAACTGGATTGATTTCACCGGTTTCGGTGAACCTAGCTGATAAACCGTAAGAGTTGCTGGAGAACAACCCCCAACAATGGTATTCGGCCCCGCACCGTCCACAACAAGGCCCCTACCGAAGCCTACCTCAGCGTAATCAGAAGGAATGTCGACATTCTTTAAAGTACTCCGGTCAAAGCTTGGAACTGGAAAATGTGTTACCTCTCGGCCACGGCGATCGGAAATCAGGACACGCTTCTCCTTCGTTGAATTCATTATCACCTTTCCGCCGTAAGGTCTTGCATTATGCGTCCACACTGGTATCTGCGCATAGGGGCGAAAAGAACTGCTTTTGATTTCGACCAGAAGGTCCAGTTTCGTGCCCGCGACAAAAAGGCGATTATCATCTGCCCATACATTATTTATATGTGTGAAGTCACCAGACGACGGTCCATTATCGCTCTGTGGATCGAACAATGATCCGTGATATTGAAACCGTCTAAAGGCGGGTAGGTATTTCGAACAGGCATGCACAAACGATGCCCTACGTTGTCTTTTCCTGATAGTATAGCCCACAGTAAAACGGGCATTAGTTAGGTCAAAGCCCAGTACAGAATCGAATATGGTTGAGGTTGCGTACAACATGTTGTTTTCAACGCAGATTTCATGACATCCTGCCAAATACTTGTTCACATAAGTGCCGAGTAACTTAAACTGCCTGTCAAAGACAAGAAGCGCCTTTGCATTCGCAAGGATGACGTAGTCATCCCAAATGGCGATACCCCTGAGGCCCCTTTCTCCTCCACGACCCGACCAATCAATCCTCTTGTCGTCCCAATCGAGGATCAACTCAGATTTACCAGCCACCAGATCGACCAAATACACACCGCCATGGCTTTCGCCAAAAGACGACGAACGAATAACCGAAGTGGCGATAACCTTTTTCATTATGACTCCGAAACCATCATTTAGAAGTACTTAGCAGTCTTACCGGTAATGGTACGATTCCGAACCGATCGCGTCTGCAGGCGACTCCGGTCTTGTATATATCGGAGGCCGGCACGGCAAATCTCCGGATGCCGTCTAACCGAATCAAATGTTCGACCCGAGGAATGCTAATCCTGATCCCAAGTGAGTACTCACCCCCCATCAGATACTGATTGATTCCACTGATTACAACTCGCACATGCGTATCCTTTTCAACTCCAACATTACAACCGGTGAGTCCAGAGCCCAATGAACAAACGGTGGTCCCGTCCGCAGTAGCGACAGCTATGTTGATCCCAAGAGTCATTTTTGTCTCTGCAAACAGATGAACATCAAGGAGCAAATCATATAACTGTTCATTTTCAACGATTTCCAAACCCAGGCCCTTCACCGCAACTCTAAATAGATCATTCCATACCGGCAAACAGTCTGAACCGTCCTCCCCTTTGGGGACCGCACCCTCTAAGTACTTCTTGATGGTCCCTTTAGTTTCGCCCTGGAAGGCAAGCTTACCTCCCTCGAAAAGAAGGCAACGGCCACAGAGCCTCTCCACCGCATTCATGTTATGGCTAACGAAAAGGACTGTTTTGCCACCCTTTGCAGCTGCCCCCATTTTACCGAGACACTTCTTCTGAAATGCAGCATCTCCAACCGCCAGAACCTCGTCCACCAACAGGATTTCCGGTTCCAAATGAGCTGCAACCGCGAAGGCAAGGCGGACATACATACCACTTGAATAGCGTTTGACAGGTGTATCAATAAATCTCTCGATTTCTGAGAATTCGACAATTTCATCAAATTTACGGTTTATTTCTGCTCGACGCATACCTAAAATCGCGCCATTTAGATAGACATTTTCGCGTCCGGTAAGTTCTGGATGAAAACCCGTCCCAACTTCCAGCAAGCTTCCGACCCTGCCGTTCATAGTAACCTGTCCGGTAGTTGGTGCTGTAACCCGAGACAGTATTTTGAGAACCGTGCTCTTTCCCGCCCCGTTCCGACCGATTATGCCAACTACTTCTCCCGCCTCCACATTAAAGGATACATTGCTCAACGCCCAGACGGTTTCACCATCACGATGCATCCGTTCCGTTTTCTTACGGGACAATGCACCGCGAAACGAATGTATCCATTTGTTCACGAGCAGGTCTTCATGAAGTAGACCCAAGCGGTATTGTTTGCCTAGATCAAATACGGTTATGGCGTCACTCATAGAGATGTACTATCCAACTTTTTAATATTTCTGGAACTCGGTCAAATTGACGCGTGACTTCAAACGATGTCAGCCAAAGTACGCTCTGTTCTTCTGAAGTACAGGATCCCGGTAACCAAGACAATTACAACTATTCCTATGCTCAAAAGCATCAAATCCCATCGGGGAATTGTCTGTCCTAGTAATGCCCACCTGAACCCCTCGACCACACCAGTCATCGGGTTCAGCCAAATGAAAGTACTAAATTTTGCAGGCAGCTTTTCGAGACTATAAATGACAGGGGTTACATACATCCCGATTTGTATCAGAAAAGGCGTGACGAATATGACATCTCGATATTTCACACTCAAAGCAGTGAGCCAGAATCCCACACCTAGAGCCGTCAGCAACGAAATCAAAAGAAATACAGGAAGCATAACGATTTCCCATCCCGGATATACGCCGAACCATACCATAAGGCCGAACATAATCACCAGAGAAATGGCAAAATCGACAAGACTTCCAACCACCCCTGTCAATGGCAGCACCATACGTGGAAAATAAACTTTGCTGATCAGATTCTTGCTGCCAATGAGGCTGTTTCCGGAACTCGTAAGGGCTCGGGAGAAATACGTCCAGGGCAAGAGGGCGGCAAACGAAAAGACTGGATAGGGGATGCCTTCCGGCCCAAGTTTCGCGACACGTCCAAAAATGAATGAAAAAACCACCATCTGCATAACGGCAGGAATGAAGGCCCACATAAACCCAAGTGCCGACTGACGATACCGTCCGTAAATGTCGCGTTTGACCAACAATCCAATGAGATCACGGTAATGCCACAGCTCGACAAAATCTATGTGCACCCCCCCCTTTGAGGGCTTAATAACGGTAGTGTATTCCGAAGACGAATCCATCTGATCAACCTTAACTTTTTTCACAATCACTAGTGTGTACCCCTGCAAGCGTGAAGAGACGTGGCCTGCCCCCTGATGACAGGGCTGACATTTGTTTCCCTCGGTTCTGAGTAGCGACCGCTTTCAGGCGCGGCCTGAAGGGTTGTCGTTCCTCTGTATTCAACAACTGAGAAAGAAATGATAGACCATAGCAGCAACGCACTCTTTGGGCTTTGGAGTATTGGCACACATTGCCCCATAATGAAAACTGCAACAAGCGACGTCATTGTAACAAGGCCCTTCATCCGCGACTCTTCCCCGGCCCCAATTTCCACAAACGCCACGCCAACCGCAAAACTATTGCACAAAGATAACAAAAAGAGACCGGTACCAATCTCGATTCTGCCAACATATTCGCTGACTCTGAATTGGTCAGAGTGCCTTCCTGATGCACAGCGCATAACGGGATATTACACACGGATACCTGACTTCTAGTGGGTTCTCTTTTCTTCTAATAGTCGACTATCCGACGGCTCAGCTACTCCTTCTTCCCGTCAATCCACAGGTACACATTAGTACTCAGCGACGAGATCGGATTGTCAATGGTTTTGGGATTTTCGAAGAAAGGGGTCCTCCCAGCTTCGCGACTTTCATTGAAACAATATTGCGCGAATACCGGTCATTTTGAAATTTCCGGTACTCAAGTACCGTAAAAGCAATAAGAAAACCAAGCAATAAAGAGCTTTTACGATCCTGCAATATTGGTACGCTTTGCCCCATTACAAAAGCTGCGATTAGCGATGTCATAGCAATAATGCCTTTCATCCGCTGCTCTTCTCCAAATCCCAATTTCCACAAACGCCACGCCAAGCGCAAGGCTGTTGCGTAAAAAAGCAAAAACAGACCGGTACCAATCACACCCGATTTTGCCAACATATTCATTAAATCTGAATGAGTCAGGTTGTCTTCCTGATACCCCGCGCCGATACCACGAACATAGTGCCGCCAGAAAACATACCGGTGCCCCATCCCTACTCCGATAAATGGATTGCGCAGGAAAGTCGCCCAACACTGTCGAGCTTCATCCTGGCGCGACAGAATGGACAAATCTTCACCCGAAAGTGAGGCCATGAGTCGTTCTTCCTTCATTATCATGGTAGGGGTGCGTACCCTTTCGGCAACCAGGTACAGCCCCCAGAAAAGAATAACGCCTACGAGAGTGAGCCCGACGACATACCGTGATCGACGGACAAGAAGAATCATACCGGCAATACTGGCAAGCGCCGTGAGAAAGCCGGTTCTGTTCAATGATAAAACAAAATACAGAGCAGCAGGGATTGCTAGACCAAGGAAAAGCAGGCGCTGCTCCTTTTTGTATAGAATAATTCCGGCCGATACTATGAGCAATACAAGTGCATAATAGGCAGTAATATCGGCTGAAAGAATAGCATGTATGCGGCTATACCCAAAAAGATGTATATGTGCAAGACGTATGGTTAAGGCAGCCATTACTACCAATTGCACTTTTACAAGTAAGGATAATTGCCGATCGGTGCGCACGAAGATACGCGCAACCGGAAAGACCAATAATCCCCCCAGTGGAACAAAATCGCGAACAATATCCAGGATTGGGGTACCCCTGGCCGCGGACAAGATTGAATTAACGACCAGAAATAACATCCAAGCTTCAAAGATGTCCTCAATTTTCAGTGGATTACTGAACCTCGGTTTTTTCAGCCTTTTCCCCGCCAACCATGCCACCACAAACAAGAGCAGCATAAGCGCTGAGACTAACTCTAGAATCGAAATTCCCGAAGTTGACCCCAGGAACGGGTAGAACACCATAAGTCCTGCAAGCCCTTGGACCGGTTTTCCAAGAATCAGAAAAACGACAATAATACCCAACCCGATCGCCAACGGGATAAAGAGCATTGGCTCACGAATGGCGTCCATGGACCGCTTGTAGGTGCTCTCGGCCATCTGGGCGTGCGACAAGGAAGGCAATACGATCAACGTAAGGCCGGTCAATGCCGTGAGTACACGACCAAACCGGTTCGGCCGTGCGCTCTGTGAAATGTAGTTTTTCACCTTTAACCAGATAGCGCTAATCGAAGCACTCATTTCTTTTCTCGCAGCCTTCCGCACGGCTAGAGATTACTCCGGACGAAATCCTTGTTGCTCTCGGCATAGGATACTATTTGATTGAGAATGTCTTCAAGACGGACTTCGGGGAGCCAGTCCCAACGATCATGCACTTCGGTATTGTCTGTGACATAGAATGGAATATCGAATGGCCGAGTCTTCTCTTGCGACGCTATTGGCTGACTCTTTCCGGTGATAGAGTAGCATAGATCACTCAGCTCCCGGAGACTTATGGAGTTAGAAATCCCGCCCCCGACATTACATACTCTCGGAACGGCACGGCTTGGATCGTTGATCTGTTTTATAATCAAGCCACAGACATCGTCGGGATGAACAAAGTCCCGTACCTGCTTCCCCGTGCCGCCAAAACCTACATACGTTAGAGGGCTTTCGGTAATCCAACTGTATACCCAAAAAGAAGCGATCCCCTGATCGATCCGTCCGAACTGTCCGGAACCCGCGATGACACCACATCGATCGATCCAGACCGGAAAACCAAACGCTGCTCCGTATTCCAACGCCATCACTTCGGACGCGATTTTCGTTGCCCCGTAGAGCGAAACCGGCGCTTCCGTGCTGCAACTGATCGAGACACCCAAACGGCTGATTCCGTCGGGCAACCGTCTAGAGTCATCAATCTCGAATCGGGTTGGAGTTTCTCGAAGGGGAATATTTGCCAACCTGTTTATGCTGTATACTCTGCTGGTACTTATAAGAAGGAATCCCGCACGTTCCCGCCTGCATTTCTCCAGCAGGTTAAGAGTGGTCACCAGATTGTTGCCCACCACCTGCGATGAGCCACCGTCGAGCCCAGCCATCACGGTTGGATTTGCCGAACAATCGATAATCCAATCAACTTCGGGTAGAACGTCGACATCATCGCGATTCCGCGCATCACCGTGAAAGAACTGAATCCCACGTTCCCGCAGCAGAGAAACATTCCGCTCGCTTCCCCTTCGGCTCAAGTTATCCATTCCCATGACCGTGGCAGAGCCAACGGTCTCGAGAATTCTCATCGCGAGGTGACTCCCCACAAACCCGGCGATTCCAGTTATCAGTATGCGCATCTGTTTTTCAGTTCTCCACGTTACCACGCAACATCCGGGTCCGACCTCAATCGAGATTAGACGCGCGATACTTCTGCAACCGACTCCGCGGACTATCCGGCAGTGTTCTCTCAATCGCTCCCTCGGCAGTCATCTCCCGAAGCGTTCGCTTGAGTGCTCCGGAGGGTGATTGAGATCCGAGCGCCCGGGCGATTTCACCGGCGGAGTGGGGTCCGGTGCTCAGGATTTCGAGAATC
>CAYFVL010000012.1:0-37984 GCA_964346405.1 uncultured Fibrobacterota bacterium
GCCCCCATTTTCGTTGCTCGTCGGTTGAATACTTCCAGTATTCGTCCTCCTCACGTCTCAATGGGAACGACAATCGCCTCGCCTAAATTCACGCCAATTGTCGGACACCACACTAGGGGAAGCATTGTTGATTTCGTCGTTTCCAGGATTAACATCCAATAAGCAATGTACCATGTATCGCACCAATGGTCGCTACCCATTATGGTTGGATTCGCACACGTTCTAGCATTTCAACATGGATTCCAGTCAGGCATCCGTCTGGAGTGACGCGATTACTGTTATGCTATGGAAGAAAGCGAAAAGGAATGGTTGCTTGAACAATTGTGTCTCTTTGTCATATCATTCCGGACTTTTTCAGATAGCATGCACGTAAACGTACGTCTCGGAGCCACAAAGATTGTCGCCGGAATCTTGAACTCACCTGCGCAACAGCAGGTCACTCGAGGACGGGAAACCAGGATCAACTGGCTTGAGATACCTGAACTCAGAATGACCTTGGCCTGGTCACGTGCAGGATGTGTTCAGCCCTGCCGCATATATGCCTCGGCCGGTTTTTTACCCCCTGAACGATTGAGGAATTACGACTATGCCTTTACCGGCGATGACCAAGGAGAGGAGTCCTCTGTGCCGAAAAAACTGCACGAGCACATAATTGTTCATTTCACAACCACCCAGCGTTTCATCGATCTGTTTTTGAACTCACCGTCACCCGAAACCGTAACGTAAGCGCCGGTGGGAAGGCGGTGAACATGTTGGCTGGCTGATAATTTGCCGTTGACGGTATAATGCCTTTGAGTCTGGCAAGAAACAACGACGGGTCCGACTCTACTTTTTTGTGAAGTAATGGACCTGGTTCTAGTCGATGGCCCCGACCAAAGATCGGGGAATCCGTGTCCCGACTCAGTCGTCACGTTGACCGTGTCGGAGATGGTGGTGAAGTCGTCGGAGATTTTCATGATCTGCACGTATCCACCCTCTTGTCCGCCTTCGGGATTCATGCCTCTTACAACACAGGCTATTGATTTGTGATAGGTGGCGATCTTGAAGTGGTTAAGGGTACCGGTTGGGATTTCCCCGCTTCCTTGTTCGCTTGAGAGCACCAGCAACGCGGTATGGTCCTCGTTGAGGAGGAGAAATCGAATCGTGGTGTCCCACGGAATGGATGTCCAGCAGCCATTGGTCGACGCAATCGAATTTCCGGTTTCAATTCTGAAAGCCGCACAGGTTGGATGTCCCCAAACGCCTCCCACAATCGATCCATTCTTTGATATGCAAAGCCAGTGTGGATTAACCATCCGATCCCCATATTCATTGTATAAGAACACCTTCTCAGAAGGATTTGCAAGATTCACCATGTGAATCTCTTCTTCTCCCCTTAACCCGCATTCCTCCGCGTAGACGGCGTATTCGGTCTGGCCATCCTGGTCCAACCATAGGCATCCGGCGAAACCCTCTGCAATCGAAGTGGGGGCACCCTCACCGCTCCAGGGAATCTTGTAGATCATTCCATCATTGAGGTCAGTGTATACCACATGCTCGCCATCATGGGTAATGAGTGGACGTTGGTAATTGCCGACATCTGAAGAAATGGTGTGGACGACACCCGATTCCGTGTCAAACCCCTGCAGTGTCTGGTTGCTGAGGTATGAGGACCCTGGAAATCCGAAGTTGTTTCCTTCGGCTTTTGACCAGACGACTTTTACTCGATCCTGACTGGTAATCTCTTTTAGTTCGGAAATCACATCGGACTGAGCGGTGCCGGATATGACAAGAAATGAAAGAATCAATCGTCTGCCTGAAACCATATGCCCCCCAAGCTGGAAAGTTGTTATACATTTGGTAAATCAGATCAGCAAATTACACTCGGATATTTAGTGTCGGATTCGTTTTGCATTAGAACTGTATGAGTGACTATCATCAATGCTGATGAACAATCACACGAAAAACTAATAGGATCGTAATAAGAATCTCAAGAAGAAATGGCAATTTCTTTATAAGCTTTCGGAAGAATGGTGTTACGCTCCAACTGTTGAAAGGCGGAAGAATAGTGTCAATCTTAAGTAGCCGTAGGACCTCGATGATTTCGATATTTTTGTTTTGCTCAACGTTATTGGTTCTCGGCAACGCTCAGGTGACATGCGCAAAATCTAAAATCAACATTATGCCTCTCGGAAATTCCATTACCGGTTCATTTGACAAATCGTCAAGCTATCGGTATTGGACCTGGAGTCGGCTGAAATCGGCAGGCCTGGAGGTTCATGTGGATTTCGTCGGGTATTTGTGCGGGGTCGGTGACAACGGTGATCCCGATGACTGCGGTGATCCTTCGTTTGATTGTGAAGAGTGGGACTGCGATCATGAAGGCTGGCATAATACCTATATACGTGCGTTGGCAGGGAAATTCAGTAGTTCAATCCGTAGGGGAACGCCAGTTCCCGATGTTGTCCTGATTCATCAAGGAACCAATGATGTAGCCAGTGGAAATGATCCCGCCGTGATGAAGGGACAGATGGGGATCGCAATCGATACGATTCGCACCTACAACCCGAAAGCTGTTATCCTGCTGGCACAGATTATACCCACCAATGAACCACACAATCCTGAATTGGTTCCGGTTTACAATGATTCTCTGAAATCGCTCGCTGTTGAGAAGAATCGCCCCGAATCGCCAATAGTTCTTGTGGATCAGTATTCGGCCTTCGACCCCCGTTGGATTCTGGCCGACGGTTTGCATCCAAACGCAGCCGGAGAGCAATTCATTGGCTACACGTTTGGTGATTCATTGCTCAGTATCCTGGAGGATTTATTTGCCACGGAGTCTGAAATCATCTGTCCGGTACCCTATTCCTGGATTGAGCTTGGAGATACAGTAGCAATCCGAGCAAGGGGCGGTAGTTTCTTCGGTGTGGACAGCCTGTTCTACTATGAAAACAATATCAGGATAGCCTCTCGAGCGGGAGAAGACTACAATGCCAAAATCCACTACTGGGAACCATCGTTTCCCGGTGTACACAAATTGGGTGTGATAGTCAAAGATAGCGCGGGGCGTTACGATACCTCCGACATCGTTAGGGTGAATGTAATTGATTCCGATACGCTTTTTCCCTGCAAAATCGGCACGATTCAGGGTCAGTTTTATCGATCGAGATATGATGGCCGGCGAGTCAGGACCAGTGGTATTGTGACTGCTACCGCGTTTGTGCGCAACGAATTCTGGATGGAGTGCGGGCAAGGTGACGGTTCATCACTTACCTCCGACGGCATATACGTTGATTTGTCCGGCTCACCGGAAATAGCCGTGCCCAACACAGGTGACTCCATAATTGTAGTGGGCATGGTAGAAGAATTGGGCCAGTGGCCGGAGAATCCGCTCACATCCATACGGAATGTCGAACAACTGTCGGTGCTCTATTCCGGCGCATCACTTCCAGCTCCATTATCGGTAGATGTACTTCCGGGCAAGGCTGGTCAGGTTTCGTCTCTGGCTGAAAGATATGAGGTCTTTGAGGGTATGCGTGTCACTCTGGCGGAAGGTGTGGCCGTTGCGCCCAGCGACACCTCCGGAGTGTTTGCGTTTGTGCTCAATCGTAATTTAGTGAGAGTCCCATATGTCATTGAAAATGAGAATGGGAAGGTCAATTATGGGCCTCAAGTGGTTTTGGTCGATGGTCGTCTCTGGGAAACTCCACCGACCATTCGAGTCGGTGATACAATACAGTCTTTCGAAGCAGTAATTGACTATCGAAATGGAATCTATGTTTTCCAGGCGCTCCCCGGCCAACCGGTAATAACGCCGGGCGATATCGCTTCGAGTCCGGCCCCTGTCAGTCGGAGGCTCGGAATCGCAGGAAGCACGACATTAACCACTATGGATTTTGGCTCTTTCTACGATACCATTGACAATCCCTCTCGGCTTGATACTGTCATTTCACCATATGACTTCGAGGTCCGCTGTGAAAAGGCCGTCCGAGCAATCGTAGATGAACTCCAGTTACCGAAGTTACTGATTCTCCAAGGAATCGAAACGTCGGATGTTCCGGGGGAAATCGCTGCTCGTGTCAATTCTGCGGAACATAGTGGTTATAAGGCCCTGTTCGATTCAACGGATTCTCCTGATGGGCTCGGTTGCGCATTTCTGTACGACTCCTCATTTTGGAGTAGCGCAGATGCGTATTTCATGGCAGGAATTGCGGTTGATAGCTCCTTCGGCGCACTATCCGGTAACCCGACGGGGGCGCCACTAATCGGTGAATTCTACTACAGCCCGACCAGGAAGATAACCGTTGTCAATTGTAATCTCGTATCGAGACGTGCATCGCCCCTGTTTGGTACCATCTATCCACCCTTACGAGAAAACGTGAAACATAGGGCTAATCAAGCCGGTGTTATTAGAGACTGGATCGACAGCATCTACTCGGTTGATAGTGATTGCGAAGTCATAGTAGCGGGACAGACTAATGACCTTCCGTTTGGTACCTGGGATGAAAACCTTGACAATGCTTTGAGCATAATCAAAGGGCCTGACGGAAGCGTTTCCCGGCTCGTGAGTGTCTACGATTCTTTGCCTGCGTTTGCAAGGTTCACGAGAATCGAAGACGGAAGAGCCTGGATGAGCCATCATATACTATTAAGCGAAAGTCTCGCGGATAGAGTATTGAGCTGTAATCCCCTGCACTTCAACACTCTCTATGAGGATGCCTTTGGTGGGGACAACACTACGGCCATTCGTGTTTCGAAGTATGATGCCCTGGAAATCCGTTTTCACTAATGAGAGGCTGAAACGACGAGTTGTGCAGCAATGAGAAGAGTGAACCCTTGTGCGGTTGTTCTCCATCATAACATTTCGGATTGAGCGGAGTTCATAATGTGCCCAAATACGTGCGCCCAATGCAGTTGATCCGACTTCGACAGTCGAGAGACGGCCTTATGCCGTGAGTCGATTGTCGAAGTCGGGGTTGATGATCAAATGTACGAGATGAGGGGAAGTGATTGTGACTTGACCGTTCGGGTTTGGCGTCCTCTCGTGCAATATGCAGGCTGGCTAGTAAAGACTTGGCAGATTGCTCATGACTCACTAACATACGGAACTGATTTTTATCCGTCTCTACTCAAATAGGGTCGATTCACTGTGGGAGACTAATACAATTTCTAGACACCTTTGCACAGAGTTCAAGTCCTTACGGGGACACCCACAATGCATGGGTCGGTATTTCGGGCGATCAAAAATACTTCTGTACTTTGCATGTCTAACGCTTGCGGTGATATTGTACCCGGCAACAGGGCAAAACTGCTACCTACGAGGTGAAGTAATTGAGAAAGAATCCGGTGCGCCGGTAACTGCTGCCGTGGTATATATCGAGAAGAGATCTCTCTTCCGGGCTGATGAGACTGTTGTTTTAAGTGACCCGAATGGTGACTACGAGTATTTCGCGGACGAGCCGGGGAGATATACCGTGAGCGTCTACGCCAGCGGATATCGTACTTGGTCACGGTCCATCAAATTGTTGAAAGAGGAAACGGTGATCCTGAAAACGAACCTGATAAAAGCCGGATTGACCGGAACGAGCGATTGGCGGAGCGACAGTCCGCCATTGGTCCTGGGCGTTGTTCGAGGAACACACCTGAAGGACCCCCTTGAGGGAGTTGCCGTACTTTGCATAGGACCTCTCCCGAAGGACTCCTCCACATATCAAGCAGTTAGCGAGAAAAATGGTGTGTTTGGTCTAGTTCTCGATGCCCCCGGGCAATATTGCTTAAGCGTACATCATCCGCAATACCGTGATACTGGTGGTATCGAAATAGTTGCAGTGGATGGCGAAACAAAGATTGTTGACATATATATGTGTCTCAATTCCACTGACACAAATCCGGATGATATGGTCAGAGGGACTGTAGTGGATGCCCAAACGGGAAATGCAATTCCTGATGCGACGATCTCTATACTGGGAGCAAGTCTATCGATTACAGCGAATGAATTCGGAGCCTTTAGACTACCTCCCACTGCTTCTGAAACCTATGGTGCTGTGGTTACTGCGACCGGCTATGATCCGGTCGTAATAGATACAAGAATGCCGAAAACTCCCGATACTCTTTACGTGGTGCTGCATAGGTCCCTGCCAGGCTATGATTCTATTACTCTAAGCGGGGTAGTGAAAAGGGAGGGTGAGAGGGTCGCTGGAGCACTTGTTTCGCTCGAAGAGTTCCCGGCTACTTGCGAAACTGATAGTGACGGCGTCTTTGCTTTTTCACCTGTTCCGCGGAACGAGTACACGGTGATTGTGGTCTCCAATGGTGAGTCCGTAGTCTACCGAACTGGAAAGATCGCAGGAGGGGGACACGAGTTTATCGGGGTAGATTTCCCTTTACCGACACAGGCCGTGAACATTTCCGACTCGAATCAGACGGTTATTGCCGGCATCGCGGTGGACCGCAGCACGGAAGCTGGTATTGCTGGGGTCGGGGTGCGGGTGTATCCCTCAGAAAGTGCGGGAGTGAGTGATCGGAAGGGATGCTTTAGCGTTGTTCTTCCGAATGAAGATACGTACAGAGTTGAGATAAACCATTCAGAATACCATCCCAGGGTACTGGATTCGGTTTTTGTCAAAAATGGTGACACTACATGGATCGATTGCATCATGACAAAATCCGATTTACAGGAGATGCAAAAAATGACAATCCGCGCTGTTGCCCTCCGTAACACAGCGGCGGCTTTAGTCAAGAGGCGGCAAGAGAATACCAGCATTTCAACCGCAATCAGTGGCGAAGAAATGTCGCGGGCTGGGGTTCCAGACGCTGCACAGGCAATGAAGAATGTATCGGGAGTCACCCTGGTAGACGGCAAATACGTGTACATTCGAGGGCTTGGTGATCGATATAGCACGGCCAACCTGAACGGAATCGAACTGCCTAGTCCCAATCCCGACCGAAATGCAGTCGCGTTCGACCTTTTTCCGGCATCCTTGCTGGACAATATTGAGACAATAAAGACGTTCGACCCCTCAATGGACGGAAATTTTTCCGGTGGCAGTGTGAGCATTGTCACCAAGGCCATACCGGAGGGGGGTATCTTCAAGGTTTCTGGGTCTTTGGGTGGCAACACCGATGTCCATTTTCAGGATGGTCGTCCGCGAGATGATTTTCTCACATATGAAGGAGGCTCAACAGATTGGCTGGGAATCGATGATGGAACAAGAGGGATACCTGAACCACTTACTGGAAAAAGCCCCGAAACTCCCACTCGAGTAGATGTTATTGTTTCGTCTGTTTCTGAAGATATCGAAGGAAAGCCAACGCAGGTGGTTGCACAAGCCGATAAGATTGCGAAGTCCTTTGATTCTCCGTTTGCCCCCACGAAAAGCGGAGTACGACCCGATCAGTCATACAAACTGGACCTGGGAAAGAGCATTCCTCTTGGCCGGAAATCTCTTGGTTTCGGATTTTCTCTGGCATACGCAAATATTCTGCGTGGTGTTTTTGACGGTCAAGAAACCATCTATAGAAGTAACGGTGATTCCATTGTGGAACAAGCCTCCTATACTGATAATCTCGGGACAGAAGAGATTTCATGGGGGGCTCTTATGAACACTTCGTTTCGGTTTCAGGAGAATCACAAATTTGGCGGAATATACCTCTACGCCCGGAGCGCTGAAGACATGGCACGTAAACGTGTCTCAACTTATCACTTCCAATTGGCCGGAGACGGGAGGAAACTGATACATACTGAGATAAAGTATGTTGAAAGAGGTTTGCATTTTGCAGTTCTGGATGGAGATCACCTCTTTAGTCTTGCAGACGGTCTACAGTTGAGTTGGGACGCCGCATTTTCCAACGGTGAGCAAAGTGAACCCGATTATCGGGCATTCTCGATGACCGTGACGAGCTTGGACACCGGAGATTTTTATTCAATACCGGGAGGAGGCATCGGGCCTACTCCTTCTCATCGTTTTCGAAGGACAGAGGAACGGGGTCTGGAGATTGATCTGGACCTTGATTTATCTCTCTCGGTCATACCGAGCGGGATAAGCCATGTCAAGCTCGGGGGTACAATCAAGCAAAGAAGACGGATTTTTGAACAACGTCGCTTCTATGCTGATATCGCCGCCACCTCAAGCGGAATGGGGAGAAAGAGAACTTCCCGATCACTTGATGCATGCCGGGGCGATATAGACGATTTTCTATCTCCGGAAAACATGGGCATTGTCGGCAGTGATGAATTGTCGAATGGACGAACCCGGTATAACGTAGGGAACATGTATTTGTGGGACAGCACGACTGATCTGCGCAGTTCTCATGAAGCATATATGAATACCATTGCGGCCTATCTCGCAGGAAGCACCCCTCTGTTTCCTACGTTGGCAATCTCCGGCGGAGTGCGCTATGAAACAATTGGAATGGAACTTCAGAGTGAGATCCCCGAGGATAGTACATCCAATGGAGATTTTGACCAATCAATTTTTCTACCCTCGGTCTCCATAAGTTGGACCCCTGCCGAGGCACTAAAGGTCCGTGGAGTCTTTGGAAAGACATTTGCCTTACCTATGTTCAGAGAGCTGGCCCCGTATGAAAGCAACGATGCTGCTTCAAAGCGAATAATACGAGGAAATCCGCACTTGAAGCCGAGCCGGATAACCAACTACGATGTGGGAATCGAATGGTATCCAGGACCTGGAGAATTCGTCGGATTGGGAGTGTTCCATAAATTCATTCAGGATGCCATTGATATAGGTCCCATCGACGGAACCTCCAACGGCGAAAGAACATGGAAGAACGTCGGGGGAGCTAAATTGTATGGCACCGAGTGGGAAGCCAAGAAGAATCTGGCATTCATTCACCCCTCTCTGGAGAGCTTCTGGGTTGGGGGTAACTTCACGATAATGAAATCGGAGATTACCAAAGATACGGTCAAATTCAATCGCGAAAAGGAAGTTTTCCCCAGTGCCTCTCCGACTCGAGCTGTATATGGTTCATGTCCGTATATGGTAAAGGCACACTTTGAGTATAACGGAGAGGAAAATGGATTTGGGGCCGGATTGTTCTTCACCATCTTCGGAGAGCAACTAGATGAAATTACCATTGATGAGGTCCCTGACGGTTATATACAGCCATTTCCTCTGTTGACTGCTACCCTGGAAAAAAAGTTCTGCTCCGGATTAGGGGTTAAGCTTTCCGGTAAAAACCTGCTCGGTGCTAAGGAAGCAGAGGGAAGGTATGTTGACGGCAAATTTCTGAAAACAAGCGAGCGCGAGGCGGGGCGGAGCTATTCTCTAGCCCTTAGCTACTGTCTCAAGAACTGAAAACCCTTACTCAATCCTTTTCCTGGGAGGAAAAATGAAACGAATGTTGTTGATCATGCTGGGTTGGGCGGTTGCGGCCTCCGCGACTGTTCTTTCCATAACCGATGAAGACATCGGAGTTGGAGACAATATTGTGTGGCAGACGGGTGACACAATTCTGTTGACCGAAGAAGTTTTTGTTGAGGAAGGCGCTACTCTGACAATTCAGCCGGGGGTAGTGGTGAAAGGTAAGTACTACGAAGTGTCCGATTATGAAAAACCCGAAAAGTTCGCCGCGTTGATAATTTGCAAAGGCGCCCAGATTTTCGCGGAGGGTACGGAAGATGCACCCATAGTATTCACTGCGGAGGCTGACGATTTGTCTTCCGATCTAAGTCTCAATGGAGAGGGGGTGTGGTATGCGGACTTGGGGCTTTGGGGTGGGGTAGTTGTGTGTGGAAGAGCCCCTGTCGGGGACGATTCCCTTGGTGAACAGTATCTGGCAGTCGACAGAGACGATGCCAGGGCCTCCTATGGGGGATCTGATCCCGACGATAATTCAGGAGTATTGCGTTATCTTTCCATAAGGTATGCAGGGTCGGATTTTGTCGAAGAGAACAGACCCGACGGTATAGACGACATCCGAAACTATGCCGGTCTTTCGCTTTGCGGAACTGGTGAGGGAACCATTCTGGAGTACATTGAAACTTACAACTGTTTGGATGACGGTATCCGCTTTCTTGGTGGCACGGTGAACGGGAAGTACTTGTTTGCCGCTCGATGCGGCAATAACTCATTCGATTTCGATCAGGGTTACAGGGGGAACGGGCAATTCTGGGCCGTGGTACAGGTCCGTCATGGTAATGGAGGTATCAATACCGGGGATTACGTGGTTAACCATGACGGCAACGGGATGGTGAAGATTGCCAATGCATCTCTTTTGGGAGCGCGGGACATGTACGGATCCATCGTTCTCAGTACCGAGTCAGGTGCCGCATATGTGAACTCAATCTTTTACCATCTGTACGGAATGTCTTTGGGAGGTGCGGAAGGAAAGGAGGAACAAGGGAACTTGCTCATAGCGAACAACCTTTTGGGATTTGCGGCAGGCGATGCATATTACGTATCGTGGAGTGATTTGTCCTCGGAAGAAACCTCTTTACGTCATCTCAAGAAGAATGACAATGAGCGGGTGAAAACACTTGAGGGGCTTGCTTTTTCAGGTTCCTCACTTCGTTCCCTACCATCCGGGGACTTAGATTTCCGATTGACTGATCCCCTCGCCCGGACCGATCTCTATCCGGTCGGATGCGACAGCATCTTTCCCGACAGCGCTTTTTTTGAGAAGGCCGCCTACAAGGGAGCGTTTGATCCAACCGCAAATCAAATGTGGATTCGATCATGGACCGCCTACGATCACTATGGATGGTTACTTCATAACGACACGCCTCTTCTGCCGATAGACTCGCTTCACGCCTGTGATGAAGTTCGGGCGCTTTCCAGCAAGCCGGTGGAGGATTCGCGCCTTCAATTGAACCTGACCTCAAATAGCAAAGGACTTATTCGTATATCAGGTGTCCTTTCTACCTCGCAGAGAGTTTCTGTGACTCTGCATGACTGCACGGGGCGCCGAATAGCCGTTGTTCACGACAGGATCGAAGAAGCCGGCAAGGTCGAGGCGAAGCTATCAGTTCCGAATATTGCCGGGGGAATGTATCTCTGTTCAATGATGATTGGAAACAAAACATCTCATTTCAAACTACCGTTAGCGCGGTAGGCCAACCCTTTTTTATAATTCCGACGGAAGGATGACAAAACATGAATAATGCAACTTTCAGAGTGCTCCTGTCTTTGCTCCTGGCAAGAGTTTTCGCCGGGGCGGCCACGATCGATGTGTTTGACAATTCCATCAATGCCGGCGAAAGTGTGACATGGACCTCCGGAAATGTCTATATACTCAAGGAGAAGGTCTTCATTGAGGAAGGTGCTCGGCTCAAAATCGAACCGGGTGTCGTAATCAAGGCGGAAGGACACAGCGGAGTCAATGCGGTTGCCCTGATTGTGACCAGAGGAGCAAAAATTTTCGCGGAAGGGACCGCGGATGAACCTATTATTTTCACCAGTATAGCCGATGATATGTTGCCTTTCGATGAGTCGATCCTTCCAGTCGCTACAACTGGGGGTTTGTGGGGGGGGGTAGTCATCCTTGGTCGAGCTCGAACGAATCTGCCTGATGGGGGAATCGGTAATATAGAAGGAATCACCGCTGGGGATGATCGGGGAAGATATGGTGGCTCCGATGACGGTGATAATTCGGGAGTAATACGCTACGTGTCCATTCGATTTGGTGGAATGGAAATTTCGACCGACAACGAACTCAATGGATTGACTTTTGGTGCGGTCGGAGCGGGCACAACGGTTGAGTATGTCGAGGTATTCCAGAACCGAGATGACGGATTTGAGTGGTTTGGCGGGTGCGTCAACACCCGTTACCTTTTAGCCACCAACTGCATGGACGATGCCTTCGATTATGACGTCGGCTTCAGGGGCCGCGGGCAGTACTGGTGCGCCATTCATGGGAATGCTCCGGACGGTACGGCCGGCGAACATGACGGGGGGGGAGGTCTACCCCATGCAACTCCGGTGATTGCGAACGCAACCTATCTGCGTCCCAGAGGACAATTGGGAGATGCGGGGCAGCCGGCGGTGAATATGCGACAGGGAGCAGGGGGTACTTATGCGAACAGCATCTTTATGGCCCCGGGAACACTGACACTCAATGGTAATCCAGAATTGACATTCCTCCACAAAAACTTGTTTTGGACGTCAGTCGGTATAGAAGACTGGGAACAGATCACTGCAACGTCTCATGCACATATGCTGGAAGACCTGGGAAATCAGCTTGTCGACCCGGAATTTCCGGGAGAGCCGGATAGAAATCTAATGGCTTATACGAGAAAGTCGCTTGATTTGCGACCCACTGCAAAGGCTGCCCTGCCTGACAAGGATGATATACACATCCTTGAAACATCAGACACCTCCGGTTACCTGGAACAAGTCTGCTTCAAAGGGGCATTCGATCCCAGCAAGCCAATGTGGACGACAGGGTGGACCGCCACTGATTTTTATGGGCTTTTCTCTGATGCGGAAGCTCCGGTAGACAACGTCTCGGAAGAGTGCATACCGGTTTCGGCAAAGGATCACGGTTTTCGAAGGGCAAAACGCCTGGGTACTATCGCTTTCGAGGTGAAAGAGAAATCACCTGTTGGTGTCAAGGTTTTTGGAGTTTCGGGGAGATTATTGTATGCCTCGAACGAAGGTTTGTTGGAGCCGGGTCAGTATTCTTTAAGAGATTTGAGAATTCCTGACTACGACGGTGTTGTGCTTGTACGAATAATGGTTGGCAAATCAATGCATACCAGGAGATTTCTGCCTCACCGGTAATTCTGAAAAGTGTGAATGCCTCGCCTTATCCTTGTCGAAGATGAGCGGAGCCGAGGGAAAGAGCAGTATGTGAAAGATGTTGTGCGAGATTGTCCTACGAAAAACACAGGGGTATCCGCTGAGATACTTTGAGTCCCGCCGGGCGGGACAAGGTAAGATCGTACAACAGCTTACGTTCCGGACGGCGGGATCGTGAGTTGGGTGTGAAACAAGGGGCCAACTTGTAGTTTCAATGAATCCAGTCAAACAGATGCTTCCTGAGCATTAGTATTGGTCATATATGAGTATCAAGACGACGGCTGTGCTATCTGGTGCACTGACACTAATCCCGGGACTGTATACAATGAAGACGGCCCTGAGGCCTAGAAATGTCGGGGGTGGTGCAGTCAGTGCCGACTTTTGTTATGAACAATGGCTCAAACATCTCGCATTCCTGAGTCGGAAAAGCGGGATAAGAACGCATCCGAAGTGCATCGCGGAGTTGGGGCCCGGGAGATCCATAGGTACGGGCCTGACGGGACTGCTCACCGGTGCCGAATGCCTTATTACTCTCGATGTGCGGGATTGGACCGACAGAGAATTGAATTTAAGTGTATTTCGGGAACTCGTACCCATGGTTCGAGAGAGGGCATCCCGCAAATTCGACGGATGGCCCGGCTCAAGGGAGTATCTGGGTGAAAACCAATTCCCATGTGAGCTAGTATCGCAGAGCACATTGAAACATGCATTGGCGGATAGAAGAGTACAGCATATTGAGGAGCTACTGAAAGGGTCATCGTCAAGCGAGAGAGCGGGAATTTGTATCAGAACCATTGCTCCCTGGAATGAAGCATCGGCTGTGGGGGAAAAATGTATCGATTTTGTGTTCTCTCACGCTGTTCTGGAGCATCTTGAGGACCCGGCCGCAACGTATCGATGCATGAATAAATGGATAAAACCGGGAGGTTACATGTCTCATCATATCGATCTTAGTGCTCACGGACTTTCAAAAAAATGGAATGGGCACTGGACTTGCTCGGATTACGTGTGGAAGTTGGTTAGAGGGAAACGACCCTACCTGATCAATCGTCATCCCGTATCGGTTCATGAAAAACTGGTGAGGGAGAGCGGTTTTGAAGTTACCTACACCGCAAGGAAGACAATGCCTTCAGCCGTAAGCCGCAACAGGCTTCGTGGGAAATGGTATCAACTTTCTGAAGAGGACCTTACCTGCGCAGCTGTTTTTCTACAGGCTCGTAAGCTCAAGGACATAGAATAGGATAGTAACCACTGGCTTGACACTCGGCCAACAAGCTTTGTTGAGAGAGCCTCTAGAAATAGTACCCCTCCAATAGACGATCTCTTCGATTTTCTTAAGGCAATACATTGGGAGATCACGCGGGCTTGCGAAAATCGAAAATGGAACACCTGTCATCAACAATGCTCATGGTCCGGCAAACAACTTCCGGCGTACACAGTGGCAACCCAATCTGACTTCGAGCAAGTAATTGGAAGCAATGCTTGTCAGATCGTACCGAAACACATGATGACCCGGTTGTACCAATGCTTCTTCTGTTAAGATGATTGCGCGCCCCCTCAAGTCAAAAAGGCGTATGGTCACGTTTTCCGGAGATCTTATGTACACCGTGATCTCCAGCTCATTCGAGGGAATCAACCGCGCCACCTGAACACGACGCTCGGAAATCGGTCGTCCGATCATTGAGGATGTAGCACGCTCAATAAGTAAAGGACCGGCATTGAGTGCGGAGACGCTCCCGTCGGAAGAGCTTATTCGTATTCGTGCGCCGAGAAGAACGGTATCAGGGATCTGCCACTCATAGCTTCCGGAATTATCGGTGTTCTGCTGTATAATGGACCAGTTTCCATCCCCGCCTCCCATCCCGGGAGGTGTGCCCCATTCCAAACGCACTTCGGGTATATCACCCGTCCAATTCCACTCTATCAGGCAGGTCGATTTTGCCTCAAGAATTGTGGGTCCCTTTGGGTTTACAATGATGATAGATGGCTGTTCATACTCGCTTAAAATAGTGAAATATTCAGTTGTATCGTAATACTGATTGCTATGATTTTTACCTATGCGCAAACGCGCGGAAGTAGAAGAAACCAGCTCCGGTGGGATGCTCCATTTCTCTTCTCCGTCGTCGCCGGTATTGTGTACGAGAACGGTCCAGTTGGAATCGTTAGACGAGAATTCGATATTCAATCGTCCAACTTGGCCGTAGGAATCCCACAGAAGGGTGAAATCGGTGCCGGCAGTCAAACTATCCCCTGAGGTGGGAGACGTAATATACAGTTTCGGCGGGTATATGGTGAAGGAATCGCTGATGACGAATGCGTCATAGTCCTCTGCGTCCGCAATTCTGATTCTGCACGTCCCCGGTTCTTCCACAAAAGGTATCTGCCACCCGTGAACTTTCGTATTTTCTTCGAAATCCGTGATTTCGTGCCAACTGGAGCCACCGATAGAGTACCAGAGAGCAACGGCCCTTACTCCGTTCGCTACTTCATACATGAGGTATTGGTAATCGCCGGAATACCACAAGTCATTCGCTGACGGCGAGACAATAGTAATGGGTGACTGTTCTCCGGGAACTATTTCAAAAGCCTCGCTGGTATCGACAGGATCATAATTCGGCCCAAATATACGTAGATAGGCATCAGGAAACGGGGCTGCCGAGTAATCCGGAATCGTCCATTCAAATGTACCGGTATTGGGTACGGAAGTGGCCACTTCAACCCAATTTCGACCGTCGGCGGAAGCCTGAATCGTGAGGGCACCGTCAAAGTCAACGGAGGACCAGGTAATCGAGTAAGTGTTCATGGTTTCCCATGTTTCTCCGCCCGCGGGGGAAAGTAGACTGATTGTCGCCTGACCCCAAATTTCCAATGACAGAATCGTGAATGCTAATATTAGAGATCGGTAAGACTTGCTTCCCTTGACTCTCATAAGGACCTCCGATGTTTATGGTTGAAGCCGTCAATCTTGCCAGAAATACCTTTCAGTCTCAGTAGGCATTGTGTTCAGTCTTTAGAACTGCAGCCAGTTTTAACACGTTGGGGTTATCGACTATTTCTTCAGGGCTTAGTGAACGGCCCGTTTCCTTCGCAATCCTGCTGATCAGATCCATGACCATAATGGAATCGAATCCAAAATCAAAAAAATCGGAATGTGAATTGAATTCATCAGTGCTTACTCGAAGCATTTTTCGACATATTGCAAGCAGTTTCTTCTCAAGAGCGCGATTAATCTCGGGAACTGCCTCAGGCGTCTCATCAGGCGCTTTCCCGTTTTTTCCCAAGTGAAGTTTTTTCAGTAGGGTGACTCCCTCGTTTGGGGAAACAATTCGATCCCTGATCGCCTCCAAAACGTCTTTGGGTGTTTCGAATTTCTTTTTCATCCGTACTCCCCTCTGGCCGGCAAAGCCGGAAAGTTAAAGTGCTGAAAGAAAGGATCCAAAGAGGGTATCCTTTCAAGGACAAGTAAAAGTCTGGAAAGCGTCTATTTATGAGATCGAGTTTACTTGGTGGTTGCTCCCGGCGGCATAGAGTTCAAAATCAAATTCGCTCGTGATTCCACTTCTTGAATGTCAATATCCTCGTCCTTAAGCTTTTGTAGAAGTTCCACCAGCTCCGCTTCCGACGAACACTTCTCCGAATCGTTATCTTCTTCACCCGAACAACTGACCTGATCCGTTAGTGCAGATGTAAACCAGTAGGTGTCACGTTTGTACGGGTAGGTCGGTAGCGAAATCTTACGCGGTTTCGGAGCGCTCCAGAACCGTTCCCATGGAATGTGAACTCCGGCCACCCACAATCTGCAAATCTTGTGTACGTCCGCCGACAGAAGCAGGGCATCAATCATTTTTTCTCCGGAAGAATCCTTGAACAAAGGGCAATAGTAGCCGGTCGCCGGGTCCTCGCAGAAGTTTGTGTATATAGAGTGATTCTGTTCCCCCCTTACAAAGGTCCTCAGTTTGTCTTCGAGGTCCGATATGGAATCAACAACTATTGCGCAGCGGGTCCCCTCTTGTTTCCTTCCGGTCTGTACGGTATACAGGATTTGTGACAGGCTTACGTGGCTTGACGGTCGACCTCCAGGGATTGTCTGAGTGTCTGCAATTCCGCCTCCGGCTCTCGAAGTTATGAAATATGCCAGCGAGTTCAGATCAGAATGTTCCGTGAGGGTGAGTCTGGTGACGGGGAGGCCGGTCGCCTTTGAGATTTCGGAGGCGAACTGATCAACAAGTGTCTCATCAAGCCCCAAGTCGTCAATAAAGTGAGAACGATCATCTATGTCGCGTACCTTGGTACCCAGCAAACCAGCCAGAGTATTCGCGATAAGGTCGACATTAGCTTGCGCATTCGACCCGGAGTCATTCTTTGTGATACCATATAGGGATTTTTCTTGCAGAAAGCTTTCCGCATATGCTATCAACTGTGGTTTAGAGGCTGCTGAAAGACAAAAAATATTCGGCAATCGGCATTCAGTAAATTCGGTTGCGGGATTATCCTCCTCGATAATAACATGAGCATTGTTGCCCGATATGCTGAATGCACTGATGCCTGCTCTTCTGGGGGTATTGGAGGGTACCGACCAATGCATGGGTTGCTGGTTAATCTGAAATATTGAATTATCCAGCTTAATGTACGGGTTCAATTGACTGAAAGAGGGCATTTTGGGGATCGTTCGACTCTTCATACACAGTATTGTCTTAATGAGTCCTGCCAAACCGGCTGCTCCTTCCAGGTGGCCGATGTGGGCTTTTGTTGATCCTATATGACACCGGACTGTGCGTGGATTAACCGAGGAGAATGCGGATTTCAAGGCCGCGATCTCTATCGGATCACCCAGCTTTGTTCCGGTGCCCTGGGCCTCAATGTAAGAAATGGTATCCGGAGCTACATCGGCATCCTTCAGGGCACTTTGAATTACAAGTGTTTGCATCTCGGGACGAGGTGCCGTCGGATTAGCCGATTTCCCATTGTGGTTCAAAGCGGAACCCTTGATTATAGCATGAATGTTATCGCCGTCGGACTTCGCGAATTCAAGCGGTTTCAGAAGTAATGCGCATACACCTTCTCCCGGTACATAGCCGTCGGCCGCCGCGTCGAAACTGCGGCAGCGACCGGTTGGAGACAAAGATCTTATGCGTGAAGAGTACACGTGATGTAGAGGGCTCAACAGGAGATTGGCGGCACCTACTACGGCAGAATCAACCTCACCTCGCCGTATTGCAGCACAGGCCAAATGCACGGCTGTCAACGAAGAAGCACAGGCATTATCAACCGGCATTGCGGGGCCGCGCAAGTCGAATGTGTAGGACAATCTGCCGACAGCCAGTGAAGGGGATGAACTTGAATACTCATAGGATGAGATCGGTAGATTCCGCCTTGCTATTTCAGTCCAGTAGTCTTGAAATGAAAGACCGATATAGGTTCCTGTATTGGTACCTCTCATTTTATCTCCATATCCGGCATCCTCAAAGGAGGCGTGAATTATCTCGAGTAGGATTCGGAGTTGGGGATCTATCCAGAGCGCCTCGGCCGGTGAAATTCCAAAGAAAAGGGGGTCAAAAGCCGCGACATCATTGATAAAGCCGCCCCATTTTGAATAGGTTTTGTTTATCGCGGATTCATCCGGATCATACCAATCGTCAATATTCCATCGGCTTGAAGGTATCTCTGTAATACAATCGGTATCGCCCAGAACACTTTTACGGAACTCCTCCACGCTGTTTGCCCCTGGGAATCTTCCCGCCATCCCGATAACTGCGATATCCATCCTTTCGGCACTGGACGTCCTCCGTGAGCTGATCCTGATCTCGGCAGGGACAACCGACCTCATGCGGGAGGATGGCATATTCTGTGGGTCCGCATCTTGTGGGTGGTTTTCTGTCTGATCTCTGATCGGAGGCCTTTGGTTCAGGGTTCCGCCGAAGTTTGACGAGGAATAGTCAGTATTGTTTCTGGAATTTTCCCGCAATTCCGGTTCTCCTCCGGGCTCCTGAGATGTCTCCACATCGGAAAGGGAACAAAGGATTGCCGGTTTTCTGCAAAATGCATCGGAATGGTGAGAATGGAAGTAATCGGCAAGAGCCATCGGCGTTTGATACTCAAAAAGTAATGTAGGATAGAGCTTAATACCTGTTTCCTGCTCGATGGATTGTGTCAGGTCAATTAAGCCCACAGAGTCTAATCCATAATCCAGAAAAGTGCATTCCCCTTCGGAATCGGTGAGCGCGTGGTCGAGACAACGAGAAATTCGCTCAAGCAAAAAGTCCCTTATTCTGAAGACTAATGAAGAGTCCTGCCGTGGATCCTTTCGTACTGCCGACCGACTTTCGTCGTCTGGAGAGTCGGTTGAGGCCAACTGCCGTATTGCCTCCTCGGGGGATAATTTGCCTTCAGCAATTTGGTCGATCAAACCGTCAATGTTCCCCATTACTTCTTTCCCTGTTAAGAATTCGAAACTCTATGTTCGAGTAATCCACGCACTTCCAGTGAACGTTTTATCCTTCGGGATGATGCACTATTCGGTTTTTGGTCATTAGGCTTTTGTTTTTTCAGGTTTTGCGGCTCAGTTATACCCTTGATCACGAACACGTTGCTTGGCTTCCCCTGAGGTAAGTTCCCCACGAGAGACAAGTGTGAAGATGTGCGAGAGAAATTCAGTGGCATCGCGTGGGTCTGAAGAATCAATCCGGTATACTTTCCGGTTGAATACTGTACGAGGCAATGGTTGCCTCGTCGGCTCATAAGACATATCGTCGGGATCCCCGAGAATGACATGACAGTTTGTTCCTCCAAAGCCGAAAGACGACACCGCCGCATGTCGTTGTTTAGTTCTTGGCCAGGGAACAGGATGTAGCGCCGGATAGAAAGGTGAGGTATCAAAGGAAAATCGGGGATGAGGTTCTGCGCAGTTAATGGTGGGCGGAATCACACGATTCTGAAGCGAGAGAATGACCTTTATCAATCCGGCAATACCCGCGGCGGCGAGTGAATGTCCTATGTTTGATTTCACCGACCCTATAGCGCAGTACGATTCTTTCTGAGTCTGTTCACGATATGCGAGGGAGGCAGCCTTCACTTCGATTGGATCTCCCAAAGCAGTTCCGGTTCCGTGTGCTTCATAAAGAGAAATCTCCCCGGCTCGGATCCCTGAGCTTCTCTGGGCGGCCTCTATGACACCCTTTTGTGCCTGCATATTGGGGGTGGTAAGCCCCATCGTTTTGCCGTCATTGTTCACCGCCGAGCCCAGAATGGTTGCCAAAATTCGATCGCCGTCCGCATAGGCTTCACTGAGGGGCTTCAGTAGCACAAGTCCGGCACCTTCTCCCAGTACAAAGCCGTCGGCGGTTCGGTCAAAGACTTTGCACTTACCTTCCGGGGACAATACCCCCGACGCACTAAATCCTACCAACCATTCCTCGTCGAGGATGAGTTCGATTCCGCCGGCAATTGCGGTAGAACACTCGCCAAGTGCAAGTGATTGACAAGCTTTGTGCACGCTGACCAGCGACGATGAGCAAGCGGTATAAATCATCTCAACCGGTCCGTGCAAATCATAAGAGTTCATAATGCGTCCGGCAATCAGATTTGAAATGACGTTCGTCACGCCGCTACGGCCGAAATACTTGGGGCGATTTCGAAGCTTTCGCCCATAGTTGCTCTCGTGCCCTCCTATGAACACGCCCATACTGCTTCCTGATAGATCATTTGAGTGGTAGCCCGCATTATCAAACAATTCCTGGGCTAACTCAAGCATTATCCGCTGTTGCGGGTCCATAAGTAAAGCATCTTCCTCGGTAACCCCAAAATAATCCGCATCAAATGCATAAGGGTTATCTATGAGACCCGCCCATCGCGAGTAGGTCTTGTGGGCCGTCGTCATTTTGGGTGTAAAGAATGGCGTTATGTCAAATCTCTCTTTTGGGATATCAGAAACCAGAAATGCGCCTTGCAGCAAATTGGCCCATAGCTTATCAACGGTTGGAGAACCGGGTAACCGTGCGGCAATGCCGATTATCGCGATTCCCTCTCGTGACCGGCTTGTCAACGTTGATTTCTTTGTAGTGTGATCGCGAGGCGTGATGTTCGACCCCGGTGGAGAAATCCGGGGCCGAACACCCGTCCCCGAACTACGGGAATCTTGAGCCTGAATGGGGAGATCCTCTCGGCTCATGAGATGCCGCGAAAGGGAGGTGATCGTAGGGTAATCAATGACTACTGAGTGATTCAGAACAAACTCGAATCGCTTCTCGAGTTGCTCAATCAAATCCGCAATGCCAATAGAATCTATGCCGTATTCAGAGAATTCCGTATCGGAATTCAGCGATCCCGGGGGGATCTGTGATACTTGGGCGACGATTTCACGCACGGTCTCCTCAATTGCCCTGGAAGGGAGATGTGTTGAGGGAGCGAAACCGGCTGAAATCAGTTTCGAATCAGGACTTGTGGACTCTGATGAAAATGCTGATAGGTAGTTCGCCAATAAGTTAACGGTGGGATGCTCACTAAGTGCGGAATGGTGTATAGTATCCCCGTACCTTTCACTCAAGCGAGTGACGAATTCGGCAATCCCGATAGAGTCGAGTCCGTAGTCTGAAAAATCAACATTCAAGTCAATATTCTTCAATGGAATGTCAAGAACTTCGGCCGCGACTTTTTGGACGAAATTGACGATATCGTTATCTTGGTTCGAGGACTTCACGGCTATTTCCTGGATTTGTTTTGAGGGGAAGGATTTCACCAGTCCAGGGGGGGGGGGCAGAGCGGAACCCATCTCAACTGCGACCTGAGAAACTGGAATCTTAAGAACTTCCAAAGTTCGTCTAACAGCATCTTCCGGCCGCATGGGTACTATGCCTAAACGGGAAAGTTGTCGAATTGCGGCTCCCGAGGCCATTCCGTCACCTTCCCAAAGCGACCAGTTTATCGACTTGGAGACGCCGGGGGCATTTGAGTCCAGAGAACGCCGTCCGATGTAAGAATCAAGATAGGCATTCGCGGCGGCGTAGTCGGATTGCGCCATATTACCGGTAATTGAGATAATGGAAGAAAACACGATGAAGAATTTGAGCGGGTCGTCGCGAGTGAGAAGGTCAAGATTAGTCGTGCCGATGATTTTTGGAGCCAAAACACGCGAGAACGATTCCCAGACTTTAGTTCTTATGAGGCGGTCCTCAACGATACCGGCACAGTGGACAATGCCGCTTATCGCGCCGAATTCGCGCCGAATCTCTCCTAATGTCGATGAAAGTAACTCGAAATCTGTAACATCCGTTTGCAGGTATTGCACAGAGGAACGCCGCTGAAGGGACATGACACGAGTTCGTGTACTCTCTGAGAGACGCCTCCAGTGGGTCCGACCCAGCAAAACAAGCTGCGAGGCTCCGCTCGCAAGAATATGATCTGCAACGCGAAGACCTAGAGCACCGGTTCCACCTGTTATGACGATCACGCCTGAACTCGTGGGGACCTCACTGTTTGGGGGAGGGACAGGGAGGAAATACCTTTTGTAGCATGTGTCACTTTTGAGGACGACGGATTCTCCACTGTTGGACGGCTCAGGGTAATTGAAAAGGAAATCGGCAATCTTCTCAACCTCACCTGGCGATGAAGATACATCGATGAGGCGAAATGTGCTGGAAGGGAGTTCCGCGGAAAGACAGGTTATCATTCCGCCCAGGGAGGCATGTGGAAATCCATTAGTAACTTCATCTCCGAAGATGCTGTATGCATGTTCTGTAACTATCGTTAAATCCAAAGAGATAAAATTCTTTGCGGCATACTGCGCTATTTCGAATAACAGGCGAATCGTAACGATAGCCTTTTTACAGGCCGAGTCTAAACCTGTAAAGTTATCATTACACAATAGCAGAAAACAGCGCACCTTGGATTCCTTCAAGGATGCTTTGTGCAATCGCTCCAGCAGAGGAACAAAGTATTCTGTTTGCGATACCTGTTTCGAACTATGCTCCATCAAGTTAAGGAAGACAGTCTCCGCAGATCTGAATTTACTCTTCACCCCTCCGACCAAGCCAACGTTTTCTTCCGACAGTATTATCGTTGGCAATTGCTCCCGAACAGTAATGGGATTGAGATGATAAGGGGATTTCAACCAAACGGGTACCTTCATTGCGGGTTTCAGTTGGTCTGCTTGCGTGTTTAGGAGTGCCTTCAGGGATCGGGTATTTGGTACGCGCTTAAGCTGGAGACCGTGAATTCGGACAATCTCTTTGCCGCATGAATTGAGTCCGCGTAGATCCAAAACGAATTCGTCCGCCGATATTCGGAAGGAATCGGCGGGGAGAATCGCCATGCACGTATTCGCCAAATCATCATGTAGCTGTAAATGCCGCAAGCCACATGGGATGTACAGAAAACTGTCGTCGGTAGTACTATTCCATAAGGCTACCAGGACCGCGGCTTGGAAAAGACCGTCAACTAGCGCAATGCTGACACCATTCTCAATGGAATTCTCCTCCCGTAGCCTGAAGCAATAGGCCCCATCTTGCATTTGGAGAGTCTGGATCACTCTCAATGATGGCCCGTATGAATAACCACAGCGTTTAAGGTATTCGTAAAAATTCGAGGTGTAACCTTGGTTGTCCAGGAAGTGGTAATCAGTTTTGTCCTCCGTGATATCCGATGCATTGCTCGTAGTCGAGGCTTTCATTAGTATATTGCTGCCATTGGAAAGGCGAATTTCGCCGGCCTCGTTCTTCTCGACCTCTACTGAAAATGCATGCTCCAACACATGGCCGGGGGCAAGAAACCGAACGTTTCCGAGCGCGAATGCGGTATTCGCGGTTTTCGAGGGGTTCATCCTTCCCAGCAGACAAATATAGGCTGCTGCCGGGATCAGGGTGCGACCGTTAATTACGTGGTCGGATAAAGGGGGCGAACCGCAAGCAAACGTATGATGCATTACGTTCCTTTCCGGTATCACGCCTGACGGCGGCGTAATCGTTTCACGTAAGGCAGGGCGATGCATGGAACCATTTTCTCGGTCATGAATCCAGAACCTCTCGCCCTCAAACTGGTAGGTGGGCAAAGAAACACGCTGGAAGGTGCCCGAGGGAAAAAGCTTTTCCCAATGCACGTTGTGGCCGAGACGCCACATCGAGAGGACAAATCTCAGGAATGATTCATAGGGATTGTCTCGCTTGTAGACGTAAAACCGGTTCTCATCATCATGGCCGGCATTGGCGTCTCCTATGACAATGAATGGATGCGGCAAATGGTATTTGTTGCCGGTATCCTGGTGTGAGCAATCCCTAAGAAGATCGGGTAACTCAGGTAGAGTCGGGCGACACATCTGCTTGAGGTATTTATAGGATCGATGCAGGTTCACTCGGTCGGTACACTTGTTTATCTTCTCACATATGGGATTGAATTCATTTTCTCCACGAAGGATGAGGGCAACCATGTCTTTTTGAGAAAGTACATTATCAGTCAGTAAGTCGACGATTTCGGAAATGGACGTGTTTTCGTACAGACCAAAATCCTGTAGATCCCACTTTCGGTTCATACGATTCAAGCTGTGCAGCACTGCGATACAAAGAAGTGTCTTGGAATTGCCGGTTGGAGCAGGAAGTGCGTCTGATTCAAGGTATGAGAAAATATCTTCTGGTTTGTAGAAGTTGAAGACAACTGATTTCCATTCGCCGATAAGCTTCCTGAATGTGAACTGATTCTGGAGAAGTGATCGAGCAGTAACCATGAGATCTTCAAAATCCGGCTCCTCAGTTACAGTATTATTGATGAGTGCTGCGGGATAGTTTGGGGTACAGCATATAGGATCCATGATGGAGTTGCTCTCAAGATGCAAGAAGGATTTTTGCGGATAGCCGATTTTGATTTCGGATATTCGCTTTTCCCCGATCAGCCCCGAAATGGCCTGGTCAAGGGTAAGCATACCGACATATACCAGAGCAGCCCAAGTGCCGACACCCTTTGCCGCTACCATTCGGCAAGGAATACCCATTTTCTCAATCTGGTCCGCCAGGGTATAGCCAAAGATGCAGGAGAACACGGGACGATGACGTTCGGGCCATTTAGCGGCCGTAAACCGACGTCGATAGTTGATCGGTAGTGATTTCCGGTTTTCATGCAAAGACGCTTGCAGCTCTGAGCAACAACCAAGAATCTGGGCGAAATCGGAGTACCCTGTAAATAAGGATTGGGGAAACATGAATCCCATTGAATGAGGGGTATGTATTTCAGTGTATTCGCAGGTGGCAATTCGTTGTTGCAAGTCATCTAATCTATTGAGAATACAGCCAAACCGAAAAGCAAAATGCTCTCTTCCAGTCGCCATGGTTTTGCAGAGACCGTCCGGAGTGAGAGTCTCGTATTCGGTTGATTTGCTGAACTCACGCCATCGTTCACATGCGGATTCCAGACTTGAACGGCTTTTCGCCGATAGAAGAAACACCTGTGGTTTTTCTTCGTCGACTAGTTGTTCCGGTTGGGAGACAGGTGTGGGCTCTTGCAGAACAACGTGAGTGTTTGCCCCGCCCATACCAAAACTGCTCACTCCGGATTGCAAAGGGCTACCGTTGATGCGCTTCCAGGGCCGGTTGTTGGGTATGATTATGAAGGGAGTCCTGTCAAATCTAATAATCGGATTAATTTCGGCAATGTTGAGTGTTGGGACGAGTTCGGTATGCTTCATCATGAGAACAACCTTGATAACGCCGGCTATTCCTGCGACCGCCTCCAAGTGACCAATATTTGTTTTTACCGATCCAATTCCACAGTATTGGCATTGGTTGCTATAGGTACGGAACGCTTTCGTAAGAGATTCAACCTCAATGGGATCTCCCAGAGAGGTCCCGGTACCGTGAGCTTCGGTATACGAAGTGTCTTTGGGTGAAAGCCGGGCATCATCGTATGCCGATACAATAACCGCAGTTTGTGCTTGCACGCTTGGAGCGGTAATGGATCGCGTATGTCCACCGTGATTTGCCGCAGATCCTTTGATAACCGCATGGATGTGGCTTCGTTCCTCCAGAGCATCGTCAAGCCTCTGCAACAGCAGGACCCCAACACCCTCTCCGGGAACGTATCCATCTGCTTGACTATCAAAGGTCCTGCATTTGCCCTGTGGGCTTAGCATTCTACTTTTGGAAAAGGATTTGAACTTCCAGGGATGAAAATCTATTGATGCCCCTCCGACGACAGCGAAATCTATCTCTCGGTTTACCAGACTCTGCTTTGCCAAATGTATGGCCACCAGCGAAGATGCACAGGCAGCATCAAGAGAGAAACTCATTCCCCTCAGGCCATAGATATGGGAGATTCGGTTCGCGCACAATGAAGCATATGAACCCAGGCAGGCGTAGGCATCCGTATTTTCGGCTGCTGAGGCCGATTCCTGAAGGTAATCAAGTGCCATAATGCCTATGAAAACACCCGTTCTTTTCTGTCGGAGTGTATCAAAGCCTATGCCGGAGTCTTCTACACACCGCCAGGATTCTTCGAGAAGCATTCGCTGCTGGGGATCCATGCACTTGGCTTCTCTTGGGGAGATTCCAAAAAAAGAATTATCGAAAACTTCAATGTCCTCCAGAAGTCCACACCAAGCGGTACTGTTTCGGCTGTCGGACTTGCTTTGCGAATAGCCCGAAGGCCAACGGGATGTCGGCATAACCGAAATAGAATCCTTGCCGTTCCTCAGATTGTGCCAGAATGCTCTATAGTCACAAGCTCCCGGGAATCGACATGAAATACCTATGATAGCCACTCCCCTTGATTTCGTTGGGGATTCGGAATGGCCGGTTTCCTTTATGGTAGATCTCGTAGTTGGAGATGCTGTTGTATCGCGCACTACACCATTCCTTATCCTATGGTAGGTTGGTATTGATTGGGTGACCAAATCGATCGAACAGTAAGCGTGTCGCTTGTTCCATAATGAATTCGCCAATCTCGTCGACATGCCGGTGCTTCCACGACTCCATTTTTGTTCCCCTTACTAATCGATTGAAAGCCCCAAGAGCCGGTCCACTGTGCACTTGAAAATTCGCTTGTTGCGATTCAGTCCCATTGAGAGCACAGGTGACGCTGTGCGCAAAATACCAGCGAAATATAAGTGCCATTTTGTGTTTTGAGTTTCGTTCCGCAAGCTCTATCTGAGAGGGATCCCTTTGAGAGAAAAAATCCTTAGTCTCTCGATATACGTCTGTAAAGGATTTACTGAAATAACTTTCCTGAATTAGAGATGTAGTTTTATCGTCTATTTCCTCAATTGCGGAGAAGTGTTTATATAGCCCGTATAATCTGTTTGCCCGTGCAGGGAAAAGCACCCCCTTCTTAAGCACTTGTATCTGCGCACCCAATTCGAACATGTCGCCCGCCGGAGCATAGGTGGTATGGTGGATGTCCATCTGCTGCAGCATGTCTTTTACCAGATCACTTGTCCCAGCCTCCGATGTGCATTGGTTTATGGATCCGGTACATATGAAATCGGCTCCCAGTACGAACGCCGCGGCTGCGGCGCCGGGATCTCCAATTCCGCCGCCCGCACCAATTCGAATCTTCCTCGGATACCCGAATTCATTCATTTTGCTGTCACGTAGACTGGTCATGGCGGGAATCAGTACCGAAGATACACCATGGTCGGTGTGGCCGCCCGAATCTGCTTCGACGCATATATCATCGGACATTGGTACGCGAGCAGACATCGCGGCCTGTTTTCCGGTTATGAGTCCTTTGTCGAAGAGCGATTGCACAATTTCGGGTGCGGGAGGGCTCAAGAAGGCGGATGCAATCTCGGGGCGTGAGACTTTTGCGATTACCCTGTTGCCGATTCGTATTGAGTCGTTACTCGAAGAGAGCCCTGCGCAACGATAACGCACTAATGATGGTGTTATTCTGGTAAACGCAGCAGCTTCAATAATTGTAATCTCTTTTTCAAGTAGGAGATCAACTAACTCGTCTTCTTTTGAAGGATTGTTGGGATTTGCAAGCAAGTTCACCATAAATGGTTCTTGTGACGTCAATTTACTGCGGATTTCATCGAGGTTCTGACGAATTTCCTCAATTGACAGGCCACCTGTTCCAAGCGAAGAAAGAATGCTCTTCTTAGCCAAGGCGGCAACCATCTCAGGTGACGAAATTCCTCGGAACATCGCTCCGGCTATATAACAAAAACGAACTCCATACTCGCTTCGAAATTCATCACTCCCAAGTTGATTCGTAGAGAATGCGGCTTTACTCAAGTGATTAAATTTGTGGTACTTTGGTCGGACTTGCGTCTCATGCTGATCTTTCTTCATGTCTACTGACGAGTGCTGTGTCTTTGCCTCTTCTACAAACTTCATTAAGATACCCCTGCCACCGATTTCGAGAAATTGGCGCACGCCGTTGGCCAGAAGAAATTCAAGTGATTCAGACCACCTGACCGGCTTTGTGAGATGATCTACCAAATGATTCTTGAGAGCATCAAAAGTGTGTGGTCGGGCTGTCAGGTTTGAGATCACCGGAATGGAAGGCGCAGAAAAGCGAGCGGACAAAACAAACGGTTGAAATTCATCTCGGGCTTGTTTCATCATTTCACAGTGGAATGGACCGCTAACATCCAGAGGAATGCATCGACTGGCACCCGACTGTAGAAGAACAGTACCGGCCTCCTCCAACCGTTGCGTGGGTCCCGCAATAACGGTTTGAGAATTTGAGTTGAAATTCGCCGCGTGGACATCGGAAAAGCCATGTTTCTCAAGAGTTGCAGTAAGACGTTCGGATGATAGTCCGATAACCGCGCTCATTCCCCCGTCCGAACACTTCCCCATTATGCGTCCGCGTTCCTTAATGAGCCTCAGACCTTCCTCAAAGTGAAATACCCCGGCAGCGCACAAAGCCGAATACTCTCCCAGGCTATGGCCCATCACCCAGTCAGGTGGAGTGTCTGATTCAAGGAGCCTTTGATACTCAAGGTAATTCACCGTGAAAACAGCGGGTTGAGCGAAAACGGTATTTCCCAATCTTCGTTCCGGGTCCTCAAGACACAATTCTTTAACTGAATAGCCCAGAATACTGCTTGCCCTCTCTTCAATTTCCGGGAAATAGTCAAATAGCTTACCGCCCATCCCTTTTTTTTGTATACCCTGGCCTGCGAAAATGTGCGCCTTCATCGATCCTCACGTTTTTAAACTCTGGTAACTGAAAAATCTTTCATGATTGAAGTTCTCTTGGCCAACAGAAAATAATTGCTCCTTTTTGATTATTTGATTAGGAAAACGTTTGTTAATTATTAGTTCTTTAGGGAGACTGTTAGAAAGATAACGAAAAGGGAGAAGAGAAAGCACTTAGTTGGGAAAGGCAGGTGCCTGAGAGATTTTCATGATATCAGAGTAAGTGACCCGTTGAGCGACCATGAGTGCAGTTCGATTACTTCGTTCGGTGTAGATTGACGTTAATCAAAAATATAGCTAGTTTTTCACAAAGTATTCTAACACTTTTCAAATACGCTTTTCATACAACGAGCATATTTTCTTAGTTCAATGGGTCAGATTGCTTCTTATTTTATCCTAAACGGAGCGATTCTCTCGCGGAAAATGGCTGAATCTCATGGCCGATACGGATTTCAGAAATCTTGCACATACCCCAGTGGGTATGCACTGCGATTCCTTCAACCCGTCTCGTCTCATGAGATTACGCCATTTCCTCACTCAGAATCGTTCAGTTTAGGTGAATGTTTTCGGTATTCAGATAAACGTTCAAGTTCCATCACCCCAACGTAGAAACTTCAGGAGCAGTAACATGAATGTCTTTATGATCGCAATGGGAACCGGAGCATACTCTGTCCAACTCGCGGCGGGACTTGCGTCGAGAGGTATAAATGTTTCTCTTCAAGTCGCGTCCGGGGAAGGAGAAGAAATCCGTGACCAGGGGCGGGACTTTCTTAGCCAAGCTGGAATAAAGTACCATATCTACCGGAAGTTTTCATGGTGGAATCCAGGAAGAATTGCCCAGTTTCTTACCTCAGTCTACCGGATATGGTCACACAAAACCAATGTCTTGCACGTTACCAATACCGGTCTGAGGAATGATACGTTGATTTTCGCCCTTTTGATGAAATTCGTGAAAATTCCCATAGTTACAACCGTCCATGATGCTGAATACCACCCCGGAGACATCACTTCTTTTGCTCGTCTTAAGCTCCACCTTCGGATTCTGGAGCTTTCGGGGCACTTCATTGTTCATGGCAATCAAATCAAGGATCAATTCAATAAGCGGTTTCTGTACCCTTTAAGCAGGATTTCGGTTATTCCTCACGGAAACAGTGACTTATATCTCCATAATGCACCCAGAGCAGGGAACCGTGCACCAAATTGCGCTGTTGCCCTTTTCTTTGGGCGAATGGTCAAGTACAAAGGCTTGGATGTATTATTGCAGGCGGCGGAAATCCTCCTTGACCAAAACACAAATGTAAGAATTGTGATTGCCGGCAAAGGTCCAGAATTGAAGCGACTTCGTCCTCGTTGCATGAGTTTGAGCAATATTGAGGTTCGTGAAAGATACCTATCCTATTCCGAACTGGCCCAACTGTTCACGGCTTGCTCATTCCTGCTTGTCCCCTATATCGAGGCTAGTCAATCCGGCCCCATGTGCACAGCCTTCTCCTTTGGGAAACCTGTGATTGCGAGCAAGGTTGGGGCAATTTCTGAAACCCTGCGACACCGCGAACACGGTCTCCTTGTTCCTCCGGGTGATCCAAAGTCGTTGGCGGAAGCAATAATCGATCTGGCAAAAAACCCCGAATTATGCAGCCAAATGGGAGAAGCCGGTCGAAAGAGGGCATCTACTGATTTGTCCTGGTCGGGTGAAATCGCCGATAAGACTATAAAAGTCTACGAAAATGCGCAAACACTTAATGCAGAAGTAAATGATAGAGAGTACAAAAAACGGCTGACGGCAATTCGCCGGTATTATCAGAGGTATGTACATGAATTCTCAATGGGGATAGATGGCGCACCGTTGAGCATCGCGGAAGTAAGAAAAAACTAGGCAAATAAGCGTTTCAGGACTTGGGTAGGTGGGAACTGTTTCGCACATGTGCCTTGCTCTTGCGGGGCATGACATAGTTGGGATAGATAAGAACACTGACAGGGTCGAAGTATTGCGGCGCGGGAAAATCCCAATACTTGAGTATCAAAAATTACAGATTGTAGCTGGTATCCGGTGGAACACCCAGCGAGTCTAACGGTAGCCCTTCATTGGATGATATCCGCGAAGTGGGCACTGAAATAGCGCCTGCGCTGTCAGTAATGAAAATGTGGTCGCAAAATCGCACTTGCAGTTGCAAATACGCAACAGAATAAGGGTCATCACCTGTCGTGGTTTTCTGTTCGTTAAAGCACCGTCATTGCTGTTTGGTGAATAGCGAATCGCTCCGGGACCCGGAGTCCGGGAATACCGAGGTGGATGCCGTCCGTGAGCAAGAAGGTCAAACAGCCCGGGGGCAGACCCCGGGCACAATCGTATTCAGTTCGTGGATAGTGATGGTATCCGGTACTTTGGTTTGAAAAGCTACTCGGTGTCCGTCTGCGCTTGTTCTGCCGCCGCCGCCGCTTCCTTCTGTTCTCTCAGGTACATGGCAACCGCAGCCATGTTCTTGCTGTGGGCGGAACGAAGACACTTCGGGTAGTGCTCGGTACTTATCGTTCCCTGTATCATCGGGATTCTCTCATCGCTACTTCCTGTAAATGATCTGTTCATGATTGTCCCAACCCCTTTTTCGTAGATCGTCACCGTCGTGGTCAGGTTCATTTTTGCCGCACCGCCGCCTACTTTCAAATTGCCCAGCCCGATCTGTGCTCCGCCTTCCAGGTTGTAGTTGGCGCTGTTGCTCACCAGCAGTAGAAGAGGAACGCCGAGCGCGTCCGACAATGAATCCAGCAATTCGGTATCGTAAGTGGAGACGTAATTAATTCCAGCCGTCGTTAACTCATTGGAGCCCGTTGCGATATCCTTACCCATGACAATTTTTGGTACATGGACAGTCCTCTCTTTATAGAACTCGTTTTCGGCAGTTTTTTGAATGTCGACCAGAGACACGTCGGAGAAAATCAGATCTACACTGTCGGCGAAATCACCGTACATCGCTTCGAGGGCGGCAACATGGTCTTTGTAGTACTTTTTCTTGCTCTGCAATAGTCCGGGACCGGAAGAATCCTCCTGTCCTTTTTCGGTAATTGATTTGTTCAGGGAATAACTCACGAGAGCCATTTCACCTTTACCCTTAAGATTGACGAATGTTTTTGAGCCGGAAAAACAGCCGAAAAGGAAAGTCGAAGCGGTCAAAGCGGAAATCGCGGCTGCTGATGAAAAACGAAAGGACATGGAAAACCTCCTGATGAAAATAGCTGAATAGAATACCGGTAATTGATAAGAAGCTCTGAATATACATTCTGCGGTGAAATGGGCCATTCCGTTGGAAGCCGGGGGTCACTACCTCCGATTCTCCCCAAAATAGAACCCGTCCGAAAACTACCCGTTCATCGACTCCCGAAATGACGTTGGGAAAGTGAACCTGCGAAATGGGCACTGAAACGGACGCCGAGCCCCGATTCCCATCGGGAAGGTGCCCGTTTCAGGAGTTTTCGGACCGGCACTAAATACGGGGATGCATCTGGGTCTTGGTTTATATTCTGGAAGACCGTCCCCGGCTTTCGGGCAAAGTTACCCCTCTCAGATTCTTTTATGTGCAGGATAATACAAAGTCTTAAGAGCGGAAAGACAAATATGCCAAAAAATGCTTCTGTAGTTCTCTCGATTCTGTTTGCGTTTTCATTTCAGAGCCGGGCACAAACTGACTCGGTGAGTTTCGTTATCATGAACAATACCCTCAACCAGGTAGACTCCCGCCTGTTCGGCCATTTTCTCGAACGGGCGTCGTTCGGTGAGCCGGGATTTGCCGCGCTCGAGCTTGATTCCACCGGGTTTCCTCGACCGGAAGTTGTTCGAATTTTCAAAGAAATGAATATCCCGGTGATCCGGTTTCCCGCCGGAAGCGATATGCCGAGAATCGACTGGCGAGACATGATCGACAATGTACCCGGGCGTAACGGGGATCGACCAGTGTTTCAGCCGGATACATCGAAGGAAGCCCTATCTAACGCCTTCGGGATAGATGAGTTCCTTCGTCTGTGTGAGACACTGGGAAGTGAACCGATATTGGTGGTGAATTTTTACGACGCCTTGTCGGGAAAACGAACGCTTCGCGAAGCGGCACTTCTTGCCGCCGGACTGGTGGCCTACTGCAATGCCCCGGTAGGTGCTCAACTGCCCGAAGGCATGCCGGACTGGCCCTCGGTTCGCGCGAAAAACGGCCGCACAAAACCATGGAATGTCAAATACTTCCACATCGGGAATGAGATTCATGCCTATTGGACGGGCGCACTCCATAAGAAAGGCATCAGACACGATTCGGCACGAACGCATGTGGATTGGTACCTGAAGTGCCTGTTCACCTGCATAGATTCCATGGAAAGTATCGATTCCACCATACAGATACTCACGGATGCAAACGCGGCGACGAAAACCACGCCGGGTGGGGATGAAATGATTCATAACAATCCGCAATGGAGCGACGCATCATTTCTGAGAGTAATACATAGCTATCGACCCATGGCGATGAAAGACATACGGAAGGATGAAAAGGTCATCGATCCGGACAGCGTGTCTGAAGTAGATGTGTGGAACGCCTGGGTTGCAACGCCTTCCATTGTGGACGGGGTAAGTCGAATGGATACCGAGCTGTGGGATGTAGCCTGCGAGAAACGATGGGAAATCGCGGCAACCGAATGGAACTGGAACGGCTGGTGGGCACTGGGAGATCAGGCAGAAAAGAAAATGCCCTATTTCCGTCAGGCCCAGGGACTTGGAGCGGCCGGTTGGCTGCATGCGTTCATGCGTGACGGCGATCTGGTGAAACTTGGCTGTCAGTCGATGCTGGTGGGGGTGAACTGGGGGATCACGTCGGTACGTATTGATCCGGACAACACGAAGGAGCCCTACCTGCTGCCGACTGGAATGGTGACGGCCCTCTACTCCAATCACCATGGCTCCCAACGTCTGGCCCTGGAATCCTCCGGAGTACCGTCATACCGTCAACCGTATCGGATGGGAGATATCCGTCCGGCGGATTCGGTGAAGGTCCTGGATGCGACTGTCACCGCGAACGACAGCGTCGTATACTTTCATGTGATTAACCGTAGCTTTAGTGCCGAGATACCGATACAGCTTGATTTCGACGGGTTTGAGAGCACCTTTTCAGACGGCATCCGCTATACGCTTCGAGAGTCCCGGCATGATGAAGTCAAAGGAAAACCCCTCCAGTCACAAATTGAAACTGCCGCGGTCATCCTGAACAAGAACAAAGGCACAGTCGTTTTGCCGCGGGGGAGTGTATCGGTCGTCGAGTTTCCTTTTCGTCCGAGGTAGCGCCCGTCTTTGGGCAGGGGTAATCTGCATCTCAGGTTATTTTGTCCCCGGTGGCATGTCTCCGTAATCGAAATCTTTTAGCACAGAAATATTTTCCCGGTTACGGGGAGCGGCAATCGAGCCGTAGTGATTCAGCTGGGGAACCGCCCAGATGCGATTGTTCGTTGCACTGTTCGGCACGTCCCCGATGAACGTATGGATTGTCCGGTAGCCCATCGACGACATCCCAAAATCAATACTGGATATGGGGAGAAGGCGCAGATACGGTGCATTATCGAATGATATGAGTGAAATGTCTCGTGGTACAGAGATCCCAAGCACATGGAAAAGATTGAAATACCTTCGGGCCCGAAGATCGTTGGGCGCGATTATGGCAGTTGGTCGATGTTTCAGAAGCGCCGGTATCATTACCGCGGCGTCTTCGAGCACTTCCCGTTCCATATCGCTTTGAGACGAACCGGTTTGCAGCAGTTGTGAGTGTATACTCCCATACCGATCCAACCGTACTCCCGAAATCGCCGACAGCATACGGGCGGCAGTACGTATCTCCCGTGGGGTTGAATCCTGTTCCCTTCTTTCTACGGTAATTGAGATCGATTGAAAATGCTTTTCCGCATAGACGTGAATCGTGCGGATCCGTTCCGTAATCCATTCACTGTTATCCTTAAACGTGTCTAAAAATAGGATTTTCGTGTGACCGGCCTGAACAATAGATTCAAGAGCCGTCCCCACCATTCCCGGAGATTGATCTCTCGTTTCCCATTCGCCGAATATCGAAAGATAGGCGTTGGAATACGATCGCATTTTCGGGGCAAGGTGCGGCCAGGCTAATGTCGTGCAGAGCCAGACTACCTTTTTTCCAAGGCCCGCACAGAATGGTATCCAGTCCTCCAGCATCTCACGGTAAATATGGCTTCGGGGACAAACAACCAGAGTACCGAGATAGCGGTCGCTCAGTTGTTTGACATATCTCACATAATCCGCTCGTCCCGCCAGGCTGCCCACTGATGAAAGTGAGGAGTCGAAGAGAACTGTCTGAAGCTGAATGCCTTTGCTCAAAGCTTCATCAACAAAGGTGTTGGCGAATTTTTCCCAGATACCGTGAGCCAGCAGCTCCCCGAATGAGTGGGGGGTCAGTTGAAGGACACAGATTACCGACGGGTAGTGTGCATGCGTTTTCGGTTGGACGGGGCGTCTCCCGGCGAGCCATCGTTTCCCTCTTTTGTAAATAACACCTTCCTTCTCGAGTGACCGAAACGCACGGGTGACGGTATGCGAAGAAACTCTGTATTCCGACTGGAAAAAAGTACTCTTCGGAAGGGGATAACCGACCTTGAGTTCTCCTTTGGCAACAAGATGTTTGACCGTATCGCTCAACCTCTCAAGGGCCGAGCCATGACCCTTGAAATCGTTTCCGGTCGATCCAAATTGAGCGTGCCGGACGAACCGGATCTTACGTCCCCGTCCCATATCGACTGCACCGGCCTTTGCAGCCAACCGCATCGCACGAAGAACTGTTTCGACGGCGACATTGTACCTTTTTGCCAGGTCGGAAGAAGAAATCTCTTCGGGAAGGCTTCTATTCCCGAATTCTTCAAGAATACGGCCGCATAGCTCATAAAACAAAGGTTTTCTACTCATACGTTCCGCCGGGAGCAAAATGTGTCCGTATCGTTCCGTACTATTATAAATAGTTTTTTGCAGCATTACAGCGTTGAAATAATCGGTATGGAGCTGGGCATATGGGATATGTTCTACACTCGACGTAGGGTGGTTTATGGAAGATTGATGGCCTTCGACACGCACTCGATGTGAAAAAACGCCGAATTGGGCTAGCTAGATTCGATGAATCCGATGGGAGGTAATGGTATGGACGGAATATGGACGAACGCAGTGAAAACCAACAGCTTCGTAGTGCTGATATGTCTCACCTTGGGCATCTTCGGACCAAAAACCAACGCCGAAATTCCGGAATCGATCAAAGAGCTGAGGATGGGAACTCTTCGTATCGAGACAGCACCCGGAGTCGGCATTCGTGTAAGGCAGCTCAGACATGAGTTTCTGTTTGGATGTACGATGGGGGCAATTGCGGCCGACACTTCGGCCGAAGTGCAGGAAGATCGGAAGATGTACCTGGACACGTTCGCTACGTTTTTCAATGCCTCGGTCCATGAAGGAGCGTTGAAATGGTATGTACTGGATCGCCACGGACCCGACAATCCGGACAAATGGGCGCGCGCCGATACAATGCTTGCCTGGTCTGAGCGCAACAACATCGAAATGCGGGGGCATTGCATCTTTTGGGCAGACCGGAGAAGAGTCCCCGGCTGGATCAAGGACCTGTCGGATGACTCCCTGAGGCAGGTGGTAAAAGATCACGCTGTCGGAATCACATCGCGCTACAAAGGACGAATAGACGAGTTTGACCTAAACAATGAAATGCTGCACCACCGCTGGTACAAAGACCAATTGGGTGAAGGTATACGCGACAGCATGTTTTTCTGGGCAAAGCAGGGAAACCCCGATGCCGTCCTCTATTTGAACGATTATTCGATTCTTGCCGGAGGAAAAGAGGATCGGTACATTGAACAGATACGCGGCTTTCTTAGCCGAGGGGTTCCGGTTGGCGGAATCGGATGTCAGGGGCATTTCGGCGGCTCACTGCCGGACAGTGCTGATCTGGTGGAAGAACTCGACAGTCTTGCGCAATTCGGATTACCCATTAAAATTACCGAACTCGATATTAATACCGACAATGAGGAACAGAAATGCCGTGAACTTCGTAAGGGGCTTACGGTCTTTTTCGGTCATCCCGCGGTCGAATCGGTCGTTTTCTGGGGCTTTTGGGAAGGCCGAATCTGGCGAGAGAAAGCTGCAATGTGGGATCTTGACTGGACACCTCGCCCATCGGCCGATACTCTCCGGAAGATACTTTTCGAAGAGTGGTGGACCGATTTTGAGGGAACAGCCGATCAAGACGGCATCTGCATTGTACCGGCATTCTATGGAGACCATCGGATTGAACTGGTCGATGAAGGGATTTCCGAGGAAATCGTTCTCTCACGGTCCGAGGGTGACAAAACAATCGTAATAGGTCAATCCCCGACGGGCAGAGGAGCCCGGCAAGGACGAAACGAGCCCTTTCTTAAAAAACTCTCCTTCGGAAGTATTGAAATAACCGGGCTTGGGGAGAATGGTCGGATCAAACTAGAATTACTGACGTTGAGAGGACGAACAATCGTGGAAATGGATTGCCGGGTTCAAAACGGAACCGCTCGGGTCCGGCTACCGCGCAAGCTGTCGAAAGGAACCTATGTTTTCCGATTGTCGGGGAATCAGAATTGGACTACAATAATTTCTAATGAGGTATTGGGACGCTGAGATTGTCGTTCCGAATGCGAAGGAAGTCGTCGATCCGCAGGTTCGGCGACTTCAACCGGTGAGCTTCTCCGGTGTTACTCCGGCACCGGAGCAAACATACGGGCTACGGGCAAATTGCAACCGTATCCGGGTCCGCTGCCTTGGCAAACCATACAACTGCATACGCCCCGTACATCGAGGCACCAAGAGATTTCCATTCGTAATTCGCCCACCCACCCTTATTTAGAATCACATTGTTGTGGCCGGAGCTGTTTTTCCACAGGCCCAGTGCAGTTGAACGCCCGATCCACCAAGTTTTTCGAGAAATCTCTGAGAGAAAACCCTTGTGGGAGAACTCATCGTTCCACGACAATTCCGCATGACTACTGAATTCAACATTTTAGTTAGTGTCCGTCCGAAAAGTCCTGTTTTCGCTCGGATTGATGAAGCAAACC
>CAYFVL010000013.1:0-37500 GCA_964346405.1 uncultured Fibrobacterota bacterium
CCCCGGATACCCCTGCGCTTTTTCTAAGTCAATCTCGCACAACATCTTGCGCATACTGCTCTACCCCTCGACTTCGCTCGGGGCATCGCCTCGGCTCCGCTCGGCACAGCGGTTCTCGGCTGCGAAACTTGGGCTAACCCAAGTTTCGCAGTCGAGAACCAGCAGCATACGCAAGATCGTCAACGACTTACGTCCTGGACGGCGGGACCGTGATTTGATTGTAAGTCAGGTCGGATCGGAATCGGCTATTCGTGAGACCAGATTCACCTGGTCAACGCTTACCTGAAGCTCACGGGCGGTCTGCTGCACGCTTTTCCCCTGTCTGAGACAGGCCACAATGCGTGCCCGCGTAGTTTGAGGAGAGGAAGTGCTCGGAATATCTGATCTCGACTGCTCGGAAACAGCGGTGAATCTCCCGGTGTCTCGTGCGATTCTCTGCCGAATTGAATCTACTTCTTCAGAATCGGCCGAGAGTGTACTAACGTATTCGTTTTCTATGGCTGAAACAGGTTTCTTCTCGTGGACTTCTTCTCCATTGGGCCTGGGCGCCGATCTCGGGGCCGTTTTCTTGCGTCGATACTTTGCCTGCCGCTGGGAGGCCAAGATACCGAAAAAAAGCAGTATGCCCGAACCCGCTGCCATGGCGGCAACCGCAATGATCACCCAGTCAAAAGCCGTCCCGTGTCGCCAGGATAAAAAACTCGATGAAACGCTACCTTCCGCGCCGGATTCACCATGATCCCTAATGGCATCGAGTGCGGCAAGTCGCCGTCGGACTGCCTCGATAGAGTCCCGTAACGCCGCGGTACGAGCATCCAGCCGATCAATTGGCCTTCCCTCTCTCTTCCGGAGCTGTTTCTCAAGCTGAAGGGAATCCAGTACTCGAGACAGGCTACCCCTTTTCTCCGTCAGTTCTTCGAAGGGCTCCTGCCCCGATGCCCACGGCTCCCCCACCAATACTGCCAACAAAAGAAAGACACCGAAGCGGATACATGCCGCCGGTGGTGGGAATTGTCGGAAAACGAGAGAGTTTTTCATAGCGCCGTTAATCCAGTGGTTTCGCATGCCTCACGGGATGTGATGGGAAGCATACTACGTAGATCCGTATCAAGTCATTATGGCTAAAAGGGATGGCATCCCTAAACCTTAACATATATTTTGTACCGAAACCCTGCAATCGTTTCTCGCGAGCACCGACTGCCAAGTTGCAGCGGACACCACCTGATGTTATATTGATAACTACGTCTACGACAATTGCCAAGGGGTTGTACTCATGGTTCGTTTCATTGTCTATCATAATGAAGAGCCCATCAAGACGTATGAGCTTGATGAGCCGTTGGTCACTATAGGTAGACTTCCTGAAAATTCAATTTCCATAGCAAACATGGGCATTTCCCGCCGCCATGTGCGTATTGAGCAGAACACCGAACAGAGATATGTGGTAACGGACCTCAATTCGTTGAATGGTACGTTTGTTAATGGAAACAAAGTAAAAAAACATCAACTTAGTTCCGGGGACAAAATCGCAATCGGGAAGTATACGATTCTCTTCGAGACGATTGCCGAAGAAACAGATAACCCGGAATATGCTTCGGCGCCGCCGGCCGCGTCTCATCAGTATGAAGCGGCTCAGGCCGTGCAGACGCCTCCCCCTCAACCCGATGCGCCGGTCTCGTACAATCCGGCCCCTTCGGTTGAACTCGATCCGACACCGAATCAGCCAGCCGCGAGAAAGTCCGCACCGCCGGCTTCGGCCATACTTATCGAAACCAACAAACATGTGGTCTATAAAATCGATAAGCCCCTCATGAGCATCGGAAGTTCGGAAGACGACGACGTATTTGTCTCGGGCTTTATGATTGGTGACGGTCACGTCTTGATAGAAAAGAAAGATGACGGGATCTGGCTTGAGAGCAAAAAAATGATGGGAAAAATGAAAGTCAACGGTAAAAAAACAAATACTCATTTGCTCGAGCACAAAGATCGAATAGAGATCGGTACGAGTACCTTTCGATATATGGAGGACAACTGACCCCAATGCGAGTTGCAGTAATTTCAGATATACATGCCAACCATGAGGCCCTTCAGGCGGTTGCCGCCGATATAGAAACGCAGGGGATTACCCAGATTATTTGCCTGGGAGATATAGTCGGATACGGGCCGAGGCCCAATGAGTGCCTGGATCTGACAAAACAAATCTGCCCCACGATCCTTCTCGGGAACCATGATGCCGCCGCGATCGGTCGGTTGTCCACCGAGCATTTCAACATCCATGCGAAAGTTGCTATCGAGTGGACTTCGAGCAATCTAACCAAGGAAGCCAAAGATTTTCTTGGGGGACTCCCCCTTGTTCGTCAGCAGGAGAATTCAACTTTTGTACATGCCACTCCCTACGAGCCAAAAATGTGGTACTACATAACGTCGCTTGAAGAGGCCGCCTTCAACTTTCAGTTTTTTGATACTTCATTCTGTTTTGTCGGGCATACCCATATTCCGATGATCATTGTTCTTGACAAGAAAAAAGAACTGTATGTTCATCAGGACGTAAAAATCGATTACGGAAAGCATGAAGCCGGCAGATTTCTCGTTAATGTCGGAAGTGTCGGTCAACCCAGAGATCGAAATCCGAAATCCTGCTATGGAATACTCGACACCGACAAAAAGCAGTTCTACTATCGTCGAGTGGAGTACGACGTCGCCAAGACCCAGGCACGTATGAAAAAAGAGAAAATGCCGGAATTCCTGGTCAATCGACTGAAAGAAGGACGGTAGAAATCTCGCGCGGAGGCCCATAGCCCTCAAGCTAATCGGCGCTGCCTCTTGTTACAAAGGTGAAGCCCAGTTCCTCCGGCTTTCGTCATCTGCATAGCAGGTTTTGGGATATTCATGGCGCCGCCGGGCGCGTCATGCCTGTAGCAGAACAGAGCAGGACCGATATGTCGCCCCGAACGGGGCTCAACGAAGAAATCAGTCGGAAGCAGCAACCTGGTTCGCAGCCTTACGTCGAAAGGCATACGCGGAAAGCGTGACCAAAACAAAAAGCGTTTCGAATCCGACAAATGAAAACAGAAGTTTCGCTCCGTTGGAAGTGAATCCGTAGGAGTGCAGTCCGACACCAAGCAGATTCACTCCCATCCAGGCGAACATCACCAGTACGGTTCCGATGACGGAACCCACCGCGAAACCGATATTTTTGATCATTCCCGCTGCTCGGGCGTGAAACACAGCCGAGCACCATAGTACGATCAACAATGCGCCGTTTTCCTTGGGGTCCCATCCCCAGAATCGTCCCCAGCTCTGATCCGCCCAGATTCCGCCAAGAACCGTCCCAACGGTGGTAAAAACCAGACCAAAGGCCAGCATACCGTAGACCGCACGAGCCGTTGCCCGTGAACGGTCCGAATCGACCGGGTGCATGATACGCTGAATCAGGTACACGTGGCTGATAACACCGGCCCCCATGCACCCGGCATATCCCATGATAATAGTGATCACATGAGTGGCCAACCAGAAATTGGAATCGAGCACCGCCACTACCACTCCCATAGTATCACCGTCGGCGGCATACCTTCCGGCAATGTGCAAAAATGCGAACCCGGTAACGCCGGCCACTATGAGACCAAGTGACTTTTTGTTGAAAAACTCGACCGTAAAACCAAGCAGCACACCGAGCCAGGATACCAGAACGAAGGTATCGAACAAGTTGATTACGGGGGGACGCTGCATTATGAAAGCGCGCGCAGCGATCCCGAAGGTCTCCGGAACGATACCGATCACCAGAAGAATCAGCGAGAGCATCTTTAGCCACCTGCTCGTAAATGCCAGGGTCAGCAAAGCCAACAGCAGTCCGGCCAGAAGAAATGCTTTGGCGCGTCGGAACGGATTCACTGCATTGTAGAATGACTCCAGTTTCAGCCGAGCGAGACTGTACTGCTTTTCCATCCGTGGGATCACCAACTCTCGAAACTCCCCGACCGATCGGTCGAACGCAGCCTGATCTCCTTTACGATAATCTTCCCGCATCTGCAGTAGAAGATTCATGGCTTCACTGTGAGCCCCGGCCGCTCCTCGGGCGGCCAGTCCCCACGGGCTCAACCAGGCACTATCTCGAGAAACTCCCGGTACCATATGTACTGGAATGTCTTTGGCTGAGTTCCCGAAGTTATACATTGCGTGCGTTAGTTCGAGAATTCGTTTGTCGGCGTCCGTCCAGGTCTCTCGATCCGTCTCCTGAATGCGCTGCATGGCGGCGGACAACTGCTTTGATCGAGTCACCAGATTGAGATACGAAAGTCGTTGTTGCCCCTCCGGTACCTGCAACCGAGCCGCCACCGTCGAGTCCATGATCGTGAATTCAGGGAAAGGCGTCAGGAAGCTGAACATCGAGGCAGTCTGGTGATATCCGTTCAGGGCTTCGGAGAGCCGGATCGCCTCGGTATGTATTGGTGTTCGATTACGTGGATCAACCTTCGAAGCCGTTCGTCGAAGCTCTTCGAGTTTATGAATTCCCGAGGCAAGCGCCGTGTACGAATACCGACGTCGCTTCTCTACTGAAATGCCCAGAGCATTCGCCATTTCAGGATTGTTCACCAGAAAAGCTTTGCGCCGCGCGGCGCTTTCGGGAGCAAAGACAACCTCGGCCAACCATTGGGATGCACTCATCTTTTCGCTTTTGAGCGCTTGTCGTCCCGAGAATCGTAAAAGAGTATTTCGCGCATAAGTATCGAATGGTTTGATCCGGCCGTTTTCCATGACCGGCAAGCCGGACAACTCCCCGACGTCAAACGCCCCCGTTGCCCCAAAGGCAAAACTGAACGCAAAAACAACCGCCGCACGAAACCAATTCGAGATAAAACTTTTATGAGGCATTAGCCAGGTCTCTCTTTTTCGTGTATCCTGTCAGCTTTATCAGAAAGTGGATGATAAGTCCCGCGGCCATCAACAGGCTTGCCGCATATGGGAAATGACGCATCGGGTTATTTACAACCGCAAGAGTTGTTGTTTCGACCCCGCCCCGGTCCGAATAGGCGGATTGGTAAAACGCCCATCCCATATGGCGAAACGGTCGATTCATGGAAACGACCACTTCCCGGTTTACGTCTCCACCGGTGATATTCAGGTGACTCTCAAAGCTCTTGGGAACATTGGTTCCGGGATGGATGGTCTTTTTGAAATCAATAAGCTCCAATCTGACTGGAAGCTTGTGCATCTTTCGACGAATCGCGATCCGCGGACCGGAACCTTCACCCAAACCGATAGCGACCGGGGTTCCCGTTCCCGCCCACAGGCTCAACCGCCGCTCCGGTCCACCCGGCATCGATACGGAGAGTACCAGGCCCGGCATATTGCTGGAAGCTTCCTTCTCGGGACTAAGTCTGCGAACTCCCTCGATCCGTGACATGCCGCTGCGTTCATCCTTCACAACAACCGGTTCCGCGTTCCTGTACGCGGCCTCAATTTCCATCCTTAACCCGGAATTCTGAAGCACGTGCCGACTTCCGGGTTTCAAATCTTTTACGGCAATGGTCTCTGGAGCATCGCCGGCAGACATCTGATTGCCCTGTCCATAGGCCACAAGTTCCCAGTTCCGGTAATCGGCGGACATGTCGATCGATTCACCCTCAGCTAAAACGATAAATGATTCCCGACTAAGCATCTGTGCCCCTCCCGCACCAAAAAGCAGCACGATAATGCCCAAATGTGTCAGATGAAGGCCGACGGCGGTTTTGCGGAACGGGATGCGTAAAAGCAATGACCCGAGCACATTGAGAATGGCTACCACCATAACCGATTTCACTCCCGGAAAAGGAATGAATCCGAAAATCAGCAGGAGCCATGATCCAAAAAACCTGGTTCTCGCCGCCTGCAACCCGTGTTCGACCTGGTAGATGGTACCCCAGAACGTGAGGACCACCAACAGGAGGAGGAGAATAACCGAAAGCCCCGGTGAGGACAGAAAGCGCGCCACCGGATATCTCTTGAGTGTACCGAAAAGTCGAGATTCATTTTTCATATTAAAGTATTACGGAATCAAGCACGGGATCGTCAATGCTATATGAAAAAAGCGCTATGTTTCCCCCGGGAAACGGATGCCGCACCTGGGAAGAATGGTTTATGGGTCTTTGACCCGACATCGGCAGTCGAGAGACGCCTTACCGAGAGGGAGCGATGTGTGCGTAAGATGTTGTGCGAGATTGCCTTACGAAAAGCGCAGGGTATTCGGAGAGATACCTTGAGCATTTTTCTACAACGAATCGCGCGCCGGCTTACGCAGAATGCCGTGAATCGATTGCGAAACCTGGGTTAAGGATTCGTCACAGAAAAGCAACCAGGTCGTTACCGTTTCGTGCGCCGCCCAGGCGGATAATGTCGTTGTCGGAGATACTGCACTTCCGAAGCGGCTCCACAATATCCTTCGTCAGATCCGGCACATACGAAATCACAAGGTGAGCCGATGCATCCGCCGTTAACGAGAACCCGGCGGCCGAAGCCGGTATAAGTGTAGAGCGTCCCTTTTCAAGACAGACTATTTTGTCGGTCTCGATGGACACTGCCCCATCGAGCACGGTGATGGCAAAAAATGAAGACTTGGAAGGCGGCGTCACCTTTGTGCCGGTGGGAATACGGAACTCTTCCAGAGCAAAATAGCGGCATGCGACCCGATAGGCATGGTACACGCCCGGGATATCCCGGCATTCAACGGACGGAATCTTGTGTTCTGTGTGGCAAGCCATATCCAGAACCTTTAAAGACTCTTCGACATGGAGAGGGCGAGAGACTCCGGAATCGTCCAGCCTACCCCAATCGTACAGGCGAAAAGTCGTGTCCGAGGTTTCCTGAACTTCGTAGATGAGAGTCCCGTCGAGAATGGCATGCACAGTCCCCGCCGGCATGAAAAGTACATCTCCCGCGGAAACCGGGATATAGTTCAGGATAGTATCCAGTGTCACCTCTTCGATACACCGCCGGACATCCTCTTTCGTGACCCCATCACGAAATCCCACCACAATCCGGGCATCGGGTTTAGCATCGACGACATACCAGCATTCCGTTTTGCCGTAATCCCCCCAGCCGTTGGCCGTGGCCTGTTTGTCGGTTGGATGCACCTGGACGGACAGTTTGTCGTGAGCATCGATAAATTTGTAGAGAAGGGGGAAGGGCATATCGGTGCCGATACGGGGTCCGACAAGATCTGTGCCGAGTTCGTCGAAAACCTCTCCCAGAGCCTTTCCGGAGAGTTCCCCTTCGCTCACGACCGTCTGATCTTCGCCATATCCCGAAATTTCCCAGGACTCGCCGATCGGCTCGTATGCAGGAAGGTCTTTTCCGAGTTTTTCCCGAAGGTTTTGTCCGCCCCAGATTTTACTTTTATAGATCGAATTGAAAAGCAGCGGCTGTTTGCGCGAGTTCATATGCTTTGAGATTCCACAATGTTTGAATAGAAGTCTTCATAGGTCTTGAACAGGTATCCGCTGAAGACGATATCGAACTTGAGTGTCTCAAATATAAAATTTACGTACTCGCCTGAGGAAATCAGATATATTCCGCCGTCGTTTTTACGAACCGTGTTCAGATTGTAGATCAGCGCACCGATACCACCGCTGCAGATGAATTCTACTTCATCGAGGTTGAAAACGATGTGATAAATTTTTTCTTTCTCGATGATCTCCCGAACCTGGAAATCCAGTTTTTGAGCATCCTCCCAGGTTATTTTGCCGGACAGTTTGACGATCTTGAATTTGTCGGTCTGGGTAACGGACATTTCCATGCTTACTCCGGGTAAAAATCGTGATAGTATCCAATGAATCGAAAATTTATCTTTCCAACGGCCGGGTTTTCCATTTAGCCCAGGGCTACGCAAACCTTCCCGGCGCAAGCACATTCTCTTCAAACTGTTCATACGTCTTGAAGAGATACCCGTCGAATACGATATTGAATTTCAGCGTATCGAAGATAAAGTCGACATACTCATTCGACGAGATGAGATAGATAGCCCCCCCGAGTTTTTTGATCTTGTTCAAATTGTAGACAAGTGCACCGATACCTCCGCTGCACATGAAGGAAACCTCATCGAGGTTGAATACGATATGGTGAGTGCCGTTCTCAATAATGGTCTGGATTTCCTTGTCCAGCTCACGGGCACTTTCCCAATCAATTTTGCCGGACAGTTTCACCACCGTAAAACCGCGACATTCGGTAACCGTCATCTCCATTTTTCCTCCTTCATACGGAGCTAAGGGATCTCCTCGTAGTCGCCGTCCGCAACGTCCTTGTCTTTTGTGTTGTACCGGGACGTTTTTTCGCGCCGACGTTTTGGGGTCTCCGGTTTTTTTCGAGGCGTTTGTGTGCCGAAAATCCCTGCCAGAAAACGAATCAGCATAAGCACGAGAACAACACGCAGCACCAGGCTGATCAATAGTATCATTGATTCCATTTCCCTTCATCCCGGATGGGAATTGCATCCTTGAGTTGCGCGGCACCATTTTTTCTGCCGCGGTGCGGTTCAAAGAAAATATATCCCATCTCCGGACGAAGTTTTGAAGCTGCGGTTCGGCATTCTAATTATCTAATACGCGACCGACGGTGTCAACCCCTCCAGGTAACCGGGAGAAGGAGTACGATATGGGCGTAGATATGGCCAGGCTCAACGAAAAAATTCAGGAAGAAAGCAGCTTCGTATCACTTATTCGCAACGAGGCGGCGAAAGTGATCGTGGGCCAGGACAGAATGATTGAACGCCTGCTGATAGGCATTCTTACGCGTGGGCATATCCTTCTGGAGGGCGTGCCCGGCCTGGCCAAAACACTCTCAGTCGAGACTCTCGCAAAAATAATCGATACCGGATTCAAGCGAATTCAGTTCACTCCCGACTTGTTGCCCGCCGATCTTGTTGGTACAATGGTGTATAACCAGAAAACCGGGGAATTCGTTCCAAAAAAGGGACCACTTTTTTCGAACATAATACTTGCCGATGAAATCAACCGGGCCCCCGCAAAAGTTCAGAGTGCGCTGCTGGAATCGATGCAGGAGCGGCAGGTCACTATCGGACAAACCACCTATCCTCTTGCCGAGCCGTTTCTCGTACTTGCGACGCAGAACCCAATCGAGCAGGAAGGGACCTATCCACTCCCGGAAGCGCAGGTGGACAGGTTCATGCTCAAGCTGAAAATCGACTATCCCACACGCGAGGAGGAACTACGCATCCTGGATCGGATGGGCAAAGGAGTGATTCCATCGGTGCAGAAAATCATCTCGGTGGAGGCCATCCTGTCGGCCCGCGAAACGGTGAACGAGGTCTACATGGATCCAAAGGTTGCCGAATACATTGTTAATCTTGTCTTTGCCACTCGGACATCGGAAGCCACGGACCGAAAAGAGCTTCAGGGGCTGGGTGACCTTGTCGAGTATGGCGCATCCCCCCGAGCCACTATTTTTCTGGCTCGGGCCGCTCGCGCCCATGCATTTGTTCGCGGCCGCGGATACGTTACCCCTGAAGATGTGAAATCGATAGGCGTCGACGTACTTCGGCACCGAATAGCTCTTACATACGAAGCGGAAGCCGAAAACATCACCTCCGAAGATGTGGTGCAACGGGTATTCGACAGTGTCGAGGTTCCGTAGATTGATTGATTGAGGGGTTTGCCGGGATAATCCGGTTTCCTTTGTGAATCCTGTACCCGGCGGCAGTGCGAGATAGCTGAGACGTACAATGAGACGGGTCAGAGCAGCACGCGGCGGGATTGAACAGAGGATTCTCTTTGTGGACACAATAATGCGCATAAGAAAACCTGTACCACTGTGCCTTGATCCCCTTGGGCGAGACGAAGTGGTCCCACCCGGCGGGATGAAGCGCGTTAACTTGTCGGACAAAGAGTCCAATCAATCCAGGGTTCGGGTCGGAAGATTGGGGTTTCTGTCGGTGATTTCGCTGTTTATAATGCTGCAAGCCACCGGAGCACAACTGATATACGATCGAGAAAAGGGCATAATTTTTTCTTCGGAACGCGACAAAAAGGCTCCTTCCGAGAAAAAAACTCCCCCCCCCCGGGATAATGCGGCTCATAAAGCCACCCGAAATGACTCACGGACCCACGGTCTTACCCGTGGAACGCCGGAGACAATACACGCCGACAGAGAAAAAGACGGCCCCGGGCTTTACCACCAGTCGGGTCTGAAATATTTTGAGAACAGCGATTTCCCCAATGCTCTCAAAAATTTTAAGCAGGCCCATCGGCTTTCCCCAATGCCCGAATACCTGCTGTGGATTGGGAAATCTCACCGTCGTCTCGGCGATACACGAGGTTTTCTATCCGCAATGACGACCATAATCGAGAAGTACCCCGATGGAGAAACTGCCGACGATGCGCTTTTTGAGCTTGCATACTATCGACAGGAGCAAAACGACTACCATAACGCTTCCCGACTGTATGCCAGACTGGCCGAACAGTACCCGTTTGGGGTTTCGGTATCAAACGGGATCGAATACCTCGAAACAACCAGAGAACGACGCAGGACTATGCGTGCCGAGATGGTCACAGCACTGAAATATCTGGGATATACCGGAAGCAACGTCGAGGCGCTTCTCAAATCATTCCAGGCCGATAACGGCTTTGAAAGCACGGGTAACCCGGATCCGGCAACCGTGACGGTCGTGAAGAAACAGTATGCGGCGAAATTTCGATTAGCCGGAGAAAACGCCCGAATGAAACGGCACACCCAACGTGCCCTGAAATGGGGCATCCCTCTGGGAATCCTCATGATATTTAATCTGGGCATTGTAATCGCCGCGCGCATCAATATCGGTCGACGAATGAAAACAGCAGCCGAACTCAAAGATGTACTCACCGATTTGGATACGACAACGATATGATCCCACGCGAAATACTCGAGCAGGTCCGACGCATAGAAATCAAGACGCGAAGCATCGTCGATGAAATGCTTGGTGGAGAGTACCATAGCGTATTCAAGGGACGCGGCATGGAATTCTCCGAGGTACGTACCTACATCGAAGGTGACGACATTCGGTCCATCGACTGGAATGTTACCGCACGTATGGGAGAGCCGTACGTCAAAAAGCATGTAGAAGAGCGTGAGTTGACCGTTATGCTTGTAGTCGATGCTTCCGCCAGTGGAAACTTCGGTAGTGTAAAGCGTATGAAGGGTGAAGTTGCCGTCGAGCTTTGCGCTCTTCTCGCCTTTTCCGCAATAAAAAACAATGATCGAGTAGGACTGATCATATTCACCGATGAAATTGAGAAATTCATACCCCCGAAAAAGGGGAAAAACCACGTACTCCGGGTAATCCGTGAACTGCTTTACTTCGAACCCCGGAAAACCGGTACCGATTTGAGCGGAGCACTCGGGTTTCTCAACCGTGTACAACGCAAAAAAGCGGTTGTGTTTCTTGTTTCCGATTTTTTTGCGGGCGATTATGAATCCGCGCTCAGAGTGGCCGCTCGTCGACACGACTGCATTGCAATTTCATTGAACGACCCTCGAGAAGCCGAACTGCCGAATGTCGGTCTGGTTGAGTTATTCGATCCGGAGACGGGAGAAGCGGAACTGGTCGACACCGGCAGCAAACGCTATCGCCGCGAGTATGCCGAGAAAATGAGCAAACGTAAGAACGATATCCGTGCCCAGTTTCGTTCGACCGGGGTCGACCAGATTGACATTTCCACCTCGGCGGACTATGTAGAAGCTTTGATTCGTTTTTTTAGGAAGCGCGAGAAGCAAATGGCCGGGCGGTAGCCGGCCGGATTCTCGCAGCCGATCCCGCGTTGTCTTCACCGGTCAACACCCCCAGTGAGGGAGTGAATTAGATTATTCGTCTGCATCAAAGAGAGAGCGGATAATGTCCCGAGAGGTATTACCGAGACGACTGGTAGGCATTTTCGATCGCCATTCTGGAGAATTCGGCCTGGGGAATGAACGGTCTGGTTTTTGCTATAACAACTGTAATTGCCGGGCGGTTTGATTGTTGCACTTGAAACTTACCGAATTCGGTATGATTTGCCGCGATTATGAATAGATTTCGAACACAGTTGGAGGGAGACGACGGTATGGCCTCGGAACTTGAAAAACGTTTCAAAAACTTCACCGACTCATTTCTTGCGGATCAGTTTGTCCATCACAAAAAGGACTACACCGACGAGGCACTGACTGCAATGGAAGCGGAAATTGAGAGGCGAAAAGCCGATGGAACCGATATGGATGCAATCCTTGCGGAAACGGAAACGCATGAAGGTACCGTACGACATACTCCCGCGGGCATGAGTCCCGAGGATTTCGTGTCTCTCGAACACCAGTTCACACGTACCGATTTTCTTCTGGCGGAATCGGCACTACGAGATCAGAGAATTCCTTTCTATATCGATCCGGCGCCTATATCGAAAGCTATTCCGCTCGAACCCGAGGAAGACATACTTCTGACCGTAAATGTTCACAGGGACTTTCTGCAACAGGCGTCGAATATACTGGAGCACCACTTCGACAAGGTCGAAGGGAAATACGAGCTTAAGCACTCCGACATAAAGGACCGCCTTGAGTCGTTCAACTTCCATGATATCGCGTTCAACCCCAATGAACTCGAGGAAGAACTCGATGTGTCATTCGAACCTTCGGAACGAAAAGCGATCCTGACCTACGCGAAACGCCTGCTCGATGAAGCCGATGCGATCGAGGAAAAGCAGGGACATGTACTATTCTACTACGACAATATCGAAGACCTGTCGAAACGTCTTGAGCACGACGACTCATCGGGGTATTCCCGACAGGAGCTTCTTGCAATTCTCGAAATTCTGCAGGTGTATTGCCGGGAAGAAACTTTTCCGAAAGAATTGGAAACGGTTGCGGAAAACCTTCTTGACTTTTTGCATAGCACGTGATGACAAACGGAACATGCCCGGCAGGTGGCAGGGATACCGAAACCGAGATTGTCGGGCCGTACCACCGGACTCGAGGGTAGTTGTATTCGTAACCGATTCGATGGGTACGAAGTCTTCTCAATCCGCGAACATCATGTTCGCTTCTCGCCGGAAATGAGACATGGTTTGGGGAAAAGGGTCGAGCTTGACACGCGTAACCATTCCGCTCCCGAGCCCGGTTTCGGCATGAATCACCAGTTCCAGACATTTGTCTTTTGCCCGAAAAGCGCGCGACAGTTGATAGGCGTCCATTTCCAACTCGTCGCGCGTTGTGGGTGTTGCGCGGTATTCTACTCGACAGCGGCTTCTATGCGAAGAAAAATCAATCAACGTTCCGTAGGGAGCAACCAGTTTTCTCAAATCGAATACCTCTTTGCCGAAAATCTGCTCCATTCGTCTTCGAGCCTTTTGCGCCTCTTCACTTCTGCCGGCCTCTTCGAGTGCCGCGATAAGCCCGTACCACGCCTGTATGTTGTAGGGATTGAAAGAGATCGCGATCATATAAAACCGGATCATCATATCGTATCTGCCGTGTGAGTCCGATGCCGAATCCACATATGCGGTGGATTCCAGCTTCTGCTTTTTGGACACCTTTGATCTTGGCCGGATTTTTGTCTTGTGTACGGGTTTTATCGGTTCGAAGACATCTCGGCTTCTCGATCCGGGGGCCTGTTTTAGAATGGAGTCTGTCTGGGCAATTCGTCGGTCGGCCGGTTCCTGTATTATTACCAAAACCAATATTGGAAAGGCGACGCACAAAACCAACGCCAGCGGCGTAACCACCTGTTTCCCGCGGTTCTTCTTTGCCGGCGGCGTGTATGCCGAAACTGTGTGTGAGATTGAGCGACGTTCACGAACGGATTCCGTCTCATGAGATTGTTTTTCGTGTGCAGTTGGCTCACCTGGCGATTCTACGTGCTCGTCCCCGGACTCGGAATGGTTACCAACCTCCGAACTCACGCTCTTTTGATCCACACCGTCCGACGTCGACAACGTCGATTCCGACTCGTTCTCCGGCACCGAGACATTGGGGGAGGAGGTCGCGGACTCAATACCCGGAGTTTCTCCAACACTCTCCGATACTATTCCGGCATTTCCGCCTTCTTCGGAACTAGTGTTCGAACTGTCCGGGGATAAACCGCCTTCCGGAATGCTCTTTTCAGAATCGGCCTTCGTAATCGGAGGGTCGGCGCCTTTGTTCTCCGGGGCAGGACTGTTCGGAGGAGATGAGGCATGATGCGCACCGCCTTCCGTACGAACCAGCCGTACACGGCACCCGAGTTTCTTCAGATTCGTGAGTTCTCGGGCGGCATCTGTCTTGCTCAGGTTTTCCGCATACACAAAAGGGCCTGATTCGACCATTTGATTCGCTTTTGTGAGTGAAATGGATGGGCCATGGGCAAGATGACGGGCTATGACGTTTCCAGCTCGTTTCGATGGAATGGAATCGACAATAATTGTTAGGTTCATATCTCAATTGTAGCCACAATGGTAATAATCGACAACATTCTTGACTGAACCACTGCCCAAAACCCATTTTCTATTGCTTATATGTTGTGACCCTTGTATGGGAAAGGAACCTTGATGTCGAGCGTAAAAAAGCATCGAAAAGCCAAAATCGCGAAGCATAAGCGAAAAAAGAGAAAACGCCTCAACAGGCATAAGAAGCGGAAAGTCTAGCCAGGATGTTTTCTTCTTTAAGCGGGTCGTCTCAAATATCATTTGAGCGCCCGTTTTGGAAGTGTCCGCGGGAATACAACGCGTTCATTCACGTGAGCGCGTTTTTCTATCGGGAGGATGCCGAGAATGGATCTTGGTGCGACACCACACAGACGGTTTAATGCTCTTACCGGAGAATGGGTACTTGTCTCCCCTCATCGGACAAAACGTCCATGGCAGGGACAGGTAGAAGATGCCGTACCGGAGGTACGTCCGGAGTACGACGAAAAATGCTATCTGTGTCCGGGAAACGAGAGAGCCGGCGGAGAACACAATCCCAAATACTCGCATACATTCGTGTTTGACAACGATTATGCGGCTCTTCTGCCGGATACTGATTCAAGGCAAGTCCTGAAGCCCGATGATTTTTTTACGGCATTCCCGGAATCCGGTATTTGTCGGGTCCTCTGCTTCTCTCCTCGCCATGATCTCACTCTGGCTCTCATGGAGAGTTCGGACATCCGCCGTGTTGTGGATGAATGGACGCGTCAATACAAAGAACTTGGATCGAAAGATTTCATACGGTACGTCCAGATTTTTGAAAACCGCGGAGCCATGATGGGATGCTCCAATCCTCACCCGCACGGTCAAATCTGGGCGAACTCAACCATCCCCGATTTCCCGGCAGTCGAGGGATGCCGCCAGAAAGCTTACTACGAGTCAAACGGTGTAACGCTCCTTGCCGACTATCTTGCACGAGAACTCAAGGCAGGGGAACGAATTGTTTTCGAAAATGACACATTTGTCTCACTGGTACCGTTTTGGGCTGTCTGGCCGTTTGAAACGCTTATCGCTTCGAAAGAACCCATCAGAGATTTGACCGAACTGTCGGCGGTGCAGCGCGACGATCTGGCGGATGCACTCCGGCGAATGGGTATTCGGTTCGACAATCTCTTTCGAACCAGTTTCCCATACTCCCTGGGACTGCATCAACAGCCTACCGATGGTGAATACCATGATTACTGGCATTTTCATATCCACTACTTTCCTCCGCTTCTAAGAAGTGCTACGGTGAAAAAATTCATGGTCGGATATGAGATGCTGGCAATGCCGCAGCGCGACATAACCGCGGAACAAAGCGCGGCACGGCTCCGCGAATGCCCGGAGACACACTATTCCGTCTCCTGACTCTCGTGTACAGCTATCGCCCCGTAATCCCCGACGCTCTGCAGTCAATCAGTCTGAGCCCCTGGGGTAATGCAATGTACCGGCCAAGGCACTTCAGTCTCCAGATAAATCCGTTCCCGAAGTATCGAAAAGCATGAAAAGGGTAACCGCGGCAATAATAGTCGAAAAAAACCATATTTTCCTGGCTCAACGCCCGGCTGGTGATCCGCTTGCCGGAAAGTGGGAATTCCCCGGGGGCTCGATAGAACCGGGAGAGACGCCCGAACAGTGCCTCACGCGAGAGTTGTGTGAAGAATTCGGGATTCGGGCTACTGTAGGTCGATTTTTTTGCGAGTCACGCTATTCCTATCCTAAGGAGTCGTAACGGAATAAAGTCTTCAGAAATCGCGAAGATATCAGGGCGGCTTTCGAGGCGCTTGTGCAGGGGCATAGCAGGGACTATGGCCCAAACAAGCAACGAAGAAAGCCGACTTGAGATCAAGCGAGAATGGAGAGGTTATTTCGTTACGACTCCTAAGGGCGTTATCCACCTTCTTTCATACCTTGTGACGGATTGCGTGGGAGAATTTCAACTTCATGCCCATAGTGCCCTGACCTGGGCCACCCCCGAAAAACTCATGAAGTATGATCTTGCACCGGCGGATATTCCGATCGCCCGAGAGTTGATCAGGCGGCACAATTCGCATCACATGTTACGATGAAGATTCGAGTTTGACAGTTGATGGTTGAATTCCACGGAATACCGTCTCGGCATTTCGATCCTGATCAATGCTGCGTCCGCGATTTTTCAGGGACGCCTTCCAGTGACCATTCAGATCCGCCCAATACCCAGATCGTTTACTGCTTAGTTAGTGTATATCCGAAAACTACCCGGTCATCGAGTTCCGAATTAACTTCGGGAAGATGAACCGGCTAATTCGACGCTGAAAACGGGCATTTTCCCGATATGCTATCGGGACTCAATGTCCGTTTCAGGGAGTTTTCGGACAGACACTAATTAGAATTGAGATCGCCGACTTTTTCGGCGATCGCGGTGATATGAGCTGGAGTTGTGCCGCAGCATCCACCGATAACTCCGGCTCCGGCTTTGATCAATTGCGGTACGAGAGACGCCATATCATCAGGGGTCTCCGGAAAAACCGTTTCCCCGTCAATGATCCGGGGGCTCCCTGCATTCGCATGTATCAGAATCGGTATGGAAGAATTCACCGAACGGAGTTCTTCGACGATTTCGATCATTCCCGCGATGCCGTTTCCGCAGTTCGACCCGATAACATCAACGCCTTCGGCCAGAACAGCCTCCGCCGCCCGGGTGGGCGAAACCCCCATCATGGTGCGATACGTATTATCAACCGTCCGCTCAAATGTAAAGGTAGTGATCACTTCCAGACTGGTGTTTTCCTTTGCCGCTCTGATCGCACAAAGCGCTTCGTCCAAAGCAGACATTGTCTCCACACAGACCGCGTCGGCCCCGCCACGCTCCAGAGCCATGATCTGCTCCGCGAACACATCATAGAGTTCTTGCTCCGTGACGTCCCCGATTATGAGAATCTTTCCGGTAGGCCCGGTTGATCCGATGACCACCGCCCGCTCTCCGGCAGCTTTTTTCGAAATTGCCGCCGCCGCTTCGTTGATCTCCGTGACTTTGTCGGAAAGCCCGTAATGGGCTAATTTATAGCGTGACCCGCCAAAGCTATTTGTCCCGACCAATTCGGCCCCGGCATCAATATATGCCTTGGCTGTTTTGGATACTCTATCCGGATGTTTTAAGTTCCAGGATTCCGGACATTCACCAGGCTGAAGGCCCAGGCTGTGAAGAAACGTTCCCCATGCACCATCGGACACCAGAATCGTACCGGCTCGGATTCTTTCACTGATCTTCTTCATACGATTTTACTCCGTTTACGTTGAGAGGAAAACGCACCGCTCGGGTGGTCCGAGGACCTTGTTGGAATCGGCATGCCCCGGGCTTCGCGCGCCCTACTTTGCTTTCTCCGCAAACTGTTTGCGATGCTGCATTCCATACCGATACGCTTCGTCGAGAAACGCCGCGATGTTTTCAAGTGGTGTACCAGAGACGATGCCGTTACCCGCGGCGATACACATGCCCCCGTCGGGACGGTCGAATGTGTCTATGAGAAACCGTACTTCCTCACGTACTTCATCCGTCGATTTCTCCTGCAGAATATGCTGCACGTCGATTCCCGCCAGGAAGGATATTTTGTCCCCGAAATCTCGCGCCACTGAGACCTCATCCATGGTCCCTTTCTGCACGGGATGAAATATATCAACTCCGGCATCAACCAGATCACCCAGGATTTCGGTATTGTTGCCGCAACTGTGAAGCCACCAATCCATATCGAGCTGCTTCAGGGCTTCTCCAACCTGCGTATAGTAGGGTTTTATGAATTCACGAAACACTTCCGGCGGCATCATCAATTGCGTCTGATGCCCCAGGTCGTCACTGGTCCAGAACCCGTCGGGACCAAACTCTTTGTGAGCATACCGGATGAAAGCTATATACATATCCGCCAGGGCCTGATTCAGCTTGTGAACATTTTCGGGATAAAGGTAGTAGTCGGTCATCAGGTTTTCCATCCCCCGAATTTGCCAGGGGCACTCGTAGAAAAGCCTCCATTGAAAGTGCATCAAGTATCGGTCATCACCTTTTGCTTTCTCCGAAATACGCCTGCACATTTCATACTTCTCGGGGCTTCGTTGGAAAAATCCTTCCGGATCCGGCATTTTCTCTACAAATTCATCGAGCTTTGACCAGTCGTCAAGCACTGCGGCGGCATCGTGGGACGAGGATTTGGGCAATTCCCACGAGAGTCCCATTTCTTTGTAGTCGAGCGGTAGTATCGGTATGCCTTTCGCATCGGAGAACTGTTCCAATGCGTTAAGCCCGTCTCCATACTGTTCCGTCAGGCCCTCTCCCCACCACGTCGCCTGTACCATCGGAATGCGCGATGGGCATTCTCTCCGCACCGCCTTTCGCACTTCGGTTTTGCTCAAAGGCTGAAACACACTCTCAGTCATCGGTTACAACTTCCTTGTTCGGGTTTTTCTCTTTCACTTCGTGTTTTTCTCAAGCCACTCTACGGCCCCTTGCGGTTCGGGAGAGTAGCAATCGGCTCCGTAACGGTCCGCGAACTCCTGAGTAAGCGGTGCGCCACCGACACAGATTGTTGTGTCCGGCGATTCCTCTTTGATCGCGGCAACCGTTTTCTGCATGTTTGCCATAGTCGTTGTCAACAGAGCGCTAAGTCCCACAACGCAACCGGGGTGTTCTTTGATAGATTCAATAAACTTCTCTATTGAGACGTCGACTCCCAAATCCACAACTTCCCATCCCGCCCCTTCGATCATCATCCCCACAAGATTCTTGCCGATATCGTGCAGATCACCACTTACCGTCCCAAGGACAAACACTCCTTTTCGCTTTAGCGCTCCCGACTGGAAGTGAGGCCTGAGGTGAGCCATTCCCGCATTCATCGCTTTCGCCGCCATAAGCACATCGGGCACAAAGACCTTATTCTCTCTGAATTTCACCCCGATTTTCTGCATCCCGATCACTAATCCATTTGACAGAACATCTTGAGCGGTCACTCCCTCCTCAAGCGCCGACGCCGTAAGCTCGTCGGCACCGTCCTGCCCTTTCATGTCCGGAGGGAACGGGGAAGCTCTGTTGATTTTCCCTCTTTCAACGCAGGTCGCAATTTGATTCAGCAATTCACTCATAACCGACATTCTCCTTTATCAACATTTCCAAAAACTCCCTCATGTTTCTCTGTGTATCAACTCCGGCTGCACAACATACTGAGAAAATCCGATATCACCTCCGCCAATTCGTGTCATGACTATATCAATTGTTTGTCGAACCATTTCTTCGGTTCGGGGGTCAATTGAAGTAATAGCGGGGGTGAAATACCGCGCGATTTCGGTATTGCCGTAACTGACCAGACGAGCGTGCAACGGAATACTGAGCCCCTGTTCCTTGAGCCTTCCTATAATGCCGACGGCATCGGTATCATCACAGCTGAAAAAACCTTCGATTCCTCGCGTTTGTACGAATTCCCGATCTACCCGTCCAGCGTGCTCGACCACGATCGGTTCGACATCGGGACGCCGTGTGCGCATGTGATCCAGGTACGCCTCTTCCATCATTTCCTGCACCAGGTTTCTATCCGCCCATATTTCGTTGCGAACGAACGCGATAGATCGGTTTGTGGTCTGAAGCAGATACCGCATGCCGCGTTCTACCCCCAGATCGTAACTCTGCACTACGTAGGGGAAAAAGGATCCGGCCATGGTATGATCCAGAAGGCTGACCACCGTGCTTGATGTTTTCAGCCGCGAGTAGAAAGAGGCCGTTTTGGACTCATCCAGCGTGGGTATGATAATGACCGCTTCGTACCGTTCATTGATGAGCCGTCCGACCAGCCTGACTTCCTCTTCCCAGTTGTTGTAATCCACGAAGTGCCTGAACTCACGTCCTTTTGCCCACGCACGGCGCGAGAGGTGCCCCAGGAGGTAGTCGTAATGCACCGAGTAGAAAGGTAGTACTACACCCCACAGCTTTCTGGGCGGACGCAGATCGGCCACGAACGAGCCCATACCGGCTTTCTGGACGATCAGCCCTTCATCGCACAGCGTCTTGAGCACCAACTTGGCCGTTTCTCGCGATACCCCGTGGCGCGACTGAATTTCATTAATTGAATCAAGCCTGGCTCCCGGTCCGTACTCGTGTGCCAGAATCGCTTCCCTATACAGGTTGGTCAGCCGTTTGTATTTCGGTATGAACGGTACTTTTTCGCCTCGTTGATTTGATTTCGCTTCCAGACTCACACTGTGATCCTATGTGATGGTTTTCGCCTTGAGTGCAATATACCGTTTGCCATATTTTGAAGCAACCCGGACGGGCTCTCCACGACCGAACTGCTTTGAAATTTACCCGTATATATATTTAACTTCATGGAATGTATGTCGGAATTGGCTGCTTCCGGGCAAATTCGATGAATACGACCTAGACCCGTGAACTGGTGTGATAGGTTAGAGGTAGCAATGGGACAAAATACAGATCCGGTGATTCTTGAGATATCTTCCGAGGATTTGAAAATAGATGAGAATGAAGTATTTCGGGCAGTCGGCTATGGTGAGAATAAACCTGATTCAGCCATGCTTGGACTCTATTACGAAGCGCTTGAGCAAAGTATGCGGCGCATGGAGCCCGCGGCCGGGAGTGTTCGGATCGATGACTGCCGGGTGGATGCAGACGGGTTTAAGGCCGACGACATTGTTTTCGAATGCGGTCGGGTTATTGCACAACAATTGACAAAATGTAGTACACTGCATTTTTTTGCCTGTACGCTGGGATACGTATATGACTCGTGGTCTCGATCCCTCTTTCATGGAGATGATCCACTGCAGGCGCTGTTTGTCGACGCCATTGGATCGGTAGCGGTTGAATCGGTGGCGGATCGCCTGGAAGATTCAATACTTCAGGCGGCCTCGAGCATGGACTTCTCATGCAGCAACCGTCTAAGCCCGGGATATTGCGACTGGAATGTGCGGGAGCAGGACAAATTGTTCAAAATCCTGCCCCCGGGTTTTCTGGGTATCAGGCTGTCGGATTCGGCAATGATGACTCCGATTAAATCAGTCAGCGGCGTCATTGGGGTGGGCCCGGGTGTTCGTCGGATGCATTCGGCATGCGGGCTGTGCTCCCACAAAACGTGCCATTTGCGGAAATCACCCGGTTCGCATCAGGATCCGAATGCACCATGAGCCTGCCAGGCGCTCATTCGTGCTAATTACGGAACGAACATTTCTACTGTTCCAACCGCTGATTCGGACGCGGTTCTTCCCCCAATCGCATAGATCCGCCCGTTCACCGTCGCAAGCCCCAGATCAAAACGAGCCGTTTTCAGGGAATCAAGGGTCAGCCACTCCCCGGTGGAAGGGTCATACCGATTCACCGCGGATGTCACGGATCCGTCTTTCAGAACTCCTCCCGCAACCACTACCAGCGAATCTCCAAATACAGCGGCGGCATGCCGCTCTCTCCCCTCCGGCATTGGGTTTGACAGAATAGTCCATTCACCGGTCGGGTCTGAAAGGTTCAGTCGCTCAATAGAAGAAATGGAACCGGAGTGTCCTTTCCCACCAAAAACATACAGAGAATCCTTAACGGAAACAAGAGCGGCATAGCACCGGTCCACGGTCATAGCGGATATCCACTCCCAGGCATCTGAAATCTCATAGGTCTGGTTGTGTATTTTGTGAATTCCCTCACCGCCTGCCGCTACCAGCTTCCCACCCGAAGAGATAAGGGATAGCCCCGCAAGCGGCATAGGCATTTTGGCCGACGAACTCCACGAAAATTCCGAGAGATCATAGTAGTAAACGTCCGAGACGATTTCATTCCCCACCGGTATGCCTCCCGCAATGTAGACACGCCCGTTGTGAACTGCCGTACCGGGGCTTTCTACATTCTTTTGCAGATCGGAAATATACCGCCATTCCCCTTGTGCACCGGATTCTGAGGCATATGCGTAGAGAGCGTAGTGTCGGTTACTACTGTTGTTTCTTCGCGAAACGATATAGAGGTTCTCCCCCTCCACTCCGCACACGTATGCAGGTCCGACAAATGGGGCGTCGGGCAGGGGATTCCATTCCCCCGCGGGATAACCAACTGATTGAATGGTCACCAGAACGCTATCCCACCAGTGATCGCCCGCCTCGTCCGTACACCGGACCCAAACCCGATGTTCCCCGCTGTCGGACCACACATACGAAAGCGTGTCAACCCCGGCAAGCCCGGCGACGGGATGTTCCGCAATCGGAGTCTCTACTGAATTGACATACCACTGAACCGTCACGTTCCGTCTTGTCGGATTTCGGTACGAGGCGTGAATCTCTACCGTATCGCCAATAGCAACAGGTAAATTGGCGGACACGGAAATACTACAGGAAGTCATGACGGATTCTCGAGGCGCGGGGAAGATTACGGCAACAGGAGACGGTTCCCGGCTACGTTTCTCGGTTGTATCCACCGCCACGACATAATACTTGATCTGGTCTCTTTGAACCAATGATGGATCGCTCAGAGCATCGTCGAAATTCGCATTCACAACTGCCTGCAAGAACTCAAAATCTCCTTCGGGCGTACTTCGAAACACCACATACCCCTTCAGATCACCGACCGAAACCTCGGACCAGTTGAGCGAAGCGATACCTGTCGCCGTATCGAAGGAGGCCGAAAAATCGAAGACATTGGGTGGTTCCGCACCGGGATCGGGAGCCAACACCAAATCGCCCAGATCGATCATCGAATCGGGAAGGATCTCGATTGGAACCGTAATCATGGAAAACGGCGAAGGAGGACTGCAGCGCAACATTCGATTTCCCGGCACCAGGCTGTCCAGCTCAAACAGCCCGGAAGTATCGCTTATGTCAAGCCCCGGGAGGCCGCGAATATAGCAGATCGCTCCGCCGATTCCCGCTCCACGATACGTAATACGGCCGACAATCTTCCCCGGCGCCCGAAGTGTATCGGTACCCAGGTAGTAAGGGGCGTCCGTCTCCTCGTACTCAACTCCCTCACGGAACATAACCAGTGCCCCATCGTGACTCCGTGCCAGAAGGGCATAGTTGCCCTGTTCCACCGACGAAAACTCATAGCGTCCACCTTCGTCGGTTTCGGTATGTGCGGCAGTATCGTACTTGGTGGTATCATCATATTTGTGAGAAGCAAGAAGTGCGATTGAGGCATCGATCGTCGGATTTCCGAGCGTATCGACCAGATGACCGTAGACCGTCTCGGATCCGCTTCCCGCCCTGAGAGATTCTCCCGAGTCGTTGCACCTCAGGAGCAAAGCGGTAAAGGAGAGTGCGAAAAAAATGACCGACCATCGCATAAACATTTGTCCCTCTACCACCGGGAAAGTGGAAACAGTTGGAAATTGAACTGATACACTCGATCAACCGACTCATCCTTTTCGGCAAGCGCAAGCAATCGTCGACGTAACTGTCTGACCTCTTTGCGGGCGATGCGAAAGCTTTCTTCCGAAAGGGTCATGGTCAGCGTGGAGCTGTCGCGAACCTCACCGCTGAACCGGTCCAGAGCTTCAGCGGCCAATGCGATTGTCGCGCGCTGGAAACGGGCAACGTGAAGCGAACGGTTGTCGGCGCCGGTACTCAGGAGCGGAGTGGATTGTACGAAGTTTCCGGCTGCATTCTTTTTCACCAATCCCAGCCGTTTAAGCAATTCAACCGCTTTTCGTGCTTCATGAGCGGAAATGGAAGGTTGCAGTTTCTTCCCAAGAGCTTCATAATCTCCGTCAAATGGGAAAAAGTACAGCAGCTCACGGACTGCCGAATATTGCCACTTACCGTAGAACTCGAATTTATCCCGTTCCAGCTCGCTGACCTGTACATCCTGACGGGCCAGCACTTTTTCATAGAAATGCGCCCGTTCATCAATTGTTTTAGCGCGAGCATAGCCAACCATGGCCTCAAAGTGCTCCGTACCGGCGGAATCAAGCTTCATTGCCTTTGCAAACTTGAGCGCGGCGGCGGGAGTAAGATGACGTTTGCCGGAAAGTACGTCGGAGAAATAGCCGCTGGAACGCACACCGGCCTTCATCGCAAACCATCGATGAGAATACTTCGGGTCTTCCGCCTTCTTTTCCGTATAGTAATCCTGAAGAAATGCTCTGTAGTCGGTATATTCGAAAATGTTCGGCACGTGATCTCCCGTTTTGCTTCCGATAATATAGCCGATTGGCACCGGGTGGACGGCATATTTCGTGAGGATCCGCTCACAAATCGGGAGCAAACCGCGGAACATACACTCCTTGAAAAACAGAAGCGCCTTCGTCCGCCGATACGGAATGAAGACGCTTTCACAAGAATAGTCTGTCATCAACTGCTCACGAGTGCGCGCAGCACTCAGCCCGTCACAACGTCAACAGGTACTCCACCAGATCACCAATCTGCTGATCGGTCACGCTTTCATCGATTCCATGAGTAAACGGAGAATAGAAAAGCTCCTGAAGCGTCGCGCAGCTCCCATTGTATCCATATGGGGCGGTGCGCCAGAGTTCATGTAGTGTCGGTGTATCCCAGGTGCCGTCGTGCGGTCCGACGTCGTCGTGCGTTTTCCGTCCCTCGTGCAGCTTCATATCGGTGAAATATGTTGCCTCCGGATGGCACTCTCCGCAGTTGAGCTGTTGAAAAACATCTTTACCTCGAACAGCAGCCTGGTTCGGGCCGGATCTTGTCAATAACGGGCTGGGGAACGGCCGCAGGGAGGCGATGTATTGTTCGATGAGTTTCGCACGATCCTCGAGTTGTGCAGGGTCCCAGAACAACACGTACTGGATTTTTGCCCGAACCGCAAGGGCAAGCGAATCACGAACGCCGGTAATCATCAAGGGCGCAGTGACGTGGGTCAGAAGAGTGCTGCGCGTATCTTTGTGGTTGCCTTGACCGTCGTTTTCGAGGTCCCATTTCATGCCGGACACTCGTCCTTCCGGATGACAGCTTTGACAGCTATGCCACCCCTGAAAGCACATTCTCCTCGCATTGTTGAACCAGTGCTCGCCCTGTCGAGAAGGTGAGCTGCCGGCGATTGTATAATTACCGTCGGGGTGCAAGGAAAGGTTTACCCACCCATCAAGGCCGTCCTGAATATTCACGATGCCGATCTCGTCGGAAAAGTATCCGGCAACCACAACGGTATCTCCCAATGCGATAACCGCTCGTGGTCCTCTAACTTGTATTCGCCGGCGGGTCGCGAATTTCAGACTGAGAGATAAGCGGTACATCTGGTGGTCCTCACCAATAGAACTAAGTGCGGCGTGCATTGTGTCTATTTCGCACACATGAAGCTCTTCAGTCCCCGCGCCGGCCACAACGAGCTTATTCCCGGAAACATCCACTCCCCATAGGTTGGCGGAGCCGGCTCCTGAGTTGTCGAGCCGGGATCTGCCGAACACACTGCGGGACGTCACGTCGACTACACTGATTCCATTACTGTTAATCCATCCCACATCGATCTTGTTCAGGGGAGTCATGGTGTGCAGGGAATTCACGTGAGTGATGTACGCGTACTTTCCGTCGTCTGAGAGCGTCAACCCGGCGCAACTCTGAAATCCGTTTGCGAGTTGGAGCACCTCATCCATCGTACCATCGCCACTGTTAATAAAGCATACATCCGCCGCCAACGTATAGACATTGTTCCTTCCGGCCGGAAGATAGTTGGCAACGACCAAAGTGCCGCCGTCGGGGGTGATTTCCATTGCATACGGTTCCCGAACAACATCAGTCTCCCACCTTTTTGTCCCGGTAGCGGTTGAGTACGCACACACCTTATCGGCAAACCGACAGCACACATACAACACTGACCCGTCGGGACTGATCACCGGACTTCGCGGAGAATGCCCTGCTTCAAATGAACGCACAACGCCTGATCCGTCGGCGCTCACTACCGCCACCACACCAACCGGAAGGAATTCCGACATGCAGGTTACGTAAATTTCGCCGCCGTCGGGGGCCACGGCAAGTCCCGTCGGAGAAGCTGGAAGCTCCACCCTGCGTGATACCGACTGAGTGGCGAGATCTACAAACAGCAGTTCTCTGGAACCTTCGGCGGTTACATAAAGGGTGGCGTGGTCGGGTGAAACCGCTAGTGCGTTGGGTCCAAGATAATCCGGTTTGTTCACCGAAGGAAGTTCTTCGGCCAGGTAGAGAGCTTCGCTCAGGGTACTTCCCAGAAGGGAATTCATTTCCTCGGCCGTTATGGATTGGGTGGCGACGAAAACCGCCACAACAAGGTACAGATATCTATACATAGCGAATGCCTTTCGGTTCAGGGAACTGTTTTGCGTTGGAAACGGGCACTTCGACACCTCGACTCCGGCGCAGCGCTCCGCTCAGTGTCCGTTTCCAGGGTTTACGGTCAATCATCGAGATAACACTCCTACCTGACCAGCGTAAACGGCCGGGCAACCTGGGCCCCTTCGGACTCAAAGCGCAGGATATACGCCCCTCCGGCCGTGGTGTATTCACCCTTGTTTAAGGGGACAGAAAATCCGTGCCTCCCCGCGGTGACTTTTTTGTCCAGAACCGCTCCCAATGACCTTCCGCCAAGTGTGTATACCTGTGCCCGAACACGACCGGCACTCTCGGTTCCAAACCGCACAAACAGTCCCGCTTCGGTCGGGTGAATCGTAAGCCCGTGTACCCGCTGTTTTGGGAGCGCATTCTTTGCGGGGACTTCGTTGTTGTAGCCCATGAGCGCATAGTGCGTCTCGATGCCGTCGGCTCCGGCAACCGATGCTCTCGTGACTCGATCACCATTTTTCGTGTAGGTTATTCGATGGGTTTCTTCGCCTTCGGTGTTTGCAAAGGCAACTCCCTGCCAGTTGTTCACCGAGGTCCCTCGCCACGAATGCGTCTTTTTCGGCTTTGCGAAATGGTCGAAAATATCGGTCCCAATCGCTCCGGTACCTTCGTCGGTGGCAGACTCTGCTATATGGGTCGGAACACCGTTGGGACCGATAAAGGTTTTTCGCAGGATATGGTTTTCTTCGTCATATTCGTGTTTTACCGTGCGAAACAGATACCCAAGCGCATTGCGCATGACAATCTGGGACACTTTGCCGTTTGCGTACTCATACTGGAGGTTCAGCAGGTTGTTGCCGCTTTTGTCGTAGATCTTCATTGAAGTAAGAACATCTTCGGCCCGGGCTGCGCCGAATCCGATACATACAATTGATATCGCTGTTGTGAACCGCTTCATCGCTTTCATTATTCCTCCTCGTGTGACCATCGTGAATCCGTATCCAATAGTCGATTTTGCCTGTGCACTCATCATTCTCTCAACTCCGGCGTCCGGGTATTTTTCTATAGGGTCCTCAAATATTCCACTAAATCATTAAGTTGCCGATCCGTGATCGGCTCCTCCAGTCCATGCTCCATAGGTGGCAGAAAGACATCCTTGAGTGTTGCGCAGCTTCCATTGTGCATATACGGAGCCGTCCGCCAGATCTCATGTAACGTAGGGGTATCCCAGTTCCCGTCCCAAGGACCGATATCGTCCGGGGCTTTGTACCCCGCATGTATTTCCTTATCAGTGAAGTACATCGAATCCGGATGACATGTTCCACAGGCAAGTTGGTTGAATACCTCTTTTCCTCGGACGGCCGCCGCATTAAGCCCGTTGAGCGTCAATGCAGGACTGGGGAACGGCCGCAGGGAACCGATATAGGTATCAATCGCTTGAACTCGGTTTTCGAGCTGGGAGGGATCCCAGAAGAGGACATATTGGATCATGGCCCGGACAGTTATTTTCGAGGAATCCCGTATTCCGGTCCACATACTTGGGGGCGTAAGATGTGCGGCTACAAGACTTGTGGTATTTTTAAAGTTCCCATTCCCATCGCCGGGCATATTCCATTTGAGGCTGCACATTCTGCCGTCGGGATGACAACTGGCGCAACTCTGCCACCCCTGGAAACACATTTGATCGGCATTTGTGAAGTTATATTCACCTCGGCGCGCCGGCGGAACCCCTCCCTGAGAAGAGGAACTGGTGTTGCTCCCCAGCTCAATCAAGTCTACAGCTTCAGACTCGCTGAAAACCCCCACGTTGTCGGAGTAGTAGCCGACAAGAATTACCGAATCCCCCACAGTTGCCACTGCTTTTGCGCCATGAAGATCAACGGTTTGCCTACTCGTAAAGCCCTTGGAGAAAGTCAGGTTGTAATTACCATGTTCAGGGAAATTGTTTGTTTCGGATATCTTCTCATGCAGTTTATTGAGGTCAACCCGGTGGATTTCGCGCGTTCCTGATGTCACGACGACAAGAGTGTTCCCCCGCACCGCAATCCCTCTGGGATTTGCCGCCCCTTTGCCGTCGTCGTCCAGCAAAAAGCACCCAACCAACTGCTGCCGGTCGACATCGATAATGCCCACAGCATTGGCATTTATCCATCCCGCGTCGATCTTATTCAGCGGGGTCATTGTGTGAAATGAACGAACAAAAGAAACGTACGCAAACTTACCATCCTCGGAAACCGCAATATCCGCACAGCTCTGTGCCCCGTTGGTAAGCCGAACCCTTTTCTCGATATCCCCCGTAGACGCATCGATAATAGACACGGCGGCAGCCGCGGTATCGCGATTGGTGCGTCCCTGAACCAGATAGTCGGCCACCAGAAGCGTAGCATGGTCCGGCGTGAGAACTGCCGCATAGGGCTCTCGCGGAGTTTCAGCCGTCCATTTCACGCTTCCGTTCGACGGATCAAATGCGGTTACCGTATTCGCGAAACGATTGCACACATACAGAATGGTCCCGGCGTCGTTCAAAACAGGGCTTCGAGGCGAATGGCCGGCCTCAAAAGTCCGAAGAATCTCCGGCGCCTGCGCATCCACTACGGCTACGACCCCAACCGGAAGCAGCTCGGACATGCACGTTATGAAGATTTCCGTGCCGTCGGGGGAGACGGCAAGCCCGGTGGGCGAGGCAGGAAGTTCCACCCGCTGCTCGACGGCCGATGAAGGGATATCCACTACCAGCAACTCGCGAGATGCTTCACCCGTAACATAGAGCTTAGTACCGTCTTTCGAAACGGCGATATCGTTGGGCGCGATATAGTCGGGTTTTGTGACCGCGGGAAGTTCACCGGCGAGGTGAAGGGCTTCGCTCAGAACTTCTCCAATGTGTGAAGGTGTTGCCTGAGAGTGTACGGTGGATGCCGCACAGAGAAGAAAAAACGAAAGATATCGACCGGCATGCTTACGCGTGATACGTGCCATAAAGCCCCCTCGTGTGAATTGTCGTCCCTCCCGGGCCCGCCGGCGAGGGACGACTTGCTATAGAAGAATCGTACGATCCAGGGCGACGGCATACTGTTTTCGACGGGTACTCCAGCCTGTCTCCTGAGCCGAAAGACCGTGGATCCGGTTGACGGCGGACGCAAAATAGTGCCATGTCACCCCGGCAGCACGATCCTGCGTCCACTGTATACCACAGAAATATATCACTTAAACCTTTAAAATGCATAATTATGTTGTATTTTTGTGCTACCGCCGGCATAATCCGGCGTAGCCCGGAGAATGAGGGAGCAATGCTGAAAAGACTTCCAACCGGGCCTTAATTTAAGGCCATTTTGATATTTGTCCCTGGTCTGATACCTGAGCGGGGCGCCCCACTGCGGTGGCCGAAGTGACCATGCCGAAGCAGAGCACCTGTTTGTCGGACTTAGAGGCTAAAGCGCCCGCAGGTATTCAACCAAATCGGTGATCTGCCCGTCGGTTAGATTCTGATCTATCCCGTGGCTGATTGGTGAGTAAAAAAGCTCCTGAAGAGTCGCACAGCTCCCGTTGTATCCATACGGGGCGGTGCGCCAGAGTTCATGTAATGTCGGTGTATCCCAGATACCATCGAGGGGGCCGGCGTCCTCCGATGTTTTTCGTCCCTCGTGTCGCTTCATATCGGTGAACCAGGTCGACTCAGGATGACACTCTCCGCAGTTGAGTTGCCGAAACATCTCTTTTCCTCGAAGCGCAGCCTGACTCAGGCCGGATTTGGTAAATGCCGGGCTGGGGAACGGCCGCAGGGAGGCGATGTATTGTTCGATGAGTTTCGCACGATCCTCGAGTTGTGCAGGGTCCCAGAACAATACATATTGAATCTTTGACCGGACGGCCATACCAAGCGAATCACGAACCCCGGTGATCATCGAGGGCGCGGTGGCATGAGCGAGAAGAGTGCTGCGGGTGTCTTTGAAATTGCCGTTTCCATCATTCTCAAGATCCCGTTTCAGCGCGCAGGTGCGCCCTTCGGGATGACATGAATTGCAGCTATGCCAACCCTGAAAAGCCATGTTCTTTGCATCGTTAAACCACCGCTCTCCCTGCCTGGGTGCGGAAATCCTTGAGGCGGTTTGCTCATTGGCGACATGCAAATCGATATGAGCGACCGAAACGCTGTCCCGGGCAATTCGCACCTCCAGATCCCCGGAAAAATGCCCGGCAACTATGACCGTATCGTTGAAACGAACTGTTGCCCGGGCGCCCAACACCGAAACAGTTTTGCGTTGTACAAACTGTGCGCTCAATGCTAACGAAAAATACAGTTGTTCCAGGTCCGACAGGTTTTCTATAAGTGAGTGCATCGCAGAGAGGTCTACATCGGCAATTTCACCGACTCCCGCACCACTCACGGTCATGCCGTCACCGTGCAGGGACAAATCCCAGGAATTGCCGAACCCGCTTCCCTGGGTGCCTAGAATGAAATGGGCCAGTCGATTCTTTGAGGCAACATCAAAAATGCTCACCTTACTGTGATTTATCCAACCATTATCGATTCTGTTAACGGGCGTCATCGTATGGAGACTGGATACATGCGTAACATAGGCATATCTGCCGTCTTCAGAAATCGCCAGTCCGGTACAGCTTTGGCCACCATTGGGAAGAGAAGCTGTTCCCGTAAGAGCTCCTCCAACTGCGTCTACAAAAGCGATTTTGGCCGCCAGCGTATCGACATTGTTCCTTCCGGCCGGAAGATAATTGGCAACAACCAATGTGCCGCCGTCGGGCGTAATTTCCATAGCGTACGGTTCGCGCTCTACGTCGGTCTCCCACTTTTCCGTCCCGGTAGCCGTCGAATACGCACACACCTTATCGGCAAACCGACAGCACACATACAACACTGACCCGTCGGGACTGATCACCGGACTTCGCGGAGAATGCCCTGCTTCAAATGAACGCACAACGCCTGATCCGTCGGCGCTCACTACCGCCACCACACCAACCGGAAGGAATTCCGACATGCAGGTTACGTAAATTTCGCCGCCGTCGGGGGCCACGGCAAGTCCCGTCGGAGAAGCTGGAAGCTCCACCCTGCGTGATACCGACTGAGTGGCGAGATCTACAAACAGCAGTTCTCTGGAACCTTCGGCGGTTACATAAAGGGTGGCGTGGTCGGGTGAAACCGCTAGTGCGTTGGGTCCAAGATAATCCGGTTTGTTCACCGAAGGAAGTTCTTCGGCCAGGTAGAGAGCTTCGCTCAGGGTACTTCCCAGAAGGGAATTCATTTCCTCGGCCGTTATGGATTGGGTGGCGACGAAAACCGCCACAACAAGGTACAGATATCTATACATAGCGAATGCCTTTCGGTTCAGGGAACTGTTTTGCGTTGGAAACGGGCACTTCGACACCTCGACTCCGGCGCAGCGCTCCGCTCAGTGTCCGTTTCCAGGGTTTACGGTCAATCATCGAGATAACACTCCTACCTGACCAGCGTAAACGGCCGGGCAACCTGGGCCCCCTCGGACTCAAAGCGCAGGATATACGCCCCTCCGGCCGCATTGTATTCACCGGTGTTCATCGGGATCGAAAATCCGTGCCTCCCCGCGGTGACTTTTTTGTCCAGAACCGTTCCCAATGATCTTCCGCCGAGTGTGTACACCTGCGCCCGGACATGGCCGGCACTCTCGGTTCCAAACCGCACAAACAGTCCTGCTTCGGTGGGGTGAATCGTAAGCCCGTGTACCCGCGGTTTTGGAAGCGCATTCTTTGCGGGGGCTTCGTTGTTGTAGCCCATGAGCGCATAGTGCGTCTCGATGCCGTCGGCTCCGGCGACCGATGCTCTCGTGATTCGATCACCATTTTTCGTGTAGGTTATTCGATGCGTTTCTTCGCCTTCGGTGTTTGCAAAGGCAACACCCTGCCAGTTGTTTACCGAGGTCCCTCGCCACGAATGCGTCTTCTTCGGTTTTGCGAAATGGTCGAAAATATCGGTTCCAATTGCTCCGGTACCTTCGTCGGTGGCGGACTCTGTTACATGGGTCGGAATACCGTTCGGACCGATAAAGGTTTTTCGCAGGATGTGGTTTTCTTCATCGTATTCGTGTTTTACCGTGCGAAACAGATACCCCAGTGCATTGCGCATGACAATCTGGGAGACCTTACCTTCGACATACTCGTATTCGAGATTCAAGAGATTGTTTCCGCTCTTGTCGTAGATCTTCATTGAAGTAAGAACATCTTCGGCCCGAGCAGCGCCCAAGCCTATGCATACAAATAGTATCGCTGTTGCGAACCGCTTCATCGCTTTCATCGTTCCTCCTCGTTTGACCACAGTGTTTTCGTGTCTATTTACCGGTTCGGATTGGTCTTTTCTAACTTCTATTATAATTCCAGCCCCGTCCGACGGGAGATTGCTCTACAGCGTTTTTAGATATTCTACCAGATCATTCAACTGCTGATCGGTGATCGTTTTGCCGTCAAGACCATGGGTATACGGCGGCTGAAAAACATCTTTCAGCGTCGCACAGCCGCCGTTATGCATGTACGGGGCGGTCCGCCATACCTCATGGAGTGTAGGAGTGTCCCATTTGCCGTCAAAAGGCCCAACCTCCCACTGTTCCTTGTATCCTTCGTGGATTTGCTGATCGGTAAAGTAATTCGAGTCGGGATGACATGTTCCGCAGCTAAGTTGGTTGAATACATCCTTTCCTCGGACGGCCGCCGCATTAAGCCCGTTGAGCGTCAATGCAGGACTGGGGAACGGCCGCAGGGAACCTATATAGGTATCAATCGCTTGAGCCTGGGTTTCGAGATGAGCAGGATCCCAGAAAAGCACATATTGGATTTGGCTCCTCGTCATTATTTCCAGGGAATCTCGCACGCCGGTCCAGGTGCTTGGTGGGGTAAGGTGAGCTGCAAGGAGACTTTTCGTGTCTTTGAAATTCCCTTCTCCATCATTTTCCAAATCCCACTTGGTGCCGTTTATTCGTCCGCCGGGATGGCAAGAAGCACAACTATGCCAGTTCTGAAAACACATCTCTTTGGCATTATTGAAATAAAACTCACCTTTTTGTTCAGCTTGAGGAGTATGCTCATACATCCCATGTAAGGAAATTTTACGAATGAACCGCGCCGCATCATCCTTTGTATCGAGAACGGCAATGTTATCTGAAAACCGACCGACAACAAAGACGGTATCCCCAACGCACGCCATATGCCGTCCTCCCATAACGGGCACCGACGATCTGGATCCGAATTTTATGGTGATTGTCAAATCGCCGTTTCCGTACTCGAAAAAATTTTCTGTTGTGTCGGCAGCGGCATGAAGCTTCTGCAGATTCAGTGTATGAAGCTCTCGTGATCCGGCGAATGCGACATACGCTCGGCTCCCTGTTACCACCATATCCCACGGATTTGCCGCCCCCGCTCCCGGATTATCCAGCATGAGGTCTCCGATTAGGCTGGGGCCGGAAAGGTCGATAATCCCGACGGCATTGGAGTTTATCCACCCCATTTCGATTTTGTTATGGGGAGTCATCGCATGAAGCGAGCGTACATGGGGTATGTAGGCGTACCTGCCGTCTGCTGAAACTTCAATATCGGCACAACTCTGGGTACCGTTGAAAAGCTGAATGCGGTGCAGTAATTCACCGTTTTTCGCATCAAGTATTAGTACTTTGGCAGCGAGTGTGCCGACATCATTCCTGCCGGACGGAAGATAGTTGGCCACCAGAAGCCTGGTTCCATCGGGGGTGAGCGTAGCGGCATACGGCTCCCGTTTTGAATCCGCTTCCCACTGCACAGCACCGCCTGCGATGTCGTAAGCCCGTACTTTGTTCTCAAGTCGATTGCACACATAGAGATCGGTTCCGTCCGGACTGATCACCGGAGATCTTGGTGAATGCCCAGCTTCGAACGTGCGTGCGATCTTAGTACCACCGGCAGGGACAACGGCGACGACCCCCACCGGAAGAAGCTCCGACATACACGTAACATAGATTTCACTTCCATCCGGCGATACTACCAGACCAGTCGGTGAAGCCGGAAGATCGATATGTCGAGTAATGGAACTGGTCGCAAGGTCGACAAAAAGAATCTGCCGAGCCGCTTCGGCGGTGATGTAAAGGGTTTTGTGGTCTTTCGAAACGGCAATTCCATTGGGTGCAAAGTAGTCCGGTTTGTTGACCGCAGGGAGTTCCTTTGCCATGTACAATGCTTCGCTGATCGTGCCGCCCAGATCCTGTGGATTGAACTGGGCTCCGACAAACTGAACCGCGATACTGATAAACAGGAGTGTTTTGACAATTCGATCATTCACGGGGACCTCCTTCCGAGGTTGTATTCCGCTCTTTTCGCGGTCTGGCTGAGTCATTTCTGATTTGTCCTCCATCCCGGGTCATAGGTATCGGCCCAGGCGGCAAGGTTATCCGGTAAATCGTGCAATCTGTTTTTTCTGATATTTACAAACATTGGAACGAGGTCCTCCAGTTCCAGTATGCTTGAAGGTAACGAAGAGAGTTCATTGTTGTATACCCGCAAACCGGCAAGTGCACGTGCGTCCCCGATCTCCTCGGGGAGTGTGGTCAGTTTGTTATGAGAAAGATGCAACTCGGAAAGACTCTTGAGCATGCCTACAGTGCTCGGCAACTTCGAGAGGCGATTATTCTCAACCGCAAGAAAACCGAGATTCGTAAGCGTACCAAGCTCATCCGGCAATACCTCAAGATCACAATTATCGGCCATCAACACTTTCAGCGATTTGACCTTTGCAAGCGACGGGGACAACGATCCGAGGGGATTGCCGCTGATATCCAGCATCTCCAGGGCTGCCAGTTGCGATACCGAAGCCGGCATTTCCGGCAATCGATTGCCGCGGCAGTTCAGATGAACCAAGGTGCTGCAGTGACTCAGCTCGTCGGGAAACGAAAATATGAGATTGAAACTCACGTCGAGGTGCCGCAGCCTGGGAAGATTCCCAATCCACGCGGGAAGCGATTCAAGACTGTTCCATTTGAGACTTATCTCCTCCAGATTCCTCAGATTCCCGACTAATTCCGGGACCGACGACAAATGGAGCTGTTTCATATCAAGAGCCGTAAGTCTTCTTTTGTCGTCACGCCATCCAATCGAAGCGTTGATCAAATCCGTACGTTCGATCTCCTTCAAGACATGGTGCACCGTCAGGGAATCCGGGCTCAACAAGCCGCAATCGACTTCTCTCCACGGGTTGTCGGAAAGCTTTTCCAGATTGATTCCCTCCGCCCGGACGGGCGTATACGCTCCGGGAAAACCCATGAGGAGCGTATACGTTCCGAGCGGGAGATTCTCGATGCGGAATGTGCCGGAGGGGGTACTCACGGCAAGACGTTCCAAACCGGGCACGGCTACGAAAAGCGATTCCTCGTACATCTCGTGAACCGGTGCGGCCGCGGATAGGGTTCGCGTCTCACGCAACGTTACGTCGCCTATATAGTAAGGGGTATCCGACGAATCTATATGAAAAGCGACAACGGCTCCTGATGAAACCGAATCGCATGCTTCAAGCAGGTATGCCCCCGCCGGTACCGGTGCGTTGAACATACCGTTTTCATCCGTGTGCAGATTCCGGGCAAAAAAACTGTCCGATGAATGCGGCATAGAAGATGGAACGTAATCGACTGAGCGAATTCGCACAAGGGCGTTTGCTTTGGGATTCCCACATGAATCAATCACGCGTCCCTTCGCCGCGCAGTCTACTTCGTGCCCTCCCCCACCGGTCACCTCGGTAGGATTGGTGCTACAGAAAAAAAGAAGGCCGACCAGGGCGAAAAACGCACCCCGTGTGCATAATCTCATTCGGAAGCCCCCGGAAGTTCGTCGCTGAGTGGGAAAACCTGCATATTCAGATGATACACCCGTGATGGATGGGGGTCTTCCTGTGCCATTTGAAGTATCCTGGAGCGTAGGTCATCGATTTCGCGGCGAATACGCCCAAACGTCTCCTCCGAAACCGAAAAGCCTACGCAGGACATACTTCTTTCCGATTTCGGCATCTCGACCGCTGCCCGCTTTGCCTGCTCCATCATGGTAACAAGATACTTGATCAGTGTCGTATTTCCGTCCGCGGATCTTGTGCTCAAGACCGTATCGGTACGCTCACAGACACCGTCTTCGGAACGCCGGACCAGTCCGAGGCGCTCAAGAAGCGTTATGGCCCGACGGACTTCTCCGCCGCTGATCGGCGGTTTTAGTGATCGCCCAAGTTGCTCGAACTCATCCCGCAACGGGAAAATCGCCAGAATGTCTCGAATTGCCGCGTAGTACCAGGTGCTGTAGAACTCATAGAGATCGGGATTCAGGACGCGGGGATTGACCTCTTTGAAGGAAACCATGCGATCAAGGCATCGCTGCTTCTCTTCATGACGAGTGGACTGACAATACCGCACCATGAGTTCGAAATATTCCGTCTCACGTTTGTTCAGCTTGAGATATTCGACAAATCGCGGGAGAGCCTTTGACGACAAATTCGCTTTGCCGTTTATTATCTGAGTAAAATGGCCGGATGACTTGAATCCCAGACGAGAGGCCAGCATGCGGCACGAGAAATGATGATTCGCGTGTTTGCGTTCCGCAAACCAGTCCTGCAGATAGCGCCGGTAATCAATATAATCAAACACCCGAACCATAGAAAAACCGCTCCTGATTGATATACCTAAATATCGCCTGAACGGATCGGGATGTCAATTCCTGGGAAGAAAAGTGTTCAAATAAATTGAACGCGGTGAGAATCTGGAGCGACAATGGAAGGCACCTGCGAGGCTGGAAGACTCCTCGACCGGCTTAATTGGGCCGTAAGACGGGCTTACGCAAAATGTCGTGGTCGATCGTCGAAGTCAGGTTAATCAACCCACGTTTCGCAGCCGAGAAC